>CAMCPZ010000033.1 GCA_945876865.1 Bifidobacterium breve | reverse complement strand
GCCATAAGGAGCAGCGTTTGCAAGCGAATCTTTAATCTCGTCATCTTCGATGATTCGGCCAGCCTCGGTATCAACCAAGAACATACGTCCTGGCTTCAATCTGCCCTTGCTCTCAATTTCTTCTGGTTCAAAATCCAGAACACCAAATTCACTAGCAAGAACAACTAAGCCAGATTTAGTTATCCAGTAACGAGATGGACGTAGACCATTGCGATCTAGAACCGCACCGATTTGTCGACCATCTGTGAATGTGATGCAAGCAGGTCCGTCCCAAGGTTCCATAATGCTTGAGTGGAAGGCATAAAAATCTTTTCTTGATTGCGACATCGTTGCATGATTTTCCCAAGCTTCAGGAATCATCATCAAAACTGAATGCGGAAGTGAACGACCGCCCAGATAAAGGAGTTCTAGAACTTCATCAAAAGAGCCAGAGTCGCTACTTGAGTCATCGACAATTGGAAATAATCGATTCAAATCTCCCGGAATGATTTCACTAGTCAACAAAGACTCACGTGCTCGCATCCAGTTGCGGTTTCCACGAACTGTATTTATCTCACCGTTATGCGCGATGAATCGATATGGATGTGCAAGCGGCCAGGAAGGGAAGGTATTTGTTGAGAATCTGGAATGAACCAGAGCAAGTGTTGAAACAACGCGATCATCAGATAAATCTGGGAAGAATTCCTCAAGTTGCCCGGTTGTAAGCATTCCCTTATAGACAATGGTTCTTACCGAGAGTGAAGGAACATAAAGTGGGAAGCGGTGCTCTATCCGCTTTCTAAAGCAGAAAGCTAATCGCTCTAAATCTAAATCAACTTCACTATTGATGCCTGCGACAAAAATCTGCTCAAATTTAGGCATTACAGATAGCGCGGTTTTACCAATTGATTTTGCATCGATTGGGAGATCCCGCCACCCAAGAACGCGAAGACCCTCTTCATGCGCAATCGCTTCGATAGCCGCACGATCCGAGAATGACTTATCGATAAAAATTATGCCGGTCGCATACTTGCCAGCCTCGGGCAATTTGAAATCAATAACTTCGCGATAGAACGCATCTGGAATACAAATCAAAATTCCGGCGCCATCGCCGCTATCTGGTTCGGCTCCGGTTGCACCACGGTGCTCCATGTTTCGAAGCGCGGTTAAACCTTGAGAGACAATTTCGTGGGAAGCTTTTTTAGTTAACGTTGCGACCATAGCAACACCACAAGAGTCGCGCTCTTGAGTTGGGTCATATAAACCCTGTGCCGATGGCACCGTTGAAAATAAAGTCACGAAAACTCCCAAAAATTATGAGGTGATTCGGGACGACAATGGCCCAAAGGATTTAACAACTAAATATTACAGGTGAAGGATAGCAATCGCTCCCCGATTTATATACCTGTCAGATGGACCAGTGAGCCAATTCCCGCTGTAATTGCCATTCCTAGAGAGCCGCCGATCAAGATGCGAATCGTAGTTTTGAGGTAAGAAGACCCTGCTATTCGAGCGCTTAATACCCCAGTTCCGATAAGTCCAGCGAGGGTAAAGCCAATAATGCTTAAGACCTTCGTGCCCAAGGTTGGTGCGAGTGCGCCAGCGAATGGAATAAGTCCACCGGCTGTGAAACTTAGGGCGGAAGCTATCGATGCCTGAACTGGGCGCGCTTTGGTATGCGGAAACTGTCCAAGTTCATCACGAAGATGCGCTTCAAGAGCATCTCTTTCAGTCATAGCTTTCGCAACCTCGGTTGCTAATTCTCGATTGAGACCACGGTTCATATAAATTTCAATTAACTCTTCTAATTCACCAGCCGGATCTACTGCAAGGTGTTGAATCTCCAACAACCGATCTGACTCTTCAATATCGTTCTGTGATCTAACAGAGATGTATTCACCAACCGCCATAGACATTGCGCCGGCAGCAATTCCAGCAGCACCAGCTGTGACTAGAAAATTATCTGCACGCGCGGCCGAGACACCAATCATCAAGCTTGCAGTTGAAACCAGACCGTCGTTTGCGCCAAGAACTGCAGCTCGCAACCACCCAGCACGATGGGTTTTATGATTAGCATTCCTGCGATAAACATCTTCTAAAGCCATGGGCTAACCATATCTCTTGCCTCTAGGACTTTTGGGTATTTCCTGAAATTCTCCTTAGGAAAAGGGTCAGTGCTCCGAAAAACAGTAGTCCAGATACCCAAATATTTAGTCGAAGCCCGAGGATCAAGTTGCTCTCATCGATACGAATAGATTCGATAAAGAAGCGCCCAAGTGAATATGCCAGAACATAGAAAATGAATACCGTCCCAGCTTTAAAAAAGTTTTTGAAAAACTTTAATTTCATGATTATTGCGGCAACAAAGAAGCACCAAATTGCTTCATAAAGGAAAGTCGGGTGAAAGGTCGCAAAATTTTCAAATCCAGATGGTCTACTTTCGCGCGGAATTTCTAGTGCCCAGAAGAGTGTTGTGGGTTTGCCGAATAACTCGGCATTAAACCAATTGCCAAATCTGCCAATCCCCTGCGCGATCAACAACCCGGGCGCGATTGCATCAGCCATCTGATAAAAAGAGAGTGAATTTCTCTTTACCTTGAAGAAGATAAATGCCGCAAGAGCGCCGATTGAGATTGCACCCCAGATCCCCAGCCCGCCTCGCCAAATCTGTAGCGCTTGGATCGGAGAACCATTTTCACCAAAGTATTTCTGTGGAGAGGTAAGAACATGGTAAATCCGACCCCCGATAATTCCAGCAGGCACAACTACTAGAGCTAGATCAGTTATGTCATCTGGATTACCACCGAGTGCTTTATACCTAATCTTCGTTACCCAAACAGCCACAAAAATTCCTAGCAAGATCGCCAGCGCATAGAAGTGAAAAGTAAAAAATCCCAACTCCAAAGTTGACGAACTCGGAGTTGGGATGAATTTCCTCATTTAGGGTCTGCTAATAACAATCCCTAGTAGTTACTTAATTCCGGCAACAGCAAGTGCAGCCTGAAATTTTGCTGGATTGTTGTAATCATTATCAGGAGTCTCTCGACTTAACTCTTTGCCATTTACAGAAACGGTTGGTGTCGAGTTAACATTCTTAACAGCTGCATAAGAGGCGGATGCCTTCGTCCAGTCGTCATACTTTCCATTGCTCACGCAATCTTGATACTTGGCTGAACTTAAACCAGCTTGAATACCCAGCATAATCATAAATTCCTTGGAATATCTTCCAGTATTTTCTGCACCTTGATTCTGATAAATCAGCTCATGCATTTCGAGGAACTTGCCCTCATCCATCGCACAGGCCGCAGCATTTGCGGCGATGACTGACTCATTAACGCCATTGCTTGACCGCTCACCAATGAATGTCAATGGATGGTAAACAACTTTTGCCTTCTTCTCCAGAATTATCTTTTTGATGTATTCATTATTCACCGCTGTAAAGCTGCGACAAGCGGGGCATTGGAAGTCTTCCCAAATATCTATTTGGTTAGTCAGCTCAGGGTTGAAAACTAATCCGGATCCGTCGGCCTGAGAGATTGAGGCTGGCGCAGAAACATTTGTTGCTGGCTTCTTATCGAAATAAATAAAGATTCCAGTCACTGAAATCACGAAAACAATCATTCCAATTACAATTGCGCGTAATCCCTTATCGCCTGATTTACTACTTGCCATTTCATCTCTCCTTGATGTTATTTGACTTATTTACCTTACTTAGCTTATTTATCGAGACCTAATTTACCCTTTGGGAAGCGATATATGTAGAAAGCGAATGCTGCGAGAACAATATCTCGTGCAATCTCAACTGTGTAATTCCAAACTGGCAGCTCCTCGCTTTCGAGAAGTCCACCTTTGCCAAAACAGCCGCAATCGAGGGATATTCCTCTTATCCAGGCCTGAGCGATTGCGATGATGAACATAACCATTAAGGCGCCACCGGCAATCGCATTTAGACGAACCCAGATTCCAAGTATTAAGAAAATTCCAATCGCAACCTCAGCAAAAGGCAGAACAAACCCAAGGAGATTTGCTAAATCAACTGGAAGTATTTGATATGCCCGAACCGAAGTCGCAGATGCGTAGGGGTCGGAAACTTTTAGTGCACCAGCGACAAATAAAACACCACCAAGAATCAATCTGGAAACAAGAGTGAGCCAGGGCTGATATTTAGTTGATGTCAGATTAGAAGTTAGTTTATTCATACGGTTGGGTCGATTCCATCATTTAGCGCGCTCCATGCGCTCTCGGGCTTGCGGTCATACTTCTTGGAGATTCCTCTTTTTGAAATACGAAATATTAGATAACCAAGCACTCCAGTTGAAATCAAAAGCAGGGTAACTTTAATCATGCGAGCTTTATTTCTGAGTGGAAACAAGTGCGCTCTCCGGTATGGCAAGCAGCGCCAGTTTGTTTTACAGATAAGAGCAAACAATCACTGTCGCAGTCAAAGGAGAGCGAGACTAAATCTTGGTAATGGCCTGAAGTTTCGCCCTTAATCCAGAGCGCATTTCGACTTCGACTCCAATAAGTAGCGCGCTTAGTTTCTAAAGTTTTAGTTAAAGACTCTTCATTCATCCAGGCCATCATCAGAACCTCTTTTGACTCTGAATCTTGAGCAATAGCAGCTATTAATTCGCCCGCACGAAATCGCTCTGCAATGGCTGGTGGGATTTTCGACATATGCCTATTGTCCACTATTTCGGCTTACGCGCAAATTGGAAAACCGCGTTTTACCAAGTCATTTTTTACATCCGAGATCCGAAGTTCTCCGAAATGAAAGACGCTGGCGGCCAGAACCGCATCGGCGCCAGCAGTTAGTGCCTCGGCAAAATCAGAAATCTTTCCAGCACCACCACTTGCAATCACGGGAACGCTTGAAATCTTTCTCACGGCTGACAGCATCTCAATATCAAATCCAGATTTTGTGCCATCCGCATCCATCGAATTCAAAAGAATTTCTCCTACGCCTCTAAGAATTGCATCCTCTATCCAAGCTAACGCATCCAATCCGGCGCTCTGCCGTCCCCCATGAGTTGTTACTTCGAATCCAGATTTGGTTTGTGCACGTCTGGCGTCAACCGAGAGGACAAGAACTTGATTTCCAAATCGGTCAGAGATCTCATTGATTAAATCTGGTCTAGCAATTGCTGCAGTGTTGATTGAAATCTTGTCAGCCCCAGCTCGAAGTAATTCGTTTACATTCTTGGCGCTGCGAATTCCACCACCAACTGTTAGGGGGATGAAAACCTGCTCTGCAGTTCTACGGACAATCTCTAGCGTTGTCTCTCGCTCTTCCACACTTGCCGATATATCAAGAAAGGTTAATTCGTCAGCGCCCTCAAGGCCATATTTCTTTGCAAGCTCTACTGGGTCTCCTGCATCCTTTAAATCTTTAAAGTTCACACCTTTGACGACTCGTCCGCCAGCAACATCAAGGCACGGAATAATCCGCTTTGCTAGTGTCACTTCGTCGCCACTTCCAAAGCTTGGGCAAGTGTGAATGCTCCGGAATAAATTGCCTTACCGACTATCGCGCCCTCAATCCCAATATTTGTCATGCTTCGCAATTCGATCAGATCTGAAAGTTCTGCGATTCCACCACTTGCAACAATCGGAGTTTTAGTTACAGCACATACTTCTCGAAGCAAATTAAAATTTGGACCAGCGAGAGTTCCATCTTTACTAACATCAGTGACTATGTAACGCGAACAACCCGCAGAATCCAACTTCGCAATCATCTCGAAGAGATCACCTCCGGCTTCGGTCCAACCTCGAGTAGCGAGGGTGTGGCCACGCACATCTAGTCCTACGGCAATTCTCTCGCCATAGTTTGCAATAACTTTTGCCGTCCAATCTGGATTTTCGATTGCTGCGGTTCCTAAATTAACTCGTTCGCACCCAGCCAATAGGGCGCGTTCAAGTGAGGCATCATCTCGAATACCACCCGAGAGCTCTACCTTTATATCAACACTTGAAATGACTTGTTGGATTAAATCAAAATTACTTCCAGTGCCAAATGCGGCATCTAGATCTACTAAATGGATCCAGCTTGCGCCCCCTGCAACAAATTCATTTGCAACTTCAACTGGAAGTCCATAAGTGCTAGTCGCTGCTAGTTCGCCTTGAACCAAGCGAACTGCCCGACCATCTTTGACGTCGATAGCTGGCAGAATTTCCAAGATTGGTAGAGTCATAGAGTTTTTACCCAATTCGCAATCAACTTCGCTCCAGCCGCCCCACTCTTTTCAGGGTGAAACTGCGTTGCAACGACAAAATCCTTCTCAACTGCTGCCAAAAAATCTTCGCCATAATTTGTAATTGTATTTGTGGCATCTGGGATGGAATTCTTTGCAGCATAAGAATGGACAAAGTAAAAGGGTTGATCTTCTACGCCTTTAAAGAGTTTGGAATTATGCGCAGGTGCAACGCTGTTCCAGCCCATGTGTGGCAGCACCGGAGCTTTCAATTCACTTACCTTTCCAGGTAAAACTCCGAGACCTTGGGTCTCTTTTTTCTCGCTACTTGATTGGAAAAGTATCTGCATTCCAACACAGATTCCAAAAATTGGACGTGCCTTTGCTACTCGATCTGCAATTATCTCTACGCCACGGACCTGAGCCAGTTGCTCCATGCATGCCGCAAAGGCACCGACTCCGGGAACAATTAGAGCCGAGGCTTCGCTACAAGTTTTTGCATCACGAGTCACTACGACATTTGCTGATGCGACTTCGAATGCTCGCTGTGCCGACCGCAAATTCCCAGAACCATAATCGAGAATTGCAATCAAAGAACGCCTTTCGTCGATGGAATCCCACTTACTCGATTGTCAATTGCACATGCATCGCGAAGCGCTCTAGCAACTGCCTTGAATTGCGCTTCGAAAACGTGGTGAGCATTGCGCCCTTCCAAAACTCGAACGTGTAGAGCAATACGTGCTTCAGCGACAATTGATTCCCAAATATGTCGGCCCAGTGTTGTGTCGAAAGTTCCGATGAGTTCAACAATTTCAGGTTGGCGGTGCACTAGATATGGTCTTCCAGATAGATCCACTGCAGCCTGAACTAAGACCTCATCTAGTGGAACCATGGCATCACCGAAGCGACGAATTCCTGATTTGTCTCCCAGAGCTTCACGTAGCGCTTGCCCAAAAGCAAGTGAGGTATCTTCAACGGTGTGGTGAGAATCGACATCAACATCGCCCTTAGTCTTTACGGTTAAATCAAAGCCTGCATGCTTTCCGAGTTGCGAGAGCATGTGGTCAAAAAATGGAACACCAGTATCAATATCTATCGCACCAGTTCCATCTAAATTGATTTTTACATCAACGCTAGATTCCTTCGTCTGGCGAGCTACGTGTGCTGTTCTCATCCTTCTCCTCTTTACCGTTTACCTTTGTTAATCAACTAATGTCGATGAACTAATTATGACCTAAGAGCGGCAATAGCCGTTAGAAATTCATCATTCTCGCTAGGCAATCCGATAGTTACTCTTAAATAACCACTGAGTCCGACATCTCTGACAAGAATTCCAGCCGCCACTAATGACTCCCAGGCAGTTTTCGAATCCCCTTTGAATCCACTGAAGAGTAAGAAGTTGGCACTGCTCGGCGATACTTCAAAACCTAATTTTGTAAGTTGGGCTGCTACTCGATCCCGTTCAGCGATTAGCGCATCAACTTCTGCAAGCAGCGCTTTTGAATTATCTAGCGCTACCAGGGCAAGTGCCTGGGTCGTAGAGCTTAGGTGGTAAGGCAATCTGGTTACGAGCATCGCGTCAACAACCGCTTCATTACAAACTGCATATCCAACTCGGGCACCTGCAAATGCAAATGCTTTACTCATGGTTCTGACGACCACAACGTTTGGATATTGAGCAATCAAATTTACAGCCGACTTTTCCTGTGAAAATTCAGCATAAGCCTCATCAACAACTAATAAACCTTTGACTTCGCTGCAAGCAATCGCTAGTTCTTCGAGGTCTGCATAAGGAGTTGATGTTCCAGTTGGGTTATTTGGGGTCGTGATAAAAGTTATTCCTGGCTCTTTCTCTGAAATCATTTTGATTGATTTTTTTATATCTATATTGAACGAGGCTTCACGGTCACCTGAAATCCAATTTGTTCCCGTGGCTTTTGCAATCAGTGGATGCACGGAATACGAAGGCGTAAATCCAAGTGCTCCCCTACCGCCACATGCCAGCATCAGGGTCTGTAAAATTTCATTACTTCCATTAGCGGCCCAAATATTTCGGGAACCGAAAACAGCGCCTGCACTCTTACTTAGGTATTTGGCTAGCGCTTCGCGCAGAGCAACTGCGTCACGATCTGGATAGCGATTTAGGTTTGCTAACACCTGAGGAAGTGCTTCGAGCATCTCGGCTACAACCTTTTTTGGTAAGTCATATGGATTTTCATTTGTATTCAGAGCTCGAACGCCAGAAATTTGTGGCGCTCCGTATGGTTTTAGATCTGCAAGTTCGCTGCGGATTGGAAGCCAACTTGGCCAGGCCGGGTTATTTTCCATCGCCATTACTTCTTACCTTCAAAGCGTGCACTCATAGCTTCACCATGTGCTGGTAAATCTTCCGAGTTAGCTAGTGTGATTACATTTGCTGCAATTTCAGTGAAAGCGCTCTCGTCATATTCAACGAAACTTACGCCCTTGAGAAAAGTTTGAACTGAGAGCCCGCTTGAATGACATGCGCAACCACCAGTAGGTAGAACATGGTTTGAACCAGCAGAATAATCTCCTAAGGAAACTGGTGTGAATCGACCAATAAATACTGCACCAGCATTTCTAATTTGCTTCGAGACTTGCTTTGAATTAACTGTTTGAATCTCAAGGTGCTCGGCCGCATAAGCATTTGCTACATTAACGCCTTGGTCGATCGAATCAACAAGCACAATTGCTGATTGCTTTCCGGAGAGCGCGCTTCGAATTCGCTCTTCATGCTTAGTCTTTGAAACTTTTATACCTAATTCCACCTGCACCGCTTCAGCCAATTTTGGTGAATCTGTAATCAAAATTGCCGCTGCAATAACATCGTGTTCAGCCTGACTTATTAAATCCGCAGCGACTTCATTGGCATTAGCGCTCTGATCGGCAATTATCGCGACTTCAGTAGGTCCCGCTTCTGAATCAATTCCGACTAAGCCACGCAATGCTCGTTTAGCAGCAGCCACATAAATATTTCCAGGCCCGGTAACTACATCAACGCTTTCGCAAACACCTTCGACTCCATATGCAAACATCGCGATAGCTTGCGCTCCTCCGATTGCATAAACCTCGGTAATACCAAGCAGCGCACATGTGGCAAGAATTGTTCGGTTGGGAAGGCCACCATTTTCGATTTGTGGTGGTGAAGCAACAGCGATGCTGGCGACTTTAGCGATTTGAGCCGGAACTACATTCATGATTACTGAACTTGGATATACCGCTCGACCGCCTGGAACATAAAGCCCAACCCGATCTACCGGTATTTGTTTATGAGTGACTTCTCCACCTGCAACAACTTGCGTAAATATCTCACTTCTTAATTGATCAGTGTGAGCTTTTGTAACTCTGCGAATTGCTTCTTCTAAAGCTTGTCTAACACCCGGTTTAAGCGATTCAAGCGCGGAATTAATCTCTGCTAACGGGACTCGAATTGATTTTGGACGAACACCATCAAACTTTTCACATAAATCTAAGAGTGCGGATTCGGAACCACTCTTTACGCTCTGAAGAATTGGAGCAATACTTATCAGCGCCGATTCGATATCTAGTTCTGCACGAGGCAGTTCGGTTCGATATCCCAATTTCGATAAAGATCGCCCACGAAAATCAACAGTTCTAATGGCAGTGGGATTCACTCGCCAATTCTAATCTAAACCAGACAGTCGGGGCCGAGAATTGCCTTGAGGTCAGCGCTCAAACTTGGCGATGCGGTAACTCGCAAATCATCGCCGATTTTCATAACCAGGCTCTTGCGACCATCATCGAGTTTGAGATGGACTTCTCGTTTTCCGGGATGAGACCTGAGAATTTCTTTTATTCGGTCTACAACTGGTGGCGTGCAGCGAACCGTATCCATAGAAATTTTTAGCGGTCCGGTTGGTGCAAGCGAGATATCGGGTGTAGATAAATCCAGGGCCATAATCTTGACCTGCTCTTCGCGCTTATCTACTCGTCCCCGAATTATCACGATTCGATCTTCCACGAGATTCATAGAGTGTTG
>CAMCPZ010000032.1 GCA_945876865.1 Bifidobacterium breve | reverse complement strand
GATATATTCCTGATCTGCGTTCATTTTATTCTCCTTGTGATTTAGGTTTTGGAAGTTTAATTCTTGGATTTTGCGGTTTCGATTGCTGCAATCTCACTTGGATCATCTAAATACTCGAAGCGCAAAAGTGATAACGGCACATTGCCATTTAGCCAGAGATAATCATGGAATTTCTTCATATCGAAATCTTTAGAATTCGCACGTTCTCTTGAGACCGCATCAGAGAAGAGCTTAATTATCTGGGTCTTACCAATTTGGTAGGTAAGGGCTTGTCCTGGGCAGGAAGAGAAGAAGACCGCCTCTTCATAGGCAGTTCCGTGATCCATTGGGACTTTGCGCTCGAGATATGCGGTTGCGGTAGGAATATCAATCTCGCCAGTAGCAAGGGCCACATCAACAATCACGCGCATTGCGCGAAGCTTCATAAAATTATACATAACTGTCTTTGAATGAACCGCGTCATCAAATAAGCCGGCAGCTAGTAGAAGCTCTTCGTTATAGAAAGCGATTCCTTCGTTGACGCCGGAATCGTAGTAATGGCGGCGAAGTTTGCGCTCGTGTCGCCATGACATTGCTAGTTGTTGGTAGTGCGCACCTTCGTGAACGATTCCTGCTCTTGTGTCACGAGCATTTGCGGCATAAAAATAAGGAAGTTGGTTGTGAGGTTTTGGAACATATGAATATCCATCTTCATCAACGCGAGATTGCCCAGTTAAATCATCAGTCACACCCAACCATTTAATTGGTGCCAGGTATGCAGGAAGTGGCGCAGTTAAATAATGCTTCAGTGAATTTGGCTGAGAGAGAATTCCTTCTTTCTCATAGAAGCCACGAACCTGAAGTTCAGCCTTTGCCTCGTCCGCAACTTGTTCGACATCGGTTTTCGGAATTGGTGGAACCAGAACATTTCGATACTTGTTAGCAGTTAAGTGTTCAAGGGTTACTGCTCGATCCCATTCAATTTCGCCAATCAAGCGAAGCTCGCTAGTCGAGAAGGGAACCAACGCTATGTTGTTAAAGAACCACTCATATTTCTCCTTTCCAATGGCCTTAATCGGCTTCATGGAATTGAGGTTCTCTTTCAGCCATTCTCTGAAATCAATGAAGGCTGTAATCGCAGGAGCAGCCGCACTCTTTAATTCTGTTGCAAGGCTTTCGCTGACTAATTTTCCAAGTTCATTGACCGTTGTCATTATTTGTTCTTCAATGTTTTCAAGCAACTCAATTGCCACAGTCGCATATGGGCCAACCGAATTACCTTCAAGATTTGTGCGTCCATGGTCCAAAATTTCTTTAGTATTGCCCAGAATAAATATCGCTTCTTTAACTTCCTTCTCGGTAATTTTGAGAGGAAGCAACAAATCGAAGAGCACACCGATTGTTTGATCGATATAGAACCTAGGTTGCTCCTGCCAAATCTTTATGTAGTCAAGTTCCCAGTAGACGCGATGAATAGCAGTTCCAATTAATTGATGATCAATCCAGCTAGCTTTATCAACTTTAAGTGAACTCGATGTTCCGACATCAATTCCTCGCCAGCGATTTTCAAAATCTTTTATCTCAGTGCGATATTTAGCAACATCACTTGGTGACCAAGCAGGTTTCCAGTTGGCAACTCGTTCAAGTCTAGGAATGTCATCATGAGATCTCGGCTGTTGCAGAGTTCGCCAGTTCCAGAAATCTGAACCAAGTTTCTCGATTTCGATAGCTAAACTCATTGCTCCCCCAAATTGGCTGATGCTTCTTCCGAAATCCTAGTTCAAAATTTGAGAGTTATGAAGAGCCTGGAGTCGCTAAATGCCTTGCGCAATGCGAACAATAATTAAAGTTCTTCAAGAAATTAATATGGCAGAACTTTCTTTGGCTTGCCCTGCTTGTATTGATTTAGCCATTCCAAATCAACGCCAAGAGCTGTGGCCGCAGTCAAGACCCAGTTAGGATTTCTGAGCATTTCGCGACCTAACATAACCGCATCAGCTTTTCCGGATTCGACAATTTCTTGTGCAAATTTTGGATCAGTGATTACGCCGACTGCACATGTCAGCATCTTGCTGCTTACCTTAATATCTTCGCTAAACCGAACTTGATATCCGGGCGCAACCGGATAAGTAATGTCAGCTTTGATTCCACCTGATGAACAATCAATTAAATCAACGCCTAATGGGAGCAGAATCTTTGCTAGCTCACTGTTCTCGCTCGTATCCCAACCACCATCAACCCAATCGTGCGATGAAGTCCGCAGAAATAGTGGCATTCCTGCAGGAATAACGCTTCTGATAACTGCAACAACTTCAAGTAAAAATCGAATTCGATTTTCAAAGCTTCCACCATATTCATCACTTCTCTTATTTGAAATTGGCGATAAGAATGAATGGATCAAATAACCGTGCGCCCCATGGATTTCAATAACGTCAAAACCAGCGGCCACCGCTCGGATTGCCGCATTTCGGTAGTCATCAATAATTGATTTAATTTCAGCAGTTGTAACTGCTCTAGGAGTTGGCAACTTTCCAAATGCAACTTCACTTGGTGCAACTGCCTGCCATCCGCCTTGCTCTGGTGATACATAATCTTGACCCTGCCATGGCGCAGTTGTCGAACCTTTCTGACCGGCATGCCAGAGTTGAATTCCAATTTTTGATCCTTGCTCGTGGACGAAATCTACAATTGGCTTCCAAGCTGCAACTTGTTCGTCATTCCAGATGCCGGTATCGCGAAGTGTGGATCTGGCACCAGCAGAAATTCCAGAAGCCTCAGTCATTACTAAGCCAACTTTGCCCATCGCATACTTTCCGAGATGAATCAGGTGCCAGTTGTTCGGCATTCCATCGACAGCGGAGTATTGGCACATTGGTGAGAGCCAGATTCGGTTCGGAATCAGAAGATCTCTTATTTGAATTTCGTCAAAAATGCTAGGCATTTGCGAATCGTATATCTTTGCGCATTCAAAATATACATATATCGTTTGGGCATGGAAAATTCTTTGAACGCAGGTAAATGGGTCACAAAAGTTGCGGATGAGCTTGCAGAGGTGTTGCAGCCCACAGTTAATTTGGATTGGGAGATTAAAACTCCAGATTTAGATTGGACCCAATCTCAGACCGCGATTCACACCATGCGCGCCTGCCTCGAATATTCATATCAAGTTGTTGGTAAGCGAATTGATACCTATCAACCAGTCCTCTTTGAAAAGAAAGAGAAAGCAACCCCTGCTGAATACTTGCCGATGATTGCAACCGCAGCAAGAGTTCTTGAAAAAGTTGTAAAAGATTCAGATCCAAGTGACCGCGCTTGGCATGCATATGGAATTTCAGATGCAGTTGGTTTTGCGGCTATGGGCGTTGTTGAAGTAAGTGTTCATACTTATGACCTAGCAAAAGGCTTTGGTATTGATTTTGTTCCGGATAATCAAGCAGCAGAATTTGCAATCAACCGAATCTTCTCTGGAACAACAGAATATCCAGCACATAAATCACAGGGCGAACTTTTACTCTGGCTTGCTGGTCGAATTGAATTATCTGGTGTTGCAAGACGAACTGGTTGGAAATGGAATGGCGTTCCTAGATAAATCTAGATAAGCATTAAAGATGTATCAGCTTCGCCAAAATTTGTAGCTGTAAATAAAGGATGCTGCAGATAGTCCTAGAAGTGCTGCGAGTGCTATCAAGAAACCATCTATCCCAGCCAACTCGAGAATAAATCCAAGTATTGGTGGGAAGATAAATCCGCCGGCCATGATTGCCAACATCAAAACCGTTGTAGCAAGTGGAAATCCAGGTGTTTTACGGGCAATCCAACTTGAAGAGTTAGGAAAAATTGGTCCCACGAAAAGCCCGCAGAGCGCCAGGCCTAAACTCATATGATCTCTGCTAAACATCGCGAATGAGAAGGGTAGAAAGGTTGCAAGGATGCAGATCAGAATAATTGAATGTGGTTCGAGGTATCTTGCAATATAGACACCGATAAAACGGCCAAGCGAGAAGAAAAGATAGAAGAAGGCGCTACTCAAAGCCCCGGATTCTAGGGTGCCATCTGAGGCCTTAATAATTGTCGGAAGCCAGGCAGCAATTGAATTCTCTAGGCCAGAATAAAAGATTACTGCCATCAAAATTATAAATAATTGAAATTGATTCTGCTTCGTCTGTGATTTGTGGTCAAACTTTTCTACCCGCCACTGCGCGCCTGTTAGAAATCTAGTTGCTACAAGCGAAGTTCCGATTGCTAAAATAATGATGGCTGGAATATTTGAAGATCCAAGCATGCCAATTGTGAACGGGCCAGCTAGTGCACCAAAACCTGTGGCGGCACTTGCTAAATTCATTCGAACATGTGAAGCATTCCCACTTCTGGTAAAAAGCTGTAACAGCGCAAGTCCGGTAGCGCCATATCCCACGCCTGCGAAACAACCCGAGAGGGTTAGCAGAACTGAATCATTTAAAGTTACGACACCAATAAAGCCAATAAATGCAACGATAATTCCGCGCTGGATAAACCAAATTAAATCTTTCTTTGGCCCAAAGACCTGCACTAATACTGTTCCAATTAAGGTATGCATAGTGAACCCGGCCAAAATAAGACCAGAGGTTGAAATAGATAAATCATTTCGCTCTGCAATCCATGGCAACATCGGGCCCCAACAAGTTGAGGTAAAGCCCATCATCGCAAATGCAACTGCGGCACAGAAAAAGCCTCGGCTAGTTAGTTCGCGTTCCCCTGGTTGCGCTAACTTCTCAGTGGACATCTGCGTAGCCTAGACTTATTCATACTCATTTCCCAGGAAGAATTACCGGAACTTGGATACTTAATCCACCGTCGATGACAATGGATTGCCCAGTAATAAAAGCTGATTCATCTGAAATTAAGAAAACTGCTAAATCTCCAATTTCCGAACTTTTTGCAATTCTTCCAAGTGGGTGTCCTGCGCCCCAATCAGCGAGAACTTCTTCAATACTCTTTTCGCCACGATGCATATCAGCAGAAGTTCGCAACATTGGGGTATCTACAGATCCGGGAAGAATCGCATTTACTCTGACACCACTTATAGCTAAATCAATTGCAGAAGCTCTTGTCAACGCGTTGATTGCACCTTTAGATGCCGCATAGGCAACAACAGTCTTCTGACTCATCAGTGATTGAACCGATGAGATGTTTACTATCGAGCCCGCTTTCTGGGCAATCATTGCCGGAGCCACATATTTGGCAGTCAAGAACATGGATTTTACGTTGACGTTGAAAGTTCTATCCCAGATTTCCTCGGTGGTATCTGTGACGCTGCCATAGGTCTGAATTCCCGCACAGTTAATTAAGCCATCAATACGACCATGGGCTGCTAAAACTTTTGTTACTGCATCTTCTACTTGCGCTTCGTTGCTGACATCTACAACGTGAGAACTAAAACTCGACTCCAAATTCGCATGCTTTGATTCCTGAATCGCAAGTGAAGAATCATCGAGATCGAAGGAAATCACTATTGCGTTTGAATCAAGAAATTTCTGAACGCAGCCTTCGCCAATACCCTTGGCACCACCAGTGACGATTACCACTTTGCCGCTTAAATCGATGCCCATTTTTACTCCATACAGTTTGACTTCAAGATAAATTCAATAGAACCAATAGAACCGATAGCGCCTAGAGGGGAGCATACCAATGGCGGCTAAGCCCCAATCTACTTTTCGATAAATCTTGCGATTGCCCCTAACCTGCTTTCCCATATTTTCTTGCTTAACTCACTTTCTGGTGCCAGGTTTTCAGAGCCATGAAATGCCCCGTGAAAAACGTGAAATTCTGTCAAAACTCCTGCGCCTGAAAGGCGTTCGAAGAATGATGAATTTTCATCAAGAAAGAGATCGAAGCTTCCCACATCTGAATAACACTGAGGAAGACCCGCCAAGTTTTTTGCTTGCGCCGGAGCCGCATATTCATCGGCCTGATTCCCATTTAGATACCAGTTCCAGGCATCGATATTTGTGCTTCGATCCCAGACGCCAATATTCGTTACTTCTAGCGAAGAATTTGAGGTATTTGAACTATCAATCATTGGATAAATTGGAAGCATGTATTTGAACACGTTACTACCTTGGTCTCGCATTTTTAATACGGTTCCCAAAACCAAGCCACCACCGGCCGAGCTTCCGTAGATTCCAAGATTTGTTAAATCAATATTGAATAATTCAGCATTGCTTACTATCCAAGATATTGCATCGATGCAATCTTCAATTGCCGCAGGATACGGAAATTCTGGCGCTTTTCGGTATTCGATGGATAAAACTGCAATATCAAACCTTCGAGCAAAATTCAGACAATTCAAATTTCCGGTTTCCAAATTTCCCATAATCATGCCGCCACCGTGAATGTAGATCAAGCAAGGCTTTGCAGATATAGAGGATTCTTTTTTAGCTCGGTAAAGACGAATCGGGATACCATGGCTTCCATCTGAGGCAGGAGCTTGAAAATCACGCACTTCAATATCAGAATGCTCAATTTCGTCTAATTTTTTAGTTACTGAATTGAGTGCCGCTCGACGCTCATTTAAATCACTAATCGCATTTAAGCCACCTGGGAATTGAAGTAAAAAACCTTCTAAGGCAGCGTTTGATTCCGCATCAATACCCACTTTTGAAAAGCTCATTTTTCCCCCAAGCCTGCCTAAATATAACCCCAAAGCACATTATTCCTGCATAAATGTTGAGCATCAAACGATTGACTTGTTTTTGCTCATATGTGATACTTCGAGAATTATCGTTTTGAAAGGATCGCTAAATGACCGCTGAATTTAACTCCAACAGGATCAAGCTCAAGGGTTCAACATGGGGTCACGAGCGAGGATATGCCTCACTAAAGGCGCTTAACGCAGACCATTCAAATCTTTTTCCGGCTGATGTTGATTGGGATGTGCGCACGCTTCAGCAATTTGCTGATCAATCAATGAGTGAGCTCTCCAAGAAATACGACATGATTGTTTTTGACCACCCATGGACCGGAGAAATCGCTGCCAAGGAATACTTCTACCCACTTGATCAATTTCTCTCAAAAGAATTCTTGGCCGAACAAGAAGCAAACTCCGTTGGAAAATCCTATGAAAGCTATATCTGGAAGGGTCATATTTATGGACTCCAGATTGATACTGCTGGCCACGTCAGCGCTGCAAGATCTGA
This sequence comes from Bifidobacterium breve, assembly GCA_945876865.1. Classification (GTDB taxonomy): domain Bacteria; phylum Actinomycetota; class Actinomycetes; order Nanopelagicales; family Nanopelagicaceae; genus AAA044-D11. The sequence continues at coordinate 3,070 of CAMCPZ010000032.1, read as the reverse complement.
CTTGCTCGCAAAAAATGGCCTAAAAAGGCCAAATACCTGGACCGAGGCTCTTGAGTTCGCTAAAAAATTATTCGCTGAAAAGAAGCCGCTCCTGGCTCTACCTTTAGACCCTGTCAATATCTGGTGTTTCTTTATGACTTTGGCCGCAAACCAAAAAATTGAAGCTTATCGCGATGGTAAGCAAGTTCTCCCAGATACGAAAAGTTTAGAGATTCTAAACTTCATAATTGAGCTTGGTAAATATGGTCCTAAAGAAGCGTATGACTGGAATCCGATACACCTTCTAAATGAGATGAGCACCGGAGATGATGTTATGTATTGTCCCGCGCTCTTTGGATATTCAAATTACGGCATGGCTGGCTTTAAGAAAAATTTAATTGAATTCGGATCAATTCCTAGTTCTGGCTTCGGTTCTATTGGAGGAATTTTAGGTGGAGCAGGTATTGGAATCACGAAGTCTTGCAAGAACCCTGAGATAGCCGCCAAAGTTATTGAGGTCATCGGTTCACCAAAAATTCAGAGAACTCTTTATGCAACAACCGGTGGACAGTCAGGACATCGCTCAGCTTGGCTTGACCAAGACCTAAACGCTTTTACTAACAACTTCTATGCCAACACTTTGGATACCTTAGATAACAGCTATCTTCGCCCAAGATTCCCGGGCTTCATCGAAATCCAGACAGATTCTGGGGATATTTTAGCTGAGGCGGTCTACGGGAAAATCTCCCCTGAGAAAGCTGTCCAGGGCATCAATAAAATCTATCAAGATCAGCTAAAGAAATGGGCTGATTTTCTCTAATCTCTAATGTCATTTACTGTCGCGATTGCTGAAGTTAAACAGGAAACAAATACTTCTGCGCCGCCAACTACCTTAAAGGACTTTGAAGATTTTCACCTTTTCTATGGTGATCAGATAAAAACTGTACTGGGCGATGTCAACTCTGAAATTGCTGGATTCTATGAAGTTTTGTCGAAAGAAGATGTCGAGATTGTTCCAATAATTGCGACATTTGCGGTATCTGGCGGCCCCGTGAACACAAACTCTTTTGAGTATTTGGTCAGTTACTTAACTGAAAATCTCTCTAAAATCGAGAGACTTGATGGGCTTCTGATTGCTTTGCACGGCGCCCTAGTTACCGATCATTTCCACGATGGAGATTCAGAATTGCTTCGACGTGTCCGAGAGGTAGTTGGAACAGACATACCTATTTCTGTGACTATGGATTTGCATGGGAATATAACGAAATCTAAAGTTGAATTAGCAACCACAATTAGTGGGTTTCATACTTGTCCTCATGTTGATCTGAAGGAAACTGGAGCTCGAGCCGCAAAATTATTGATGGGTGTTTTGAAAAAAGAGATTAATCCAAGGATGGAGTTTGTGAAAATACCTTTAGTTGTTCCAGCTTCGAACCATATTGATTTCGAGCCTGGCACTTATAAAGAAGTATTGGATTTTGCACTTTCAAAAGTAGCTAATCAGATTTTAGATCTTTCACTTTTCACAGTTCAGCCTTGGCTGGATATCGAAGAACTTGGCTGGGCTGTCGTGGTTATAGCGAATAATTCAAGGGAAGAAGCTGCTGCAACCGCAAAAATAATCGCTTCGAATATTTGGCAGAAGCGAGAATTACTCTCATTTACTGAGTTGCTTGATCCTGGCGAGGCAATCGCCTTAGCTCTAAATCAGGAAAGTGGTCCAATTGTTTTAAGTGATTTAGCAGATGGCACCATGGCGGGAAGTCCTGGGGACAGTCCCGTAGTTTTGCGAGCTGCAATTGAAATTGCGCCCAAAAAGAAGGTATTTATCAGTATTTGTGACCCAGAGTTTGTCAAAAAAGCCGAGGCAATTGGCTCTGGAGAAACAATAGCTTCTGAAATCGGTGCAACTTGGGGAAGAAACTTTTATCAGCCTCTAAAAATATCAGGTCAAATAATCTCAATTACCAATGCCGAATTTACATTTACCCAAAAGAGTTATCTTGGAATGAAAATGCAGATGGGCATGACAGCGCTAATCAAAATTTCAAACATTTACCTGGTTGTGACTAGCAATCCGGCAACTACGACTGACCCAGCTTATTATGCTGCGGTTGGACTCGACGTGTTAGAGGCTCAAGTTGTTGTTGTTAAGACTCATGCCGGATTTCGTGATGGATATCGAAACATAGCAAAGGGATTTTACTTATTAAACACACCGGGTATGAGTTCGGATGACATCAAGAACTTGCCCTACAAAAATATTGAGCGACCTAAATATCCTTGGGATGCCAAAATGAATTGGAAGATTTAGCGACCTTTAAAGTCTGCAGCTCGCTTCTCGATGAAAGCAGCAACACCTTCGCGACCATCGGCAGTCTCAATTAATGGAGCGGTCATTTCAATCTCAAGCTTTAGGGCATCCATAAAAGGTAGATCTAATCCTTGGCGAACTAAATTTTTCAAAACACCTAGTGCAAGGGGTGCTCTTTTAAGAACTTCTGAGACATATTCAGCAAGTTCTTCTTCAAATTTTTCATCATCCAGCACCGAAGAAATCAGCCCACAATTTAAAGCCTCTTCACCGCGAAGCCACCTTCCGCGCATAATCATGTCATTAGCTTTTGCAACGCCGATCAATCTTGGAACTATTTGAGTCCCACCGCCACCAGGAAGAAGTCCTAAGTTGGCTTCTGGCAGACCAAGTTTGGCGCTCTTGTTTGCAACGATTAAATCGCAGTGCAGCGCAAGTTCAAGCCCGCCACCTAGCGCGTAGCCATAAATAGCGGCAATAAATGGTTTTGGGATTTCAAAAATACGATCCGCGATCTTCCCGGCTTCTATTATGAAATCGCTAAATTCCTTAGCGCTCATTGTGCGATATGCATCAATATCTGCGCCAGCCACAAAGGCTTTATCACCAGCGCCCCTTAATACACAAACCCTGGCATCCGATTTCTCAAATTCATCAAATGCTTTTCCGAGTTCGTGCCACACTTCAATTGATAAGGCATTTAGCTTGTCTGGCCTATTAATTGTTACGTAAAAAACTTTTTCGAAGTTTCTGACAAGAACAATATTAGACATTTCC
>CAMCPZ010000031.1 GCA_945876865.1 Bifidobacterium breve | reverse complement strand
GTAATTGTCATGGATCCAAAAACTGGGGCAATAATTGCGCAAGCGAGTGCGCCGACATTTGATCCAGCAAAACCAATAACTGGTAATTTGAATGTAATTAGGAATCCAGCTGTGCAAGATGTTTACGAGCCAGGGTCAACTGGAAAAGTTATAACCTATGCTGCAGCGTTAGAAGAGAAACTACTAAACCCAAATACTGTTTACACGGTTCCTTACTCAATGAAGGTTGCTGGAAGCAAGTTTTCTGATCACGAGCGCCATCCCGTGCAGCGCCTTACTGCGACTGGATCACTTGCAGTCTCAAGTAATACTGCCTCGATAAAAATTGGCCAACAACTTGGAAGCAATAAGTTGTATCAATATCTAACCGACTTTGGCTTTGGAAAAAGCACGGGTTCACATCTGCCTGGTGAGTCTGCAGGCTTATTACGTCCAGTCGATGATTGGTCTGGAACCTCGCTACCGACATTCTCATTTGGACATGGCTATTCAGTAACTTCGCTCCAGGCAACTAGCGTTTTTGCAACAATCGCAAATGATGGAGTTCGAGTTACTCCAACTGTTGTCGCAGGAACAACTGATGCAAGTGGAAATTACATTCCAGCAAAGCATCAGCAAACTAAGCGGGTGATAAGCGCAGAAACTGCCAGGGAAATTCGCAAGATGCTTGAGAGCGTAGTTTCAGTAAATGGAACTGCTCCAACTGCTGCAATACCGGGCTATCGGGTTGCCGGAAAAACTGGAACTGCCAATCGTTTCGATTCAAGCTGTTCTTGCTATAGCGGATACACCGCGTCGTTTATCGGGTTCGCACCGGCTGATAAGCCGGCTTACGTTGTAAGCGTTGCAATCCAAGATCCCAAAGGAATGCACTGGGGTGGTGCGCTCGGCGGCCCAGTTTTCGCAGAGGTCATGAAGTTTGTTTTGCAGTCAAAACATATTGCGCCATCTACAACTAAATTTAAGGCATATCCTCTAACCGAAGCTGCACTTAAGAAAAGCGCGATTGTAAAATGATCCGGCCAGTTTCTGATTATGTGAAATCTGTTTCAGAACTAGCAAACTTCATTGGAATTCAATCAGATTTGAAGTTGGACTTTACTGGTATCACCTCAGATTCAAGAAGCGTTGCAAGTGGCGATTTATTTGTTGCTCTTCCTGGTTCAAACTCGCATGGTGCCCGATACATAGATGAGGTAAAAGCGAGTGGCGCGGTTGCCGTAATTACGGATGAGGCCGGTGCAAAACTTGTAGGAGAAAAGCTGCCAGCCATTGTTATCTCTAATCCACGTCGGATTCTGGGCGATATTTGTTCATGGTTTTACGGATCGCCTTCCAGCTCTATGCAGTTAATTGGGATCACCGGAACAAATGGGAAAACTACTACAACAACACTTCTTAATCAGATTCTCAAATTAGCTGGTAAATCAACAGGGCTTATTGGAACAATCGGAATCGAAATCGGCCCAGAAAAGATCCTGGCTAATTACACGACGCCAGAAGCATCAGAACTGCAAAGTCTTCTAGCAACAATGCGCGAGCGTCACATCGCTTATGTTTCGATGGAGATTAGTAGCCATGCTCTAGAGGCACTTAGAGTTGCTGGAACAAAATTCAGCGCGGTTGGATTTACAAATCTCACACAGGATCACTTAGATTTTCATGGGGATATGGCGAGTTACTTTTCAGCAAAATCAAAGCTTTTTGCAGCGCAATATAGCGACCTTGGTTTTGTGAATATTGATGATGCTTACGGCAAAAAATTGTATGAGAATCGAAACATTCCAATGATCTCGCTCGCTAGAGAGAATCGAGAGGCGCAGTGGCACTTCGAACGCATTGAACCTACAACTCGAGGTTATTCAGTTGCGATTCGTGGAACTGGTGGAATCTTAATTGAAGGCGATTTCAATTTAATTGGTGATCACAATCTTGATAATCTCTTGATGGCGGTAGCAATTGCAGTGCAATTAGAGATCGACCCACTAGTAATCGGTAACAGCCTCTCGCAACTAAAGGGCGCTGCTGGTCGATTAGAGAGCGTAGAAATTGGGCAGAAATTCTTAGCGTTAATCGATTATGCGCACACACCTGATGCAGTCACGAGAATTCTGGCGACTCTGCGGAAATCTGTAAATGGCAGAATCATTGCAGTTCTCGGATGTGGCGGCGACAGAGATAAAGCAAAGCGTCCGATTATGGGAAGAGAGTTGCTGGAAGGTTCTGACTTAGCAGTATTTACCAGCGATAATCCAAGAAGTGAAGCGCCAGAAAGTATTTTGACCGAAATGACCGCAGGCTTAAAACTCAGAGAGAATAGCGTGACACTTGTTGATCGACGCGAAGCGATAGCTTTTGCTGTTGCCAGTGCAATGCCAGGAGATTGCGTTGTGGTTCTTGGTAAGGGTCATGAATCTGGCCAGGAAATTTCTGGAAGAAAATTTGCATTTGATGATCGCATCGAGCTAGCCCGAGCAATCGAGGAGCTGGCATGATTGAACTATCTTTAAATCAAATCGCGGAAATTGTTGGCGGCGAGGTTATAAATTCTGATGGAACACAGACCACTTCGGCAGTTCCGGTTATAATTTCAAGTCAAGCTACGAGCGACACATTCTTTGCTGCGTTTGTCGGCTCCAATGTAGATGGCCACGACTTTATCGAGGAAGCCATGGCTAAGGGTGCGCAGTTTGCACTGGTAACTAAGAATTGTTCGGCACCAGCAATTAAAGTGCAAGATGTTCGAAAAGCTTTAAGTGATTTGGCAATCTATGTGCGAGACAAGCTAGAGAATTTGAAGGTTATCGGGATCACGGGTTCGCAAGGAAAGACAACCACTAAAGATTTACTGAAGCATATCTTGGCAGTTTCTGGCGAAACAGTTGCACCTGAAGAATCTTTAAATAACGAACTCGGAGTGCCACTGCTGATTCTGCGTTGCACGAAGGCTACAAAGTATTGCATTGTCGAGATGGGGGCCCGCCATGTCGGTGATATCTCGCACCTAGCCAATATTGCTAAACCTCATGTTGGGGTTGTGCTCACAGTTGGAACCGCGCATCTTGGTGAATTCGGTAGCCGTGAATTAATCGCTACGGCTAAATCTGAATTGATTACTTCACTTGCGGCAGGTGCAACTGCAATTCTAGGAACATATGACGAATTTACTCCAAAGATGATTGTTCCATCTGGCGTTAAGCGAATTCTTTTTGGTGAGAAATCAGCATGCGAGGTCAGAGCTGCTGATTTAGAAGTGCGCGAGGGAAGAGCACACTTTGATTTAGTGACACCTGATGGAAGAGCAGCTGTAGGACTGCAACTTTTAGGTATGCATCAAGTTTCAAATGCGTTGGCGGCGGCTGCCGTTGCAACTGCGCTAAAGATTCCGATAGAAACAATTTCAGCTGCGCTTTCGACAGCTGAGGTTTCAAGTAAATGGCGTATGGAGATTTCTGAAGTTGGCGAAATCACCTTAATAAATGATTCTTACAATGCGAATCCAGAGAGTATGGCTGCGGCACTTCGAACTTTGGCGCTGGTTTCGCAGGAAAGTGGGGGTGTTAGTTGGGCAATTCTGGGCAAGATGCAAGAACTCGGCGAGTCATCCGCTGCCCAACATGCCGCAATTGGCAGACTCGTCTCGGAGATTGGAATCGACAATCTAGTTGTCGTTGGAATCAAGGACTATCTCAAGGATTTAGATTCAATGGAAGATGGGGGATCGAGTGAAGTGCACTACTTCGATACCAAATCCGAAGCACTAGCTATCGTCGAACACTTTGCTCCAGGAGATGTCGTTTTGATGAAAGCTTCACGATCCGAAGAATTCAACTTGCTCGCTGATTTGATTAAAGAGAGATTACAGGAGGCTGATAAATGAAAGGTATTGTCTTCGCTGGCGCCTTCTCAATCTTATTAAGTTTTATCTTAACTCCCACTCTTATTCGGATACTTGCAAAACGTGGCATTGGACAAATGATTAGAGATGATGGTCCAAAGACTCATCATGTAAAGCGTGGCACACCAACTATGGGTGGAATAGTCCTGATCTTGTCTACGATAATTGCTTATTTTGCTAGCCATTTGTTTACCGGCACAGGAGTTACAGCATCAGCTATTTTAGTTATCTCACTAATTGTTGGTCTAGGTCTTATTGGTTTATTGGATGACTTGCTAAAAATTTATAGAAAGCAATCTCTGGGATTAACTGCCAAGCAGAAACTTCTAGGACAGGCAATTTTTGCTGCAGGATTTGCTTATGCCGGGTTGCAATTTGAAGATGAAACTGGCTTGGCGCCAATATCACTTTATTTTTCAGGCGTTCGAGATACTTCGATAAAGCTTGGTGTCGTCTTGGTAATTCTCTGGGTAATTTTCTTAGTTCTAGGAAGTTCTAATGGCGTGAATTTAACTGACGGTCTGGATGGACTCGCATCTGGTGCCGCAATTATGACTTTCTTATCCTTCATAGTTATTGGAGTTTGGGAATTCGGACAGAGCTGCGCAATTTCAAATACGCCGCAGTGTTATAACGTTCGAGATCCACTAGATATTGCAGTGCTTTCAGCCGCACTTGCTGGATCCTGCGCAGGATTTCTCTGGTGGAATGCTGCACCTGCAAAAATATTTATGGGCGATGTAGGTTCATTGGCTCTTGGTGGCGCCATCTCAGGAATCGCAATCGTTCTACGTGTTGAGGCTCTGCTCGCTGCACTTGGTGGCTTGTTTGTTCTAATTACGCTCTCGGTCATTATTCAAACTGGTTATTTCAAACTTTCTGGAGGTAAGCGGGTCTTTAAAATGGCTCCACTTCAGCATCATTTTGAATTAATGGGTTGGGGCGAAGTAACTATTGTAATTAGGTTCTGGATCTTGGCGGGAATGAGCGTTGCAGCTGGCTTAGGCCTCTTTTATGGGCAATGGGTTGTCTCGCAATAATGTCCTATATAGCCGAGATAAAATCCAAAAATATTCTCATCGTAGGTGGTGGAACTACGGGAAAGTCGTTGGCAAATTACCTTTCTAGCTTGGGTGCAAACTTCACAATATTTGATGAAAAAGCTACAACTCAACCAGGATTAAATGCGGTCGCTGAAATAAGTGATTATTCGATTTATGATTTGGCAATTGTTTCCCCGGGTTGGCGGCAGGATCATCTAGTCGTAGCAAATTTGCAATCAGCTGGTGTAGAAGTTTTAAGTGAGATTGATTTTGCGTGGAACCTAAAGACCGAAATGAACCCTGATCAGATTTGGGTGGCAGTAACTGGAACTAATGGTAAAACAACAACAATTCAGATGCTGGAATCCATCTTTATTGCGGCCAGGGTATCCGGGATTGCTTGCGGCAATGTTGGAACTACGGTTGTTGATGCCCTAACTGGTGGAAACAAATTCGATGTCCTGGCTATTGAGCTCTCCTCTTTTCAAATTAGCTGGAGTTCATTGCCTCAATATCAAGCAGTAGCGATTCTAAATATTGCGCAGGACCACATCGACTGGCATGGAAGCTTTGATGATTATGCAAATGCAAAAATGAAGCTATTGACTCAGAGCAAGACTGCTCTGTTAAGCCTTAATGACCCAGAAATAATTTTGAGGGGTGCTAGCTGGACTGGCCGTAAAGTTTTCTTCGGATTCGATTCACCACAAGCAGGTGAAATTGGACTCGTGGAAGACCTTCTGATTGATCGCGCATTTGTCTCTTCAACGGATGCCGCAGAAGTAATTGCAGAGCTAACTGATGTAAAACCAGCGGTTCCGCATAATGTCTCGAATGCGATGGCAGCTGCCGGATTAGCACTGTCAATCGGAATCGCCCACCCAAAAGTTAAAGCTGGTATCTCTAATTTCGTGCTAGATAAACATCGCTTGCAAACCGTTTTATCAAAGGATGGGATCACTTGGGTCAATGACTCAAAAGCAACAAACCCACATGCTGCAACAGCCGCATTGCTCTCGCACCTTTCAAATATTTGGATTGCTGGTGGCTTGGCCAAAGGCGCAAAGATGGATGATTTAGTGCGTAGAACTGCATCAAGAATTAAAGCAGCAATAATTATCGGCAAAGATGGCGAACAGATTGCGAAGGCTCTTGAAAGCTACGCGCCTAATGTAAAAATCTTTCGAATGTCAAAGAGCGATAGCCCAGAGGAGTTAATGGATCAGGTAGTTACATGCGCAAGAGAAATTGCAGAGCTAGGGGACACCGTTCTGTTAGCACCAGCATGCGCTTCCATGGATCAATTCACTTCATACTCGCACCGTGGAGATCTATTCTCGCAGTCCGTAGCTAACTTGGTGGCGAAATGAAAAAGCGGATGCAGGTTCGCGGTGAGGCATATGCAAACTTTCTTTCGAAGCCGACAGCAACTTATCTGCTAATCCTGGGTTGCACTGGCGCCTTGGCAGGCCTAGGACTCGTAATGGTCTTATCTGCATCTTCAGTAACTTCGCTCTCTGAAAGCGGCAACACCTTTGCAATTTTTCTAAAGCAGCTTCTATTTCTGGTTGTTGGCATCTGCCTCTCATTTATTGCGATGCGAATGAAGCTATCTCATTGGGAGAGCCTGGCTCGCTTGGCATTGCCTATAGGTGCAGTTGCACTCGTTCTACCTATTGTTTTTGGAGAGACAATCAACGGAAACCGAAATTGGATTCCACTTGGACCATTCACTCTGCAGCCAAGTGAGTTTGCAAAGCTCGCACTCATTCTTTACTGCGCACTTCAGCTTAGAAAACATCTCGAGCGCAAGGCCAAGGGCCTTCAATCGAACGCTATTGGAATGGTATCGATCGGAACTTTGGGCTTCTTATTTCTGATTCTTCTTGGCCGAGATTTGGGAACTGCAATAATTGTTGCTGGAATAGTCTTCGGAATGCTTTTTATTTCTGGAGTTAATGTAAAAGTTCTCTTCTCAATAACAGGAGTATTTGCACTCGTAGGTCTGGCTCTAGCCTTTACCAATCCAGCGCGGCTACGTAGATTTACCGCTGTCATTGATCCTTTTGCACCAGAGGTATACAAAATGGCTGGTTGGCAGCCCGCACATAGTCTGATGAGTTTGGCCAGTGGTGGGTTATTCGGAGCCGGAATTGGAGCGAGTAAACAGAAGTGGGCGAATCTTGCTGAAGCGCACACTGACTTTATCTTTTCAGTAATCGGCGAAGAGCTAGGACTTCTCGGAACTCTTACTGTGGTTTTCCTCTTCGCGACCTTAATTTATGCAATCTTCAGAGTTGCAATAACTACTAAAGATCTCTTTCAAAAGTATGTTGTTACAGGTATTGGTTGCTGGATTATTCTGCAAGTACTAGTTAATTTGATGACTGTTGTTGGGATTATTCCGGTAATCGGAGTTACGCTTCCATTTATCTCATACGGTGGCTCCTCATTAGTGGCTAATTGCTTAGCAATTGCATTTGTTTTAAATGTCGCTCGCAGAGAACCTGATTTTAAAGCAGCTCGGCTTGCCCGCAAGTCGGTGAAGTAATGCAGCGAATTCTTCTAGTTGGTGGTGGAACTGCTGGTCACGTTGAACCAGCGTTAGCAGTGGCAGATTGGTTGCTAGAAAATAGTGAAGATATATCCTGCGAATTTGTTGGAACCAAAAGTGGAATTGAAATGGATCTCGTTCCTGCAGCCGGACTAAAGCTCCATCTAGTTACAAAAGCTCCACTCCCCAGAAGATTTAACCTTTCTTCGCTTCTCTGGCCCTATAAATTTATAATCTCAATTCTTCAATCGTTGAGAATTGTAAGAAGTGCAGATCTGCTTATCGGATTCGGTGGGTATGTCAGCGCTCCTTGTTACATAGCTGCGAAATTGAACCGGGTTCCGATAGTTATTCATGAGGCGAATGCAATCCCTGGGTGGGCAAATAAGCTGGGGATCAACTTCGCAGAACTTACCTTTACAGCTTTTGCCAGCACTTCCAAGTTTGGCGGAAAGTGGGCCTCGGCTATTTTGGCAGGAATGCCAATACGTGAAGAAATCTTTGAGATTTCAAGTCTAAGTAAATCTGAACGTTCGGCTAGGTGGGATGCCACTTATCGCAAACTTGAACTTGATCGAAGCAACCGGACAATCTTTATCTTCGGCGGATCTCTCGGAGCACAATCAATAAATGCGGTTGTTGCAAAAGCGCTTCCTGAACTTTTAAGCGCTGGTTTTAATGTCATTCATGCAGTTGGACAGAACAATAAATTGCCAGAGTCCGTACCAGGATATACGCCGCTCTCATACATTACGAATATGGCAGATATGTATATCGCCAGTGATTTAGTTATCTCTAGGGGAGGCGCTGTAACGTGCGCAGAACTTGATGCCGCAAACTCTTACGCCCTGATAGTTCCGCTACCAATCGGCAATGGCGAGCAAGTTGCGAATGCCCAAGATTTAGTTGATAAGGGTGCAGCCAGGATTTGTTTAAACTCAGAATTTACTTCCGAATGGCTCCTTTCAAATATTGAATCGCTAGCCCTTGCCGCCGATAACTGGAATATTAAAAGAGTTGCAGGTGCTAAGTCACGAGCGGCAGAATTAATTGGAAGTAGAATTCTTCAGAAAGTGTCAGGAAAGTAGAGAATGAATCTCACGGAATTTCTTGCTAAACGAATTCACTTCATCGGTCTTGGTGGTGCGGGTATGAGCGGGATTGCAAGGATAGCGCTGGCCCAAGGCGCTAATGTTTCAGGTTCTGATGCTAAAGATTCGACGGTGCTCTCGGCGCTAAAAACATTAGGCGCGCAAGTATTTATCGGTCATGAAGCTAGCAATATCGGGGGCGCAGAAATATTGGTTGTTTCAAGTGCAATCGACCAAGCAAACCCCGAAATCATTGCTGCAAAAACCAAGGGCTTAACTATTTTGACCCGCGCCCAAGCTTTAGCGCTTCTTATGTCTGAGTCGAAATCAGTAGCCGTTGCAGGAACCCACGGCAAGACCACCACAACTTCGATGCTGACTGTCGCTTTGCAGCAGGCTGGTTTAGATCCTTCTTTTGCAATTGGCGGAATGATTAATCGTGGTGGGACAAATGCGCATTTAGGATCTGGCGACATCTTCATTGCTGAGGCGGATGAATCAGATGGCTCCTTTCTGGCGTATAAGCCATTTGGCGCAATCATCACAAACATAGAGCTAGATCATGTTGATAATTTTCCAGACGTTGAAGCTGTAAATAGAATATTTATTGATTTCGTTGGGTCAATCCAACCAGGTGGGTTTCTGGTCGCCGGAATCGATAGTCCAGGAGTCGTAAACCTGCTGGCCCAGATCAAGAGAAATGACATTGAAATAATCACTTATGGAGATAGCGCAGATTTCTCGATTTCACATATCTCACTGCAACCAACACAAAGTCATGCAAGAGTTACCAAATTAGGCAAAGTTTTAGGTGAACTTTCTCTAACTATTCCAGGTAATCACAACATCGAAAATGCAACAGCTGCTCTGGCCGTAGGTATCAAATTAGGAGCACCAGTAGCAGAATTGCTGTCTGGCTTAAACAAATTCAGTGGGGCCAAACGCAGATTTGAAAATCGAGGCAGCGTCAACGGTGTCACCGTAATTGACGATTATGGCCATCATCCAACTGAAGTGCGAGTGACCCTAGAAACCGCAAAGCGCTTTGCGCAATCAGGTCGGGTGATAGCAATTTTTCAGCCACACCGTTATTCCCGCACTGCCATGTTCGTCGAAGAATTCGCTGAGGTCCTAGCAATTGCCGATCGGGTTTACTTGCTAGAGATTTATGCCGCTAGCGAGCCACCAATTCCTGGGGTCTCATCAATTCTGATTGCGAATTCCATGGCCTCAGATAAAGTCACTTTCGAGCCATCAATGATTGATGTGGTCTCATCTGCTGTCAACGAAGCAAAGACTGGAGATTTGATCATCACATTAGGCGCAGGCGATGTGAACTTATTAGTTCCACTTATTTTGCAGACGTTAGAAGAAAAACCAGAGGAAAAAATTGCACCGTAGGCTTAATCGAATCGGCATCACATTTTTTGTGGTCACGATCTTTGGCGCTTTGATTTATGTTCTGGGTTGGTCATCTTTGATAACTATCCAGACAGTAGAAATTAAAGGAACCAACCAAGAAGGTTTGATCTTGGGCCAACTCTTGGCCGGAGAATCAAATTTAGTTCTTGGTGAGCCTTTGGCAAGAGTAAATCCCAAGCATGAAGAGAATCTAATTTCAGATTTAGAGTGGGTCAAAGCTGCCAAGGTCGCAAGAAATTGGTGGACCAGAGAAGTCGAAGTTTTGGTTACACCGAAAATCCCGATAGCAATCTTTAAAATTCCAGGCGTTAACTCGGATAACCCTCGTTATTTAGCAAGCGATGGAACTGACTTTTCGAGCCCACAGAGCTTCACGAATTTAGCAACAATTTCACTAATCACAAATGGCCAGAACCTCATTGCACAACGAAGAATTGTCGCTGGTTTTGTAGCTAATCTGCCGGCCGACTTAATCCCTGGTTTGGAGAATTTAGAGATTACAAAAAAGGGCGAGGTCATAATGGCCACCGAACTAAGAAAGCCGGCCCTGCGAATCAACTGGGGTAGTTCGAATTCGTCAGAAGAGATCATCGTTAAAAGCAATGTATTAAAGGGTTTATTGGACCTACCC
>CAMCPZ010000030.1 GCA_945876865.1 Bifidobacterium breve | reverse complement strand
TCTCTTCACCAGTTGGAGACATGAATTTAAATAAACGCTGCTAGTTCTTTAAGAAGTGCTGGCTTTGGCTTTGCACCAATAACTGTTTTTACAACTTCGCCATTAACGTAAACATTTAAGGTAGGAATTGAAGTAATTCCATACTTAATTGCAATCGCTGATTCTTCATCGGTATTTAACTTAACAACTTTAATCTTTCCGGCATATTCAGTAGCAATCTCATCGAGGATCGGGCCAACAGCGCGGCAGGGGCCACACCACTCTGCCCAAAAATCTACAAGTACTGGAGTTGAACTCTTTAAAACTACTTCATCAAAAGTAGCGGCTGTTACTGGTTGCGCTGCACTCATTTTTTCCTCTTCTTCTATTTATCGGTAATTAGATAGTTAATTGTAATTAATGTCCAGCCAGAAAGCGCTCTGCATCTAGCGCAGCTTGGCATCCTGAACCAGCAGCAGTAATTGCTTGGCGATATGTGTGGTCGACTAGGTCGCCGCAGGCGAAAACACCCTTCTGGTTGGTGCGAGTAGATCTGCCATCCACCTTTACATAGCCTTCACCATCTAAATCAATCTGGCCAACAAGTAGTTCGCTTCGAGGGAGATGTCCGATGGCAACAAATAAGCCATCAAAGTCTTTATCGCTCTCTTCCCCACTAATTAGATTACGAAGCTTTAAACCGGTGACTTTATCCTCACCAAGAACATCTATAACTTCGGTATTCCAGATAAATTCAATCTTTGGATTTGCATTTGCGCGCTCAACCATAATTTTTGAAGCACGTAGCGAATCGCGGCGGTGGATTACAAATACTTTACTTGCAAACCTTGTTAAGAAGTTTGCCTCTTCCATTGCGGAATCGCCACCACCTACAACTGCAATCACTTTCTCTCTGAAGAAAAATCCATCACATGTGGCACACCAGGAAACTCCTCGGCCAGATAAGCGCTTCTCATTTGTTAATCCGATCTCTTTATATGCCGAGCCGGTCGCGAGAATTACAGCTTTTGCTTGAAGAGTATTTCCAGAGCCATCTTTGATGGTTTTAATCTCTCCTGCCAAATCCATAGAAACTATGTCATCAGTAATTAACTTTGTCCCAAATCTCTCCGCCTGCTTACGTAGCGAATCCATTAAATCTGGCCCCATGACGCCTTCTGGAAAACCTGGAAAATTTTCAACATCGGTTGTATTCATTAAAGCCCCACCAGCGGTGACTGAGCCCTCATAAAGTATTGGAGAAAGTTGGGCGCGAGCGGCATAAATGGCTGCGGTGTAACCGGCTGGACCGGAACCGACAATTACAACTTCATGTATTTCACTCATGTGCTTACCCTATCTTTCTTCGTCTAGCTAGAAGTTGAATGGCGCTTGTAACTTCACTTACTCGAGTTATTTTGCAGAGCGCTAAATAACCGATTCCACATACAACTAGAACGATGGTCAGGCGCACGATATTCCCGCCTGGGATTAAATCACGTAAAAACCAGACTGGAACTGCAACAACGAGAGCTAACGCTCCAAGTTTTAAATAAAAGCCAGCAACTTCAGAGATAGAAACTTTTATCTCGAAGCGACGCAGCAAAAAGATCGTGTTCCAAGCGCCGAAGAAATAACTTAAGGCCCAAGCTCCAGCCAATCCAACCGTCACCCATTGCGGAGGTAGCGAAAGGGCAACCCCAATTGAAACGACTACGGCAATAACATTCATAATTGCATTGCTCAAAACTTGTAATTTCACATTTTCAAATGCGTTCAAACCTCGAAGTGCAATTAGATTAATACTCATCGGAGCCAAGCCAAGAGCCAGTGCGCTAAGTGTGTACCCCAGATAATTTGAATCTGCTTGAGAAATACCGAAGAAGAGCGTTCCAGTCATCATCGGCCCAAAGAATAAGAATGCAATAGAACTTGGGACGGTTACGATTCCCACTAACCTGATGGCCCGAACAAGTTGATCATGAATCAACGCAGGTTTCTTCTCATGTGCAAGCTTTGAAAGCGCCGGAAGAAGCGCAGTAATAATTGAAATTGTGATAATCGAGTGTGGCAACATAAAGATCAGAAGCGCATTGCTAAAGGGGGTAAAACCGACTCCAGTTTCAATTCCCGCTTCCAAGGATTTCACTGCAGCGCCAGTTGATAAATTCACAGTAACTAAATAACTCAGTTGCGATATCGCAGCAAAAAGTAAGGTCCAAGTCGCGAGATGCAGTGATTTGCGCAGCTCTGAATCTCGCCAATCAAATCTAGGACGAATCCTGATATCTGTCTTTGCAATTGCAGGAATCAAAATAAGCGCTTGAGCCATATAACCAACGGTGCAGCCCAGGCTTATCCAGATAATTTGAGAATCCGGAATTGTTGCGACAGTTGGTTGAGTCGAATACATCAAGAACCAGCCAAAGACTCCGATAGCAATTAAGTTATTTAAAACTGGGGCCCACATCATTGGCCCAAACTTTCCCTTTGCGTTAGCAACCTGGCTGAGCAGGGCGAAGAGTCCCATAAAGAGAATTTGTGGCAAGCAGTAACGCATAAATAAAGTGGTAACTTCAAATTCTGGACGACCGATATAACTTGTCGCAAAGAGCCCCACTAGTAATGGCGCAATAACAATTGCGAGTATGACTAGACCAGTCAAGAAAACAAAAGTAACGGTAACAAGACGGGATATAAATGCACTTCCACCATCGGCATCACCAGTCGCACGAACTATTTGAGGCACAAAGACCGCAGTAAGAGCACCACCGATTATTAAGTTATATAAAATATTGGGCATAGTGTTGGCAACATTGAAAGTATCGCCCAACAAGGTAGTTCCTAGAACAGCAACTAAAAGTAAGCCACGAACTAAACCAGTGATCCGCGAAACTATGGTACCGACAGCCATAATTGTTGATGATTTTAAAAGTGAGTGGTTATTCATCGCTCTTTAACCTACGCTTCTTCCTAATTCTTCTAAAACTTTGAATGAGTGCAGATAAAAATAGAACAACTGCAGCCCCGGTTGTGATCCAAGTTGCGATTGGACTTATCACTTGAAGATTGACCGGATAAAACACTGGGTTACCGAGCTGTTTATTCTTCTCTGAAAAAATCTTAACTACCAGAGTGCTTTTCCCAGAAGTTACTACTTCAATCGGAATCATTACTTGAATCTTTGATGTTCCGCCAACCTCTTGATCAGCAACATCTCCCACCAGAATTTTTCCATTTAAAGTTTCAACTCTAAATGAAATCTTGGCTGGATTAGAAAAATCATTTACTAAAGTAATTGGCAAATTCTGTTTTGAAGAGGTTATGGTAAATCGGCCGGGAGCAAGGCGAATTTTCTGCGAGAGGGCGTAAGAAGATGAGAGCAGATCAAGAGCCAACGCGCTTCGAGCGCTGGTATCTAGATCTGGATGCAATACCGCAGCGCTCTGTCCTTGAAACTTTTCAGATTCATCTTGGGTCATATAAGGATTGTTTGACGCAATAGCCTGCTGGGCCTTTTTATAGGCGGCCATAGTCGAATTACTTAATTTTGGAGGCGTAACAGTTGGATAATTTGTCATCTGGTTTATCTGACGATTTAGCAGAGCAGTTAATCGAGTGGCCCCATAACTTAAATAGAAATCAGATTTATCCGGCGATAGTTTTGAAATCCAATACGCTGATGGTGAGCCATATGGAAGAGCACTTACTTGATCGCTTCGAGTAATGGCACTTAACTGATTCAACCAATTTTTCGCTACATCTCCACCAACTCCATTTTCACCATCCAACAGCACATAATCTGATGTCATTGCTGTAACTTCTTCAATAAGTTGTGCGTCTATAAACCAAACCCGGTTTCCTCTTGGTGGATTGAAAACTAATTGGCCAAGGCGACCATCGTATGAAAGTGAAGCTGTAAGTTCATCATCAATAAACACCCCATCTATTTGGCGATGAGTTGGTTCAGTAATCTTTACTGGAACAATTTCAGCGCTTGCAGCCGGCGCGCTTAATAAGAGAAGACCGATTGCAAATACCGAAGCAATTACCTTTTTCATATCGCTAAATCACCAGATTTCGCAATTAATTTCTTCTCATCTGGATATGCAAGTAGTTCAACTATTTCATTTAACGGAAACCAGCCCACATCATCCACTTCAGTTAATTGTGGCGCTAACTTTCCGCCAGTTTCTTTAAACAGATAATGATGGACTGTTTTGTGAATCCGATTTCCACCAGCCATAAACCAGAAATTAATTACGCCAAGTTCTTTCGCAATCTCACTTTCAATTCCAGTCTCTTCCTGAACTTCACGAACCGCAGCTTGTTCTGGAGTTTCACCCTCTTCGATATGCCCTTTGGGAAGTGACCAGAGCAAACGTTCGCGGCTCTGATCTTTTAAATCGCGTCGGCCAATTAATAGACCTTTGGTCCCGGTTGAATCAATTACTAATCCGCCAGCACTAATTTCATCAACGCGTTTTGCATATGGTCTTTTTGGAGCGGCTTTTTTGGTAGCAGGTTTAGATTGAGAGGTTGGAGAATTATTTAATTTTGGTGGGGTCGGGCCCTTAGGACGTCGTCTCCGACGTTTTTTCCGTTTAGCCTCGCCACCGCCAACAGGCGCCGTGGTCATGGAGCAAGGTTACTGCTCTAGCCTTAGATACTGTGACAACGAACCCGAAAACTATCGCCGCCGACCTCGCCATCTCTGCGCTATCAAGCAAGCCACTTGCATCCCAACTGGCCAAGAAGTTTGCGAAAGCTGGATTCACTCTGGCTTTGGTTGGCGGACCGGTCCGCGATGCGATCTTGGACCGTCTTGGAAATGATTTAGATTTCACAACTAATGCCAGGCCCGATGAAACTAAATCAATAATTAAAAAAGATGCAGATTCAATTTGGGAAACTGGTCGAGAATTCGGAACCATAGCCGCGCAATTTGGTGATGTAACTGTTGAAATTACAACTTACCGAAGCGAAAAGTATGAAGCGGAGAGCCGAAATCCAGATGTAAATTTTGGTGACAATATTGAAGGTGATTTACTAAGAAGAGACTTCACAGTAAATGCCATGGCGCTTGAACTCACAACCACACCACCAACATTTATTGATAACTATGATGGAGTAAATGATTTAGCTCGGAAAGTTTTGCGGACTCCAGGAACTCCAGAAAATTCTTTCTCAGATGATCCACTACGAATGATGCGGGCCGCAAGATTTGCAGCGCAACTTGGGTTCGATGTTGATCCAGCAATAATTGCTGCAATAAAAGAGATGGCTGGCCGTATTGAAATAATCTCTGCAGAGCGCATCCGAGATGAATTCGTTAAATTGATAATGTCAGAAAATCCAAGAATTGGAATTGCCCTACTTGTTGATACTGGCTTGGCAGATTATGTCATTCCCGAAATTCCAAAGTTAAAGTTAGAGATTGACGAACACCATCATCATAAAGATGTTTATGAACACACACTGAAAGTTTTAGAGCAGGCGATTTCTTTAGAGGAGCGATTGAATGGACCAAACCTAGTCATTCGGTTAGCAGCGCTATTGCACGATATTGGGAAACCAAAAACTCGAGAACTAATTCCAGGTGGCGGGGTTTCATTTCATCACCACGAAGTTGTTGGCGCACGAATGGCTAAAGAACGCTTAAAAGCCCTAAGATTTAGCAATGATGTAGTCGATGATGTTTCGTCATTGGTCTTTCTGCACCTACGTTTTCATGGTTATGGAACTGGTGAATGGACCGATTCAGCAGTTCGACGTTATATCCGAGATGCAGAGCACCAGTTAGATCATCTGCATGTATTAACCAGAGCTGATTGCACTACTAGGAATCAACGTAAAGCCGAGAGCCTTGCGCAAACTTATGATTCGCTGGAAGAGCGAATTTTGAAACTTATGGCAGAAGAAGAGCTAGAGAAAATCCGCCCTGATTTAGATGGTTTAGAAATCATGGCTATTCTGGGAATTTCACCATCACCAATTGTTGGTCGCGCCTATCAATACTTATTAGATTTAAGAATGGATCACGGACCGCTTGGTCCAGATGTTGCAAAAGCTGAACTGCTTAAGTGGTGGAGCGAGAATCAGTCGAAAATTTAGATTTTCGCAGTAATACCAGTGCAGCGAGTGTGTATGAAATCGCAATTAACCAAGGCAGAACTAAGGAAACACCACTTGGTGGCAGGGTTAGCGCAGCAATCATTGCACCAGAAACTATTGCACCGTTTACAGCAACATCATAAAAAGCAAATATTCGCCCGCGAAACTCATCAACAATCTTGGACTGGGCTAAAGCATCATTAGTGATTTTGTAACTTTGGCCAAAGCCCCCGACAAAAAATGCAGTCAAAATCATCATGAATTCATTTGGAAAGAGACCAAAAACTATCAGGAAACCAATCGGAGCAATCATAGAAATTCGCATCCATTTGTGTCGACCAAACTTTGCGACACCATAAGGCCCAGCAAGCGCACCCAAGCCAATTCCAATTCCAGCAATCGCTAAGGCATAAGCAAAACCTCTTAGACCAGCATCGGGGTCGCTTGGATCGTTAAATGTATTTCGCTCTAATAACAGCGCCATCAAAGTAAGTGCGGTGATTCCACCTCGCTGAACACCAGTCCCAAAAATTCCGCGCAAAGCATCGCCATGTTTTTTTAAGGCGTTAAATCCTTGTAACACCTCTCCAAAACCACGAACCTCCTGCGGAACTTCATGGTCTTGTGGACCAATTTCAGATTTACCCAAACGCGAAGCAAAGATTGCAGCGAGCAAATATCCACCAGCGCTAATTAAAATTAGAACGCCATCAACAAAGTCACCAGCATCTGTTAAATTCAAGGCGTTTTTAACTGCAATCCCTAGCCCACCACCGATAACAACAGAAATTGTTCCACCAGTAACGGCTAAAGCATTTGCTGAAACTAAAACCTTTTTACTAACCATCAATGGAAGACCGGCCGATAGCCCTGCAAGGATTAAACGATTCGCACCAAAAGAGAGCAGAACAAAGAGAGTTAACACAATTCCAGTCGAACCTTTGTAAATCAGATAAGCGATAATTAAGAGATCTAGTGAGCGAAATAAATTAGCAAATTGAACTACTCGTTTTCGGCTAAACCGATCTAGAAAAATTCCAACATACGGGCCAACAATTGAATATGGAAGTAGAACCACAGCGAAAGCTAGCGCTGCTTTAAATGCATCTGGCTGGCGCTCTGGTGAAAACAAAATAAAGGATGCCAGTGCCGACTGAAACATTCCATCAGTAAGTTGTCCAGTCCACCTCACCCGAAGCAATTTAGGAAGTGAGCCAAACCGAGCTATTAGCTTCATAGCGCAAAGCGTAATCACCAAAGTTGGATTATTCTTAGCCATTATGTGGTCGCGCCGAGATAACATCGATTATTCACTTGATCGTCGCTCAACCTTGCTTGCACTCTTCCGTGGTTCATCTTCCGCAATGGATGCATGTGATGCAGATCCATATTTAAAGCGCGCAGCAAAGCATCATGGTGAAATTACCTCTAGACCTTGTCCGGTCTGTAAAAAAGTAGAGATTCGAGAATTGCGGCACGCATTTGGGGATCAACTTGGCCAATATTCAGGTCGGATTAAATCCCTACCCGAATTAGATGAGATGCAGAATGAATATGGTGAATTCCGGGTTTACACCGTTGAAGTTTGTTTAGAGTGTGGGTGGAACCACCTAATTTATTCATTCCTGTTGGGAGATGGGCGAACTCGGAAAGCACCACGAAAGGTGCACACCCTTGAAGATGACGATTGGAAACCAGCCCGTGAATTGAAGAGCTGGCATCTTCATGAGAAATCCCTAAGAGGTCGTTAATTTTAAGATTTGGAAGGTAGCCTTAAGTAATGAAGATTTTGCAGGGAAAACTATTCAAAATAGGTGTTTTCACTATTGGGGGCGGTTTCATCCTTGGAGTTCTCGGATTTGCCTATGCTTACTTTGCTGTAAGCATTCCTGATCCAAATGCATTTGTTAATAGTCAATCAACAATTATTCAATATGCGGATGGTCAAGAAATTGGCCGGCTCGGTTCGGAAAATCGACAAGTTGTAAAGCTTGCAAACATTCCACTTCATGTTCGCCAAGCTGTCATGGCAGCGGAAGACCGCAATTTCTACACTCAGAGCGCAGTAAGCCCAATCGGAATCGCTCGCGCCTTTTTCAACAACTTGAAATCTGGTTCGCTAAATGCCCAAGGTGGGTCGACGATCACCCAGCAATATGCAAAAACGGCTTTCTTAACCCCAGAGCGAACAATCACAAGAAAAGTTAAAGAACTTATTATTGCTATGAAGCTGCAGAACCAGATGTCGAAAGATGACATCTTAGAAAGTTATTTAAATACAATTTATTTTGGTCGTGGTTCATATGGAATTCAAACCGCTTCTGAAGTTTATTTCAGTAAGAGCGTAAGCCAAATATCAATTTCGGAAGCTGCAATCTTGGCAAGTATTCTGCGTTCACCAGGTTACTACGATCCTTCATATGGCAAAGAGAACACTGCAAGGTTAAAAGCGCGTTGGCAATATGTGGTAGATGGAATGGTTTCAAAGGAGTGGTTGACCGCCGATGCTGCGGCAAAATTAAAATATCCAGCAATTCGAGAACGTGTAACTTCAGGAGCGCTTGCCGGCCCTAAAGGTTATGTAATGTCTTGGGTAGTTCGGGAATTAGAAAAATTAGGATTTACCGAGTCACAATTACAAACCGGCGGATATGTAATTAAAACAACGCTTATACGCAAAAACCAAGAAGCCTCGGTCCGGGCTATGGACGCGCGCGGCCCAAAGAACACTCCTGAGAATTTCAATCAAGCCCTAGTTTCAATTAGGCCAGGCACTGGTGAAATTGTCGCCCTTTACGGTGGAAAAGATTACTTAGTAAAACAATTAAATGGTGCAACGCAATCAATTACCCAAGCCGGATCTAGCTTTAAACCATTTGCTTTAGTTGCGGCACTGGAACAAGGAATCCCACTTTCTTCAATCTGGAGTGGAAAATCCCCACAAGTTTTTGATGATTTAGGTAAGCCATATCCAGTCTTTAATTACGGCAATAAGCAAGAAGGTGAAATTGATTTAACCTACGCAACTGCAAATTCGATCAACACGGTTTATGTGCCACTCGGAATTGCAGCCGGACTTGAGAACGTTGTAGATGTTGCAAGGCGAGCAGGAATTCCTACCTCGGTTGCACTTATTCCAACCCCATCGATTTCACTCGGTGTTGCCTCGCCTCATGTGATTGATATGGCTGCGGCATATGCAACTTTTGCCGCGAATGGAATTTACGCAACCCCATTCATAATTAAAGAGGTACTGGGTTCAAATAAGGGCGTCCTTTACGAAGGAAAAATTCAAGCGCAGCAAGTATTTCAACCTGATGTGATGGCAGATTTAACTTATGCACTTTCCCAAGGAACACTATCTGGAACAGGTGTAGCAGCAGCAAGTGGCGTCGGTCGCCCAACAGCAGGCAAGACCGGAACAACTACTGACAATGCATCAGCTTGGTTTAACGGTTACACCCCAGAGTTTGCAACCACGGTAACAATGTTTATGGATAACGCTTCCCTGTCACTAAATGGAATTGATGGAAACTTTGCATTCACCGGCGGAACTTTCCCGGCACAAGTTTGGAATACATATACAAAGCTTGCTCAAAAGGGAATGCCCGCAACCCAATTCCCAGAGCCAGCATATGTCGGCGGTACCGATTCAGTTTCTTATTTGGATGCAGTCCCAACTCTTGATCCAGAGCTTGCCGGGAAGTATGAATCTGGGGCTACTAAGAAGAAGAAACTCGCAGCAAGGCAATGAAATTAATTGCGAAGAGCGCAGTCCTTCTCGCAATCGTCGCAGCCCTGCTTTCATTTATTAAATTTGATTACTGTAGATCAAATGGGTGGACGCCCCCCGGCGATTACATTCACGCCTGTTATTCAGATTTTCCAGCACTTTTCGGAGCCCGTGGATTAATAACAAATAGTTGGCCATACAGCAGTGCAACCAACGCAGTTGAGTATCCACCAGTAACTGGTCTGATCATGTGGGTAACCTCCTTCTTAGTTGGCGATGGCGAAGATAAATTCGTAAATTATTTTGACATCAATGCTCTGCTAGTTGCGCTGCTCTTTATTGCAACAGTAGTTTTTCTGAAGAAATTAAAGCCAGAGCTCTGGTACCTACTTCCAATTGCGCCAGCAGTTGTCGCATCCTTATATATAAATTGGGATATCTGGGCAGTGATAAGCGCGCTCGCCGCAATTTATTACTTTGATGTTGGAAAATATCATAAGAGCGCAATAGCGCTGGGATTGTCGATTGCAACCAAATTCTTCCCGATAGTTTTATTGTTGCCAATCGCCTTAATCCTGATCAGAAAATCAAAGATTAGAGAGTTGGTTCGCTACTGTTCCATCACCTTTATAACTTGGTTACTAATTAATTTGCCATTCATTATTACTACTCCAACTGGTTGGTTGAGATTCTTTAAATTGAACTCTGAACGAACGGCAGATTGGGGTTCGATCTGGCACGCTTTAGAAATTTTTGGATTAAGTATTAAACACTTAAATCTAATTTCACTCATCGCATTTGCGGTGGGCGCACTTGCCTTCACATTATTTGTTTATGGAATTCCAGAAGTTCCAAAGTTGGCCACAATCGCCTTTTTTATAGTTGCCATCTTTGTAACTGCCAGCAAGGTTTATTCACCGCAATATGTTCTGTGGTTAACACCGCTCGCAATTCTTGCAATGATAGATAAGAAAGATCGTTTCGATTTCTGGGTCTGGCAATTTGCAGAATTGATTTATCACTTTGCAATTTGGCAACACCTGGCGGAAGTCTCGGGCACCAACTTCGCTATCCCCGCCTGGGCCTATGCGGTCGCCATCGTGCTTCGAGTTGGGGCCCTGACCTGGTTCTGCCTGCGCCTTATGCGTAGGTCCACACCAAAATTTGGTCCACAGAACCTTGAATTTTTATCTGGCGTCGGACAGGGTTACGCTTAGCCTTCCTTCAAGAGAGCCACACCCGTGGATTTCGCGAAGGAGCAATAACCCTCCTGCCGCGGAAATTCCGTGGCCGCTTTAGTCCAGAGGAGGTGGGGTTAACTTATGCGTAGATATGAACTCATGGTCATTCTCGATCCTGAATTAGAAGAACGCACAGTCGCACCAAGTCTTGAGACATAT
>CAMCPZ010000029.1 GCA_945876865.1 Bifidobacterium breve | reverse complement strand
CAGCTTTCTTTGCCCAATATTCCAAACGACTCTTCTTTTCATGCTCTACAGAGATATATCCATCATTCTTTAGATCGAAATCAAGTGGTGCTAAATATGAGCTTCTTATTTTATTGATCCGGGCAAAGTTGTAGTCAGATAAGTGTCTAAATGTTTGAAACAACATCATTCCCATTGCAGGAATCCAAAGGTCGTGTCCGTTTTTTGCAGCCCCATATGCGAGTGCAAAGAAAACTAAATACTCTTTTATTCGATCAGTTATCGCGTCTAACCAAGCGCCCAATTGTGAAAATTGGCGGGTATACCTAGCCAGTTCACCATCGACACAGTCGATAATAATGCTGAGTTGAAGCAAGACTGCTCCTGCAAAAATTGCCCAGAAACTACCCTTACTAAATTCATATGCAGATAACAATCCAATTCCGAATGAAATCAAGGTGACTTGGTTTGGTGTCATCTTTAACCGCACTGCTAGCCAGGTAAAAAGCTTAGAAATTTTCCGCAGGAAGAAGACCGAAAAGAAGCCATCGTTGGCACGGTTCGCTAGCTTGAGACGCAAGCGGGCATCATTAAGCGCTGCTATTTGATTTTGTGTTGCGGCGCGTTCGTTTGCATCTTTACTCCTGATAAAGGGCGCTCCTGAAACTTCAGCTGGTGCAACTACAAGAGCTGCGCGAACCAGCGCGACAAGAATTAGATCAATGGCATTTCCCGAATGATTTGTATCTTTTACCTTTGAAAGAACTTCAATAATTTCATTCCTCTGGAATTGTGAAAGTCGGATAATTCCAAGGAATGTGTGATTGCCATGTCCGACTTCGTGATAGCCAGAACTAGCACCAGAGATTCGCCCCTGGCTTACTCGAGTCTCTCCATTTTTTAACTTTGCCACAAGAGCCGTTGTTACCGTTCTTGGGTAATCGGTCAATAGCTCTAGATGCGGTTTAGTTACTACGGAATTCGCATCGACCAGAAGCAAATCTTGATTGCTTGATTCAAATGCCTCGAGCACATCTGAAATCTTGGTGACCTGATCAATGTCTAAGGTCCGAAGATTTGCAGCCATAAGCGGTAATCTATCGCGTCTGACAGGGAATATTTAGTAATAGACGGGTTGGAAAGATAGAGATGGCTATTCAAGTTGTGATTTTGGCAGCAGGTATGGGAACACGTTTAGGAAAACCTTGGCCAAAGCCGCTTACTGTTTTATCTGATGGCCGCTCGATTATGCAACAACAAATGGAGAATGTTTCGAAGGTCTTCGGAGATAAAGCGCGAATTACAGTTGTTGTTGGATTTAAACTTGAAATGATTATCGAAGCACATCCAGATGCAAGTTTCGTATATAACGAAGTTTATGACCAAACAAATACATCAAAGAGTTTGCTCAAAGCTCTTCGTGCTAGCCAAGAATCCGGTGTCTTATGGTTAAACGGAGATGTTGTATTTGATTCAAAGGTTCTTGAACGTGTGGCAGACCGAATAAAAAATGAGAAATCTTTTGTCTGTGTAAATACATCAGCGACTGCTGAAGAGGAAGTTAAATACACGGTAAACGAAAAAGGATTCATTAAGGAACTTTCAAAGACGGTTAAGAACGCGCTAGGTGAAGCAGTTGGTATTAACTTCATTTCTGCCCACGAGAAAGCCAACGTAATTACACAATTAGAAAATTGTACTGATCAAGATTATTTTGAACGTGGGCTTGAACTTGCGATTGAGAAGAATGGCATCGAAATGGAGCCAGTAGATATCTCAGATTTGTTTGCGGTAGAGGTCGACTTTCAAGCAGATTTAGATCGAGCTAACGAAGGTCTTAAGTAGTTAATTCGCTACTTTTGAAATTCCGGCTCTAATTGCAGCTTCTACCTCAGATATTTTGCGTTCTGAAACTTTAATTTCATGCGTAAGCCTCTTGATTTCGGCTTGATCAATCTTGGGGTTGATTGAGACCGGATTCAATTCAGCTACTCCAGCACCAAGTGCATAATCCGAATATTTAATTCCATCACCATGAACATAATCTTCAAATCCATCGAACACCACTAGTGCGCAAGGAATTCCGTAGCTTTGGCAGGTAATCATTACGTGCATCGCACTTGTGACAACGCTGTCGTATTCATGAAGCTTTTCAATAAAGGCAACTACATCATTGGGATGCGAAATTTGAACTGAGAGTTCATCGTAATTTTCGGGCAACTTAACAGGTGCTTGCAGATGAGTGTGGTGGCGAATAAGTGCGATTCGACCATTGGTTTCGCTGCGAGTGAAAGGCAAAATTCGAGATAAAACAATGGCTGGATCACCAAAGCTTTCAACCTTAGGTCCACCTGATTGCAAAAGCAGTTCAGCGGTATGTGGGCCACGAACCGATATGTAATCAGCCTTTGGGTTTAAGGCATGTTTGAAAGAACTTACGCCAGTGCCAACAACGACGGAGTTACTCTTAATGAATCGGCCAACTGACCCAAGGCTTACTAAATGCTTCCTGCGTGCTTGCGTTGTAAGGCTTTGGAAAATTATTTTGGAGTCGGTGTAATGATTAAAGATAAATGGCGTAAGCCAATCGCCATAATTTCCAGGATATGGATTTTCCCACCATGAAATTATTGTCTTCTTCTCGCTTGGCTTCGTTGAGTAGGCCAAGAAACTTGAGGCAACTTTAATTGCAGCAGTTTCATAGCGGTTGGGAAGAGTCTTACGTTTGAAAACTTCAAATGTTTCATTGAACTTCTTAAGGTTTCCGGCTTTTCCAGCTTTTACAAGTTCATGCACATTCTGGTTCGCTAAATTATTATGCTTCCTTCCAGTTAGAAATCCGGTGATGCCTGAGGCATCGACAATCATTCGAGCTTTTGCTGAGATGTTTTCAGGTAATTTCTCTTCAATCAACTTGGCAAGATTCAGTAGATCTCGCTTTGGATTGAATTTTTTCTTTGCTTTGCTGCCCTTATGTTGCTCTACTTTGTCTTTGAAATTTTCAACTTGTCCGCTAGAACCAAATCTAAAGAATACTTCATGACTTTCTAGGGTTCCCGTTCCCTTATCTACTGCACAATTTGACGGAATTATTTGAAACGTCATATTTGAAGAAGTTGCACGCCAAGCTTCTTCGAAGAAGAAATCGTCTGTGGCTCGTACTGTCGCAACCGCTTCAAAATCTGCCGCCGCTTGAATCATTTTTCGGGCTTGCGGTGTGTTGTTTATTCCCCAGAAACATGGCTCCCAGAAGCGTCCTCGATTTTCATAACCAATTTTATTTGGATTGCTAAATCCGCGCTGAAATCCAATAATGTCCGCTGTTGAGTTAAGAATAAAGTCCGGTAGCCTAAATAATTCGCAATCAACATCAATCCAGAAAACTTTCTTATCAGGATTTGCGGCACAAACTTCAGCTATGAATCCAACTTTCTTACGGCAAATGGCAGCCCAGTCCTCGCCCTCTTTTTTCGTGATTTCGCGGAGGTCAACTGAAACACCAAGATCTTCTAAATTGGCTTTAAGCCTTGCTCCGTGGCTCTTGTAATATTCATCGCTGGTAAAAAATGAGCAGACAATCACGTTTGAAATCTTGATAACTGGCTTAGGTTTGGCTACTAACTTGGGCTTGAATTGGCTCTCGAGCGCGGCGAGAATTTCTCCGCCTTGATAATCCAGGGTGCTCATAGAGGGAAGTTAGTCCTCGAGTATTAACTCCGATTTTTCTTTGAGAAAACTGAGAATTTACAGAAGATGAACTTTAGGTTTCCTCGCTAGTAGGGAATGTGGCTAAAGCTTCTTTCGAATATCTCGCTTAATCATTTTCCAGAGAACTTTTGCCACATATCGAGTAGGCAGTTTCTCAACCACTCGTAGATCCATTGCAACTAAAGCTTTGGCTGCCAAGTCAACCGGAATCATTGTTATCTCTGGATTTTCACCAATCGGAATCTGTGCGCTTTCAAATGAATCTAAATCACCAATTATTTTTATTCCTAGAGCCTTGATTTCTTCTACATTCTTCTTTGAAACGTTCTTTGCTATATCGACCGCCCATTGCGGGGTTAGCAATCTTGTTGCATCAGGCTCTGGAACCACTTTATTTGTTAGGTATTTAATAGATCCATTTCTGATGAAAGTTTCATAGTCATGCCAGCTTCGCTTCTTTGAAAACTTCTTATTAATTGTGTTTAACAAGGTTATCTCATCTAGAGTAAGTGAGCGATTACTATCTTGATCTAACTGCGGCTTTAAGAATCCTGGCTTAAGTGAGAGCAAGTTATTGAACTCTTGATACATAAAGTCCGGTTGCTTTTCATCAACCACAATTATGATGACATTCTCTTTCCCAAAGTGCTTGGCCCATTTGGCCAATACATCTGCATGCATATGCCGAACCCAGAAAGATGGAGTTATCGTTGAAACTCCGGGTTCATCTAGAATGGAATGTAGCCATTTTTCGTAACTGCTTTTGATTCCTATTTTCAAATGTTGTTGATAGGCCGATGGAATTATCTTTAACAATGGCCGCAGAGTGAAGTAAATCTTGATATCAGCGCAATCTAAATCTTTCTTAAATCGAATAATTTGCTCTTCGTTTAGCTCACATAAAAACTCTGAACTTATAAGTGCTGTTGATTTGGCCTTCTTAATCTGCTTAATAAAGCCTTTCCATTTTTTATCTGTGGCTAGGACTCCGCCCCGATCTTCCCAGCCCCAAGTCTTTGCCATAAGTGAGTAGATAGCTTTGTGGTGGGCTTTTCCACCCACATCCGGATAAGTAATTCCTAGCTTGTTCAATTCATTTCTTGCTGCAAAAAAACTAGATTGAATTGCAGTGGTCCCGGTTTTATGGAAACCTGCATGCACAATTATTTTCTTGGCCATAAGCAAAACCCTACTTGTTAGATTTAACTCAAAGAGTCAAGAACTCGGGAGATTTCGGTAAAAATCTCTGACCTCGGGTCGATTAATTCGAAATGACCTAAATTCTCGAACTCCATAAAGTGCATATTTGGCCCTGCTTTCTGCGCAAAATAATAACGAGAAAAAGCAATTGGAACTCGGAGATCTAAGGTGCCATGAATAATTGTGGTGGGCGCTGTTGGAGCCGAAAGTCGCATTGGATCTAAATCAGACCTTAGAGATGCTGGCGTACCAAGGAAATCTGAGACCGCACCTTCATCTAAATCTAATTCTTCTGCTGCAAGTAAGTTCGTTAGTGGTGCAAGAGCGATTATGGCCGATGCACCAAATTTATGGGAAGCAATTAGTGCGAGATGCCCACCGGCAGAATGCCCAACCAGAATTAGATTTGGATATGACTTTGAAACTTCTTCGATAGCGCTAATTACATCGCTCATCATCGCATCAGGATTACCAATAATTCGACGGTATTCGATGAGTGCAACCGGCCAGCCAATATTTGCTAGTGCTCTAGCTAGCGGGGCCAGATGCTTACGATCATATTCTGGGCGCCAATATCCACCATGAATCAGAACTATCAATGGTTTCCTTTGATCCTGCGGAAGATAGAAATCAATTACTTGATCTTCAGATTTTCCTATAGAAATGGTCTTGTCAGGTTTTACATACGGCAATTCAAAGACTGAACGATCTTCTACATCCATTTTTAGATGGAGTCCAGAACAGTTATTTGCTCACCATTTACATATTCAGATGCAATTTTCTGCCAAGCCGCACTTGCTTCATTAGCCATATGCACATCCCATAGCGCGCGATTTCTCCAAACTTCCCAGACACAAACTTGGTTGGCGCTCTGTGAACTAGTGAAAATCTCTAAGGATTCACAACCATCTTCGGTGCGAATATGCGCCCCATGGATCTTAATCTTTTCAAGAAATTCTTCTCGTCTACCTGGTTTTACATCAATCGCGACAAAGAGATAAACCTTGCTCATTTTCTAGCTTATCTTTTTTAATTTTGGAATTCTAAATTCTTTACCATTTGTTATGCCACCTGATCGCCAGAGCAGCACTGCTACGAAAGTTAGCGCGATTATCACGGCACGCGAACCAAGTGGAATTTGAACTTGTATCCCAAATACGGGCAGGTCTTGCTCCATCATTAATAACACCTGGCCAACGGCGGTAATTAAGAAGGTGCCGACAAGTGCGCCCCAAATACTTGCACTGCCACCAACAATTAACATTGAAAGAGTTATAAATGTAAATTCCAAGTAATAATCTTGAACTTGAAAGGTTCCTGCAACATGTGAATACATTCCCCCGGCAAGGCCTGCTACTGCACCAGAAATGATGAAGGCGATTAGTCGGACCTTAAAAATACTTATTCCAAGTGCTGGCGCTGCCATAGCATCTTCGCGAGTTGCGCGAAGAGTTCTGCCGATCCTGGAAATATTTATAAAGTAAACAATAATTAGAGAGAGAACTGCCAGAAGGAGCAGAATCCAATTGTTTTCAATCAGAGGAACTCCAGGCAGGGCTTGAGATCCCGGACCAATCTTCTTGTTATTGAAAAAGACGTTATAAGCCACTCCCAATAGGGCGAAGGTAGCAATACCCGCAGCAAGTCCATTTAAGCGCATTAAGAAAATTCCAGTGATGGCTGCAATTAGCCCACTCACTGCGGCCGAAATAACTAGTGCGACATAAATATTTACTTGAGGTGAAACTAGTGGCTCCCACAGCTGGTTCATGGACAGGGCATTGTCTTTGATATTTACTGGTGCAGTTAACATCGCAGATACATAAGAGCCAATCAGTGCGAATGCGCCATGACCAAATGAGAGAACACCTGAATTTCCAACAAAGACTTGAAGCGCGAGAACCATTACAAATAAGCAGAGAGCCATTTGTGTAACCAACTGCAAGCTAGTTGAAGCGCCGCCCACAAAATGTGTTAAAAGAATTAGAACAATAATTGGCCCAAGTAGGTTTTGAATTGAGAATTTAGTTACGCCACCGTGCTTCACTAGACACGCTCCAATTCAGAGCCCTTACTTAAGAGCCCTCCTGGACGCACTAACAAGATGACCAAGACCAGAATAAAGAGCCAGCTATATGCATAGACTCGGCCATTTCCAAGCAGGGTATTTAGCGAACTTAGAACGACGCCAACTATGAATCCACCAAGAGCAGCACCGCGCAGTGAGGCAATTCCACCAATAACAATTCCAACTAGCGAAAGAATTGTGATGTTAAGGCCGTAATAAGGACTGATCTGTGGATTTTGAATTACTAAAATCAGAGCAACGCATGCTGCGAGAACACCACTAAGACCAAAAGCTGCACTAATCAACCGATTTGATCTGACTCCTAAAAGTCGAGCAGTCTTAAAATCTGCAGATGCAGCGCGAAGTTGTAGGCCAAGTGAGGTTTTTTCGATGAGGTAACCCATCGCTAGCAGAATGACTATGGTCAATACAATTGTGATGATGCTTGAGATAGTTATTGAAAGTCCAGCAACCTTAAAATCACCACGGAGGAATGGTGCAACTACTGCTGATCTTGGAAGAGCTCCAAACATTAACTCATAAACACGCTGTAGAACAGTTGAAAGTCCGAAAGATGCGATCAACATAATTGCTGGATTTACTCCACGCAATCTGCGATAAACCGAAAATTCCATTAGAAGTGCAACAAATACTGTAACTATGACGGTAAAAATCAAACTTACAGCTAGTGGAAATTGTGCTGTTAATACCAATGTATATGCCGCAATTGTTATCAATTCAGCGTGAGCAAAGTTAACCAGGCGCATCACACCAAAAACCAGGCCAAGGCCGAGGGCCGCTAAGGAATAAAGACCACCGAGACTAATTGCATCAAGTATTGACTGAACCATTTATTCACCAGCCCCAAAGTAAGAACGTTGTAAAGATTCGGAATTTGCGGCATCTGCTGGAGTAAGTGTCGACTGCACTTTGCCATCTCGAATAACAATCGTCTTTTCGGCAAATGACGTTACTAGGTTGGCTCGTTGTTCAACAATAACAACCGCTGTCCCCATCTCGATAATTTCCTTCAGGCGATCAAAAACATCGGTAATAACTGTTGGGGCTAATCCCAGACTTGGCTCGTCAAGCAATAAAACTTTTGGTTCCGAAATCAAAGCACGTGCAATTGCTAATTGTTGTTGCTGTCCACCACTTAACATTCCGGCCTGATGATTTTCGTGTGTTGAAAGAACTGGAAAGAGTTCGCGCATTTTAAGAATTGCTTCGGTTGCGCCTTTCTTATTGCGGCGACCGGTCAAACCAAGTGAGAGATTTTCCTTCACTGTAAGTCCGCTAAATATCTGGCGGCCTTCTGGAACTAATGAAAGCCCTAATCGCACAATATCTTCTGGCTTCTTGCCAGCAATATTTTTTCCGTCAAAAGTTATGGACCCGCCTTTTGGTGCAATTCCACCTGCAATTGCTTGGAGCAACGTTGATTTACCGACGCCATTTGGTCCTACGATGCCAACTGATTTTCCTGGCTCTAAAGTAAATGAAACATCTGAAATAACTTCAACTTTCCCATATCCAGCTACCAAATTTGTAACTTCTAGAAGCGCCATTAGTGCACCCCAGCATTTCCAAGATAGGCAGTTTTCACATCGGCATTGTTCAACGCATCCTGTGGATTGCCATCAAAAATTAAAATTCCGGTTGCTAGAACAACAACTCTGCTACAAGCCTGAGTAACTAACTTAACGTTATGTTCTACTAGCAACATGCCACAGCCAATATTTTTTCTTATAACTTCTAGCGCGTGCAACAATCTTGGAGCTTCATCTTCATTAAGACCTGCAGCTGGTTCGTCCATGATCAAATACTTTGGGTGTGCGGCTACCGCACGTGCAAGGCCAACTAATCTGGCGTTACCGTGAGAGATGCTTCCTGCTGCATATGGCGAGAGCTTTTCAATACCTAAAATTTCTAAAATTGTTTCAGACCGTTCGCGTGCAACTTTTCTGGATTCACCTAAACCTATCGCGCCTAAGGCAACATTTTCGGCAACCGTTAAATTTCCAAATAGGCGACCTGATTGAAACGTTCTGGCAATACCGGAACGTGCACGAGCATTTGGTTTTAAACCATCAAGTGGCTTTCCTTCAACAACAACTGTTCCGCCATCTTGTTTCTCGTATCCAGCCAAGATGTTAATAAAAGTTGATTTGCCGGCACCATTTGGACCAAGTAGGCCAACGATTTCTCCTGGATTTATATTTAAAGTTACATTATCTAGAACCTGAAGGGCGCCAAAAGATTTGCTAATTTCATTGGCATGAAAAGATTTTTGATCCAAGCTTTTGCTCCCTTCTTGAAAGTCCTTCAAGACCGCAGAATAACAATAAAAAGAGGGTGCGCGACCTGATGCCGCACACCCTCTCTACTTATTTGCTTGTAGCTATTAGAAGGTTGGCTTCTTTGCAGCCGCATACTTCACAAGCTTTGTCTTGCCATTGGTGGTCTTCAAAATCGCCATTGGACGAGACACATTCACGTGAAGTGATGGTGTGAATGAAGTTGGACCTGCTGTTAGCTTCTCATTAGAGAACTTGTCCATTTCAGCGGCAAGCTTCTTACCGTCTGTTGAACCAGCACGCTTTGCAGCAAGTGCAAATGCTTCAATTGATGCAGCTCCGGTGATTAGACCTGAAGTTGCAGCAGCTGATCCGGTTGCCTTCTTGAAAGCAGCAAGAATGCTTCGGATCTTTGCATTTGTGTCATCGCCGTGAACTGATGCGTATGTGACAACATAGTGGTTAGAAAGATTTGGAACTGCTCCAGCCCAGAAGTTTCCATCCATACCGAAACCTGAAATTACAGGTGTCTTTATTCCACCAGCGCGGATAGCACCAAGTGCTTCAGCTCCGCCGCCTGGGTATGAACAAAGTGCAATTACGCCAGCAGCATCTGCCTTAGCAGCTGCTACCTGTGCAGTTACTGGCTTATCGAGTGCTCCTGCTTGGGTTTGGTTGAACTCTTGTGTTGACTTAATAGTTCCACCAAGTTCCTTGAAGCGCTTTGCAAATGAATCGCATTGGCTAGTTGTATATGCAATTGACATATCTTTGAAAAGAGTTGCGGTCTTTCCAAGTGATGCGTATGCATATTCAGCCATGATCGCAGCTTCGCCAGGAACAGCTGAACCTAGTGAGTAACCAAGTTTCAATCCATTATCTGGGCCCATTGCTGTTGATCCCACGCAAGGTGCAATAACAAGAACGCCAGCCTTTTCGCCAACTTGAGCAGACTTCAAGTTAATGTCTGCGTCGCAAGTTACAAGAAGAAGCTTTGCGCCTTCAGCAACAAATTGAGTTGCAATCTGTTGTCCCTTATCAGGGTTTGTTCCAGTATCAACAAACTTCAAAACAACTTTACAACCATCAATACCGCCTGATTTGTTCAAACGAGATACCGCAATCTTTGCGGTCTCAAGTGCAGGTCCGTCGAATGGTGCCATGAATCCAGTTCCAGCCATTGCGGCTCCGATTAGAATTGGCTTGTCACAAGCTGCATTCGCAGATGTTGCATTCATTGCTGAAATTCCAGTTGCGGCAAGTGCTGCTGCAGCAACGCCTACCAAAAACTTTTTAGAAATTTTCATGCATTTTCTCCTTAAGGTTTTTCTTGATTGCTGAACACCGGTCTTTACCGACGGAGCAAACTAGTAGGCAAATCTTGCCCTACTTTTGACCACCGTCAAATATCCACCCGGTAACAATCCGGTAACTTTTGCCTGATTTACGCCTATGAATCAGCCTTGAAATGGCCTTTATGGGGCTACTGGATAGTCGGTATAGCCGATTGGGCCCCTTGAATAGAAGGTCTTAGAATCCCCAGAATTTAGCTCTAACCCCTGGGCCAATCGCTTTGGCAGATCTGGATTAGCGAGTGCCAACCTGCCAAAACTAAATAAATCTGCTTCACCTGTTTCAATAATTCGTTTCGCGGTTTCAACTTTAGTTTTATCTGCATAGCCTGAATTAGCAACTAGGGATCCTGAATAAAGCTTTCGAGCAAAAGGTATCGAATCAAAACCAAATTGATTTGATACATGTAGATAAGCAAGTCCCATTCCATTAATTGCATCAATCAAATAGGTATAGGTCTCTTCGATTTCAGTTTCGGCAATATCATTAAATGTGCCATTCGGCGAAATTCTAATTGCAGTCTTATCCGCGCCTATCGCTTCAGCCACTGCATTTAGAACTTCTATTACAAACTTACAGCGATTTTCAATGGTGCCACCATATACATCGGTTCGGACATTTGAATTAGGTGCTAAGAATTGGTGAAGTAAATATCCATTTGCGGCATGCAATTCAACGCCATCAAATCCAGCAGCGATTGCACTCTTTGCAGCAGAAACAAAGGCTGCTTTGGTTTCAGCAATATCTTGCAGTGACATAGCTTTTGGAACTTCAAATGTGTCCATTCCAGAACCCGTAAACAGTTCTCCGGCTGGCTTGACGGCACTTGC
>CAMCPZ010000028.1 GCA_945876865.1 Bifidobacterium breve | reverse complement strand
GTGGTGCTGCAGGACGCGCAGTCCAGAGTCCCTTCCCATCAATAAGTTCGACTTTACCCATCCAAGGGTCAGCTACATATGCAATATCTAGATCAATACCTTGTTCGCCGACGCTTGCACTTAGTGGCTCCATTAGTGATTTTATTCCAAGATCATCTACTAAGTGGCGGAAAATTTTCTCGGTATGCAGCGTGTGCAAGCAAACTTCAGCTAAACCAACTTCGCCATAACCAATACCAGCTGGATATGCAGGTGCACCATTGCCATCTAAACGTTGAACCAACTTAACTTTTCCTGGTCCAAGTCGTGTTGAGTGCCGGTTACCAAGCATTACAATCCGAGCCTTAACATCTTTCTTCTTGCAAATTTCTTCAAGGCCAGGAACTGGACCGGTGTAGTCAAAGTAAAGCTCGGTGAAACCTAGTTTGTCCCGCCAGAAAAGTAACGCCTCATCCATATTGGCAACACCAATACCTGCATGATCTACTCCGCGAAAATTTGTCACCGAACTATTCCTTTCCTACTGGGATTCCTACTGGAATATTGCACTCGATTAAAGCAGCTCTGATTTTAGCCAGACTAGCTGGGTCTGTAAGTGGCAGACGTGGCGCTCTGACACTTCCGCCAGGTAGATCCATAATCTTCATGATTGCTTTTAATTGACTCTGGTATGCGCCATAAATTCCGCGCCAACCACCAGGTTGCCAAAGTTTTCCGAGAAGAATTTCATTTGCTGCTGCATGCTTCTGCGCAGCCTCAATATTTCCGCTCCAGTAATTTTCCCAAAATAGCGGATCAGCCTTTCCATAAATACTTCCGCCACCAATGGTTCCATCGCCACCATATTGCTGCATAAATTTTAAGTTTTCCGGAACCATAAAGTTTCCATAAATACGAACCCGGTCATTTACGCGGCGAGCGGTATCTCTAAATTGATCACCATTTGCAGTGCTGTCTTTGATTGCGACAATGTTCTCAACATCAGCCAAACGCTCGGCTAAATCGCCCTCAATTTCAATGTTGGTTCCGTGCGGCCAGTTGTAAATCATTATTGGACCTTGGATGCCAGATGAAAGCTGCGAGAAGTAAGCAACAGTCTCATCTGGAAGAGTCTTGGCATATGCCGGGGCAGAGGAGCACACGCCTGCAGCACCAGCGGCCATTGCATGCACACCTAATGGAATCGAGTCCCGAGCCGTAAATGTTGTAATACCAACGACTACCGGAATCCGATTAGCTACTCGATCTAGAACGAATTCAATTAGCTCTTTTCGTTCTTCAATTGTTTGTGAGAACCATTCGCCAGTTGTTCCATTAATAAAAATTCCATGCATTCCACAATCAAGATACCAATCAATTAACTTCCCAAAAGTCTCTAGATCTAGATCGCCATTCTCTTTAAAAGGGGTAGGGCTTGCGGGCCAGTAACCCTTCCAATCGATGGAATTTCTATCCATTTTTTATTTGCTCCTATTTTTCAGTTAGCGATCAACGTGGAATTCTTTTGGAAGAAGGTTCTGCGTTCCTGGTTGCGTCATATATTCAGCAAGCATTCGGGAGACCATGGGTCCAAGTGTAAAACCAGTTGGGACCATTGCGATATGGTAACCAGGAATCTTTTCAGATTCACCCAGAATCGGTTTAAAGTCGTTGGTATATGCCCAAACACCAGACCAGACTCGAACAAGCTGCACATCTTTCAACATTGGGAGAACTCGCACCGCAACTGCCGCATTACCTGCCGCACTTTCCCAAATGTTCGAATAGCGCAGCGGAAATTTCTCTTCTCGAGAAGGCCAGCCGCCACCGATAATAAAAGTATTGTTTGCAGTCTGCTTCAAAGTAAGTCGACGACCAATGTGCTGAATCATCGAACTTAAGAAGAACTCGCGTGGCTCTGTGACATTTACATGTAAGCCACTCAGTCCCATAGGTAAGTTCAAACCAAGTTGCGAAGATAATTCGGCAGTCCAAGCGCCACTTGCATTAACGACTCGATTGCAGAGAATTGTTCCGCGATTAGTGTGAACCTTAAATCGATAGCCAGGGTTCCCGGTGATTTGTTCAATTCGACTTACTTCGCAGTTTGTGCGAATTTTTGTCCCAAGTTCGTGTGCTCGATAAGCATAAGCAGGACCAACTAAAAGTGGATTTGCATGGCCTTCTCTTGGACAGAAAGCGATTCCGGATAAGTCTGGGGCCATGTAAGGCGCAAATTCCCGCATCTCATTTCCGGTCATAACATGAGTTTCTAGTCCTGCTGCTTCCTCAATTCGTTGCTTATCACGCAGAACTTGAAGCTCTTCCTGAGTTTCAGCAACCATAAATCCGCCGGTGAAGTGAACTCCAAGATCAGCGTTTAATTCTTTCTCAATGTCATCCCACAATTTTGCGGCATCTAACATCAACTTGGTTTCATCAACTAAACGCTTGTCATCAGCCTCAGTCATATTCTCGGTCAATTGATGAAGCGCAATTTGAAAGTGAAAACTTCCAGCATTTGTGCCAGACGCTTCACGATTCAAGTCATTTCGTTCTAGAAGAGTTACTTCGACTCCCGCTTTTGCCAAGTAATAGGAGAGTGCAGTGCCCAAGAGCCCACCACCAATAATTACTACATCGCTCTGCTTCGGAAGCTCTTCAATATTTTCTGATTGGCTTAAATAGCCAGGCAAGAAATCACTATTCAGCATCGATAAAGTATTTCTCAGAGCTAACGGTTGAGTCTGCTATCTGTCCCAAACTGATTGGCTTAGTTGGGAATCTTGGGGTGGCTTGGGTAATTTGCGAGATTGATATCTTCGCCTTCTCTGCAATCAGCGCTGAAATCTGACGCTGACAGTTTCGGCCCTGGCACATTCCCATTCCGCACCTGGTGTATGCCTTAACAACTGAGGGATCAATTGTTGATTCAAGAACCGGAAGAATGCTCTCTAGGGTCACTGACTCGCAACGACAAATAATAGTTTTCTCATTTGCAAGACCATAAATACCGCTCTTGATTTCATATGCGTTATTGATTGCGCCTTGAAACCTCACTCTACGATTAAGTGTTTTTCTAAAGCCTGCCGCCAACTTGGATAGCGAACTTTCAGAAATTTTCCCGAGTTCTACTGCAATCTTTAGTGCAGCCAGGCGACCTCGAGCAATCGCGACATATGAACCTGAAATCCCAGTTCCATCGCCT
Source organism: Bifidobacterium breve (assembly GCA_945876865.1). GTDB lineage: Bacteria > Actinomycetota > Actinomycetes > Nanopelagicales > Nanopelagicaceae > AAA044-D11. The sequence goes on along the minus strand of CAMCPZ010000028.1, from coordinate 8,413 downwards.
GCTCCAAAGACATTTGCAACAGTGGTTGCACCCCACTCATCTAACTTAACTACGGTGCCACCACGGCTCTCTTCATATCCTAATTCGCATCCAAGTAAGCGGAATAGTTCGACTGATGGAAAGAAGCCATAGCCAATACAGAGCGCATCTACATCAACAGTCTTTTCGGTGCCTGGGATTACTCGCCAATTCTTATCAACTCTGGCATGAGTAACCGACTCAACTCGATTTTTACCGTTAGCGCTAACAATAATTCTTCGGTAGTTCATAGGGATTCGGTTAGAGATTAAATGGAATTGATACTTTGCAGCATCACGCAGAAGATCAAAATTACCAAGAACCGAGAGCGCAATTCGAATAGATTTTAGAATTCCAGGACGAGGTGCGGCCTCGATTATTCCTACAATATTTGCGCCATAACCACTTAGCTGAGCTGGAAAGGCAAGAGCCAACGGTCCACTGCCAGCAAAAAATATTCGAGAGCCAGGTGCAACTCGTTGGGTTTTGACTAGCGATTGTGCGGCGCCTGCAGTTATCACACCAGGTAGTGTCCACCCCGGAAATACAACTGGGCGATCATAAGCACCTGGCGAAATCAATAATTTTCTAAAGGACAACCGCTCTGCGCTTTTGCCGTTCTGAATGACGACAACTTCAGAGTTTTCGATAGTAGCGACTAGGGTCTCAAAATAAATATTAACCTTTGAATTATCTAGTTCCGCAATTAACTTTTCGCCGAGATAATAATCTTTTCCGACTTCGCTGGCCTTCTTGACCTTAAAGCCAGGTCCAACTCTTTTATAAATCTGGCCACCAAGTGTTGGGCGCTCATCAATAAGTGCAACCTCAAGACCGTGGTTAGCAGCAGTTGCTGCCGCTGCGATTCCAGCGGGACCACCGCCAATAATTACCAAGTCGAAGGTCTTCATTAACTGCAATCCTTCCACTTATTAGTTAAATTTTCACGCTCAAATTAAGAGAACTGGCAACCTTATTCAGGTTGCCAGTTCGAGTTCCTTGCTATCCCGAAGTTATCTCACTTCGGGATCTTTTAGCTATTTAGACTATTCGCACTCAGGAAGAGCTGGCTGGGTGTATCCCATTGTCTTCTTGAATACTGAAGCTAGATATCCACCCTCTTGGTTTGTGCAGAGCCAACGAGTTAACTTTGCATCTAGTGCATTGTTGCCAAGTTGAACTGTCCATTGTCCGAAAGCTTGGCTTAGTGGTGCAGGCAGCTTTACCTTCGCTAGTTGGCCAGGGTTGGTCTTATTGAATTGGTTTAGAAGGTTCTCTTCAACCACGATTGCATCAGCACGCTTAGAAACAACTTCTAGGAATGCATCATTTTGCTGTGGGAACTCAACAAGAGTTGCGTTAGCGAAGTCTGCTTTAACAATACGAGATGCAGCAGCACCTTGTAGCGCAGTTATCTTCTTGCCGGCAACGTTCCATAGCGCCTTTGTTGCGCCAGTTGCATCTCCTGTGCGTGCAGCCAATACAGTTGTGTAAGGCATGTATTCACGGACGAATTGAATTGACTTTTCACGATCTGGATTCTTTGTTAATCCAACTGATACCAAGTCAAATTGCTTTGAAACTAGGCCAGGAATCAGGCCAGCAAAGTCCATGTTCTTGATTTCGAGCTTTAGACGAAGTGCCTTAGCTAGACGCTTTACCAATTCAACATCGTATCCAGCTGGCTTGCCAGCTTCATCTAGATACATCTGTGGCTTGAATTGCAGAGTCATTCCAACTACCAATGAGCCTGGCTTAACCAGATTCAGCGGATTTGAAGCAGCATTTGCTGAGGTGTTAGCTCCAGCAAAAATTACAGTGGATGCAACAAGTGCAGCTATTGCAGCCAAGCTAATCTTTTTGCGCATTTGATTACCTTTCATTTGTTTGGGACGTCCCGGGCTTTCTCCGCTGAAAATTGAAGATCATCAGGTTGATTTCATCAACCCTTCGATCCTCTTCTTCTTTTTCCTGCTGAGAAATTTAGCGAGTCGGCCTTGCGGTGGATATGAAAAATTGAGTTCTGCATTCCTAAATATAAAGTCAACTAAGAAGGCAATGACAACATAAAGTCCGGCAGCTGCTGTATAAAGAACGAAGGGCTGGAAGTATGTTGAGTTTAAATTTTGTGTAACACGAACTACCTCAACCATCCCGATGATGGCAAAGGTCGAAGTGTCTTTAATCATTCCGATATACATACTGCCAATATTTGGAATCGCAATCTTCGTTGCTTGTGGCAGCATGATTGATCTAAAGATTCTTCCTCGGGTAAGCCCAAGTGCCATACCAGCTTCGCGCTGTCCCTTATGGATGGCTTGAAGTGCAGAACGGAAAATTTCGCAGAAGAAGGAGGAGTAAAGAAGGGTCAAAGCAATCACGCCGGCTTGATAGACGGTGAAGTTATGACCAAATAGTAAGGACCAACCAAAGTAAACCCAGATCACACTTACAAGAGCTGGAATACCACGAAAGATATTTACATAAACACTTGCGAATATTGAGAAGACTTTAAATCGGCTCATTCGCGCCAAGGCGAATAGCATGCCAATTACCATTGAAAGAATAAGCGCAGCAATCGAAACGTTGACGGCTGTCAGTAGGCCCTTTAAGAGATCCCATTTGAAATCCCAGACCAGATGCCACATAAAGTTGATTGGCGCAACGCCCTCTTCTTCTCTGCGCATCATAGAACTGATCCAATGAACTCTTGAGCACGTTGGTTAGTGCAATTCTCAAAGAAGTCTGACCCACCAGTTGCCACAATATTTCCAGCTTCCATGAACACGTTTAGATCTCCAATTTCGCGGGCAAAATTCATTTCGTGTGTAACAACAACCATCGTCATTCCAGTTTCAGCCAATTCGCGCATTACAGCAAGAACTTCACCAACTAGTTCTGGGTCCAGAGCAGAAGTTGGTTCATCAAATAACATCAACTCTGGATCCAGGCTCAGCGCACGAGCGATTGCAACCCGCTGTTGCTGTCCACCAGAGAGTTGTGAAGGATAGTTTGCGGCAAATTTTAATAGACCAACTTTATTTAATTCATGCGCAGCTCGCTCTTGAGCCTCATGGACAGATCCCCCGCGAACAGCCCGGTAGGGGAGGGCGAGATTATCGATTGCCGAAAGATGAGGGAATAAATTAAATTGCTGAAAAACCATACCAACTTTTCTACGAAGATCAATTGACTTACCGCGCTTACCATCTTCTTTGCGGCCACTTCCTGGACCGTATTCATTACCTAGAAATTTTATTGAACCAACATCTGGTTCTTCCAATAAATTCATGCAACGCAGGACCGTTGATTTACCAGAACCAGAAGGACCAAAAATTACTGCATGGCTTCCCTTAGTTATTTGTAAATCAATTCCATGTAAAACTTCGATAGTTCCAAAAGTTTTACGAACACCAGAAAGCTCCATCAGCACTTCGTTATTCGAGCTAGTTGGCACGCGTGGTTAATCCCTTCGACGACAATATGAAATCTAGGTGAAATCTGGGGAAATCCTTACATGAAAGCTCCATTCTTAACAGGGGAATTGGTTACAAAATAATAACTTTTTCAGCCTTACCGTTCGGTAGTTCTCATTGCGAACAATGCACCTGGGGCTGGGCATGAATCAGGCGCTAGATATTTCAATGGAACTAGAGGAACCTAGTGGCGTGAATACCGCAAATTCCCAACTTGACCGACAGGCTATTGAAGAACTCGTCCATCGATACTGCTACTACTTCGATCTCAATCTCCCCGAAGAACTGTCGAAACTTTTCGCACTGGATGCTGTTGTTGATTACGGACCAGAGGTTGCCAATCTGGTGGGACGAAATAAGATTCTTGAAATGGTCTCAAAAGGTTTATCAGAAACCTTCTTAGCTACTAGCCATCACATCTCAAATTTAATGATTACTTTTCAGAGTGACAACTCTGCTAAATCAACTTCATATTTATATGCATGGCACAAATATCACAATAGGGAAGAGATCGGTCATCTCTGGGGTGGATATGAACACGAGTTTGCAAAGATTGAGGGAGTTTGGCTTATAAAAAGTTTAAAACTTTTCGGTGTTGGAATGCAAGATTTTCATCGGAGCAATATGCATTCGAACGGCAGAAAGCCTTAAGAAAAACTAACGGATATCTAACGAATGTATGAAGCGCCATTCACATCTATTGTTGAACCTGTTAGATGTCGACAAGACCCTGATGAGAGAAAGACAATAAGTTCACCAAGCTCTTCAGGTTTTACTAGTTCGCCCATTACAAGTTGAGATTTCATAGCTTCTTCGCCACCTCGGACAACTGCAGCTAAATCAGACATTCGGGTCTTCACAATTCCAGGTGAAATTATGTAGGCCAAGATGCCCTCTTTTGCGAAGTTCTTTGCAATAGTTTGCGTCAACGCCTTCACGGCTGCTTTAGACGCGGCATACGCTGGCAAAGTTGGCAGGGCGGAACCACGCTGTCCGGACCAGCTAGACATCGAGATAATTACGCCGCCCTCTATTTTGCGAAAATGATCGACTGCTTCCTTCATGATATTTGCAGCTTCAAAGACATTTATTGCAAAGGTATCAGCCCAGCCCTTATCCCAAACTTCTGCTGTTCCTTCGAATGGTGTTTCAATATTGACGGCTGCATTATTTACAAAAATATCTATTTTTGGCACGGCGGCAAGTGACTTCTGCCAGAGGGTTCTGCCTGATCCTGGAATTGAAAGATCTTCTTGGATGAAAGTTTTTCGAGCTTCTGGAATATCAGCTAAGTTTTCAATCGCACCTTCGCTAAAAGAACTGTAATGAGCAATTACATGTGCACCGGCTGAAGCCAATGAAAGCGCCGCCGCGGCTCCGATACCTCTCGACGCTCCAGTGACTAGCGCTGTCTTTCCGGTTAAGTCATAACTCATTTTATGCTCCACAATCTACTGAAATTAATTGACCGGTAATCCCCGAAGAAAGTTCAAGAGCCAGGAATTCTATTGTGTTTATAACTTCTTCCTCAGTTGCAATTCTGCCAAGTGCAGTTTGGTCCGCAATTTTTGCCAAATACTCGTCGAGCGTTCCACTATTTTCCTTCAATCGCTTCTCGATTCTTGAAATCAACGCCTTGGTTGCAATTGGGCCGGGCGCGACACCGTTTACTCTAATTCCATCTCGCCCAAGATCAAGGGCGGCAGACTTAATGATTCCAAGTGCAGCATGCTTGCTCGCAACATAAGAAGCGATATTGGGATCACCTTTTATCGAGTTTATGGAACCGGTAACAACGACTGTTCCAGAACCTTTTCTCAATAACTTTGCGCCATGTGAAATAGTCAGGAAGAGCGCATTCACATTGATATCAATGACCTTTTTCCAGTCACTAAAATTTGTTTCAGCGATGCGGCTCCAGGCCGGCACGATTCCAGCATTTGCGCATAAAACGTCGATTCGCGGGTGCAGCTTTGCAATCTCTTCGAACACCTGCGAAACCGCGCTCTCATCGGTCAAATCACAGTCGAAATGTTGGACAGTTCCAATTTCAAATTCAGGTTTCTTTAAATCAATTGAAATTACCCGAGAACCATTTATAACGAATCTGTTAACAATTGCAGATCCAATGCCAGATGAACCACCGGTTACAACAGCTATTTTATTAGCCATATTTGTAGCCACATTGCTGTGCGTCATCCGAACTCCTAATTCGTTTTTACTTAAATTGAAGAGTACTTATTATTTAACTTTCGCGCTACTACCTTTATGATAGCGACAAGATAAATAGATTTAATAGATGGAGCTTAATGGTGTCAAAATTTCTAGAGCTACCCCAAGCGATAGAGAGTTATGTGAAAAATGGCGACCTCATAGCCATGGAGGGCTTCACTCACCTGATTCCATTTGCAGCAGGCCATGAAATCATCCGCCAGAAGGTTAAGGACTTAACCGCTGTTCGCTTAACGCCTGATTTAATTTATGATCAAATGATTGGCGCTGGCTGTATTAAGAAACTTATTTTCTCTTGGGGTGGAAATCCGGGTGTTGGTTCGCTACATCGCTTCCGAGATGCCTATCAAAATGGCTGGCCAAACAAGATTGAAATTGAAGAGCACACGCATGCCGGTCTGACAAATAGATATGTTGCTGGAGCTTCGGGAATCGGTTTTGCGGTTCTCAAGGGTTATTCCGGTTCAGATTTAGTGGACCACACTAAGAACGTTTCAGAAGTTAAATCGCCTTTCTCAGATGAAGTTCTGACAGCTGTAGCAGCCATAAATCCTGATGTAACAATTCTTCATGCTCAGCAAGCAGATAAAGCTGGCAATGTAATGATGTGGGGGATTACAGGTGTTGCAAAGGAAGCGGTATTTGCCGCCTCGAAAGTAATTGTTACTGTCGAAGAGGTAGTCGAAAAATTCTCACCTAAGTTCAGTTCAATAATTATCCCAAGCAACTTGATTGATGCGATCTCAGTTGTTCCAAATGGTGCTTGGCCATCCTATGCATCAGATTTTTATGAGCGCGATAATAATCAATATATTGCCTGGGATGAGATTTCGAAAGAGCGTGAGAACTTTAGTAAATGGTTGGATGACGAGATCTATAGCAAGAGTGCGACAGGTAAGAAGTAATGAGCGAAAACTTGAATTCCACTTGGACCGCTGATGAAATGATGACAATCGCAGCCGCCCGAACTCTTAAAGATGGAAATACCTGCTTTGTCGGTATTGGAATCCCAAGCACCGCAGCAATTCTTGCTAAATCAATGCAAGCGCCAAATCTATTTTTGATCTACGAATCTGGCACGGTGAACACAAACCCACAGAAGTTGCCACTGTCAATCGGTGATGGCGAACTAGCCAACCATGCGCTAACCGTTGTTGGTATGCCCGAAATCTTTAATTATTGGCTGCAATCCGGCCGGATTGATGTTGGATTTTTAGGTGCGGCTCAAATCGATAAATTTGCAAACATCAATACAACATTTATAGGACAGACTTACGATGCTCCGAAAGTGCGCCTACCAGGTGCCGGGGGAGCAACAGAAATCGCAGCTACTTGTAAAGAAGTAGCAATAATTATTCGACAGACAACCAGAACATTTGTAAAGCAGGTCGATTTCATAACATCTATGGGATTTGGCGAAGGTCCTGGCTCAAGAGCAAAAAATAGATTACGTGGCGGTGGTCCAAGTCGAGTAATTACCGACCTAGGAATTTTAGAACCAGATCCAGAAACTTTAGAGCTGACAATGACATATCTACATCCTGGTGTTGATATAAATCAGGCTATTGAAAATACTGGTTGGGAATTAAAGGTTTCGCCAAATCTAAAGACTACTAAGGCGCCAGAACAATCTGAACTTGAGAAAGTCCGTGCTTTGGTAAGCACATCCGATAAATAATCTAGGGCCTAATCACTTTTTCAAATAGCTTATTAAGCTTCATTAAAGCTAAATCGCGCTTCTTTGTATTCTCTTCCCAATTGGCGTCTGGAAGTTTCTGGTCGATGTCAGCTGCGACAACTTCGACCAAACTTTGATCCCAAGGATCGTTCTGGCCACGTTCTCTGCCCATTTCAAAATAACTCTTGCCCATTCGTGCAACGTGAGCCTTAATTCCGCCACGAACATTTAGTGCAGATGTTGCGAAGGGTCCAACTATGGACCAGCGCTTACCCAGACCTTCTGTGACAATCAAATCTAAATCTGTTGGCGATATGACGCCATCGCGCACTAAGCAATATGCCTCGCGCAAAATTGCGCCCTGCAATCTGTTGAATACGAAGCCCTGTGGTTCGTTGTTTACCCGAATCGGGATAATTGCAACCTTTTTAAGTATTTCGATACATGTCGCTATCGCCGAATCAGTTGTAAATTTTGCAGGAACAACTTCAGCAATTGAAATTAGATATGGCGGATTTCCGGGATGAACAACTAGACATCTGTCGTTGCCGGCCAAGTCAGCAGCAAATTCGCTAGCCCGTAAAGCCGAAGAAGAGCTTGCAATAATTGCATCTGGTTTTGCCAGTTTCAAAAGTTTTGCGAATAAATCTCGCTTAATCTCAACGCTCTCCGGACCACATTCCTGAATGTAGTCAGCATCTGATACAGCTTCTGCCAGATCCAGAGTTGTCTGCATTCTTCCTAAAACTGCTTGTGGGTTTTCGGTAAGGAGTTCATTCTCTTTAAGTAATTCCAGACGCGTCTTAACCTGGGTTTCGAAGTTCGTTAGCGCTGAAGCTTCGATATCAAATACTTTGACGTTGTAACCAGCACGGGCAAAGACAATCGCCCAGCCAATGCCGATACTGCCTGACCCAATAATCGAAAACTTTGGATCAGACAATTAAATTCCTCTTGAAATCAATTAGTGACTCCGTATTTGCGCTTGTATGCGCGCCAGGTGGTCGCC
>CAMCPZ010000027.1 GCA_945876865.1 Bifidobacterium breve | reverse complement strand
ACATAGCTCTTAGTGCTAGCAAAGGTATCTCTTCCATATGGAATTGAATCTACGAATTTCTTTGCAACGCCTTGGTCCACTAACCAAGAAAATCCGCTAGCTGCCTCAGTTGTGCGATCTCCTGGTGCTCGCGAACCAACTGTAAGAATTCTTGGAGCTAACTCTCTTTCGAATATTCTCTTCGCTTCCAACAATCTCGCTTCCAATACTGGGCTCGGCACACCATCAAACTGCGCTGCTCCTAAAACCACAATCGCATCGCTCTTTACTGGTTCAGTGTGATTAGCGGTATACCAAACGCGGCCGCCAACATATAACGGCAGAACAATTACAACCAATAAGACAGTGGCGATTACGCGCTTAATTATCTTAAAAATTAGAAACAAAATTAGCCACCTGAAACTGAATCATCAATTGTGATTTCTGGTATTTCAAATGGATCATTGAGCCAACCATCTGGAAGATGCACTGGACGGCCATGACTTGTTCTGCCTCTTGGTGATTCGCCTACTTCAACGGGATATGGTTGATCTTCAAGTTGGCCAAGTAAATATTCCAACTCACCTAGTGAGGCAACCATTCCAAATTTGCTGCGAAGCTCGCGTGGCACACGGAAGCCCTTTAAATACCAGGCCATATGTTTACGAAGATCTCGCATTGCGCGGCCCTCGGCTTCGAAGAACTCGACTAGTAATTGACCATGTCTAAAGATCACATCCCGAACTTCAAAGAGTGTCGGCGTGATTCGCGAATCCGAACCGCTAAATGCCGCAACTAAATCTCCGAACAACCACGGGCGTCCTAAACATCCGCGCCCAACAACAACGCCGGCGCACCCGGTTTCATTCATCATCCGAACACCATCAGCACCAGACCAAATATCACCGTTGCCTAATACCGGGACACCGGTTGGAGCCAGGTGTTCAACAAGTCTAGAAATCGCAGACCAATCAGCTTGGCCTTCATACATCTGTGAAGCAAAGCGCGAATGTAGTGCAACCCAAGCAACTCCGGCATCTGCCGCAGCTTTGCCGGCAGTTAAATAAGTTTCATTCTCGGGATCGATTCCGATCCGCATCTTTACAGTAACTGGAACGCCAAATGGCTTTGCTGCATTTACTGCAGATGTGACAATTTGAGAGAACAATTTCTGCTTGAATGGCAGCGCCGATCCACCACCACGTCTTGTAACTTTTGGAACTGGGCAACCAAAATTCAAATCAATGTGATCCGCTAAATTCTCTTCCATCAATAACTTAACGGCTAATCCAGTTACATTTGGATCAACTGCATAAAGTTGAACCGATCTTGGTGTTTCACCAACCCCTGGTGTAATCAATCGCATCGTCTCTGGATGTCTTTCGATTAATGCGCGTGCCGTAACCATTTCAGAAACAAATAAGCCAGCACCTTGTTCGCGACAGAGCGTGCGAAATGCCGAGTTCGTAATTCCCGCCATTGGCGCAAGAACAACCGGTGTAGTTAAAACCACCTGATTATTCTCGAATTGGCCATTGGCAATTGGAAGAACCAGTGGTTTATGAGATGTGGTTAACAACTAGTTAGCAACCCAACAACCGTGGCGCGAGCCAATTTTGAACTTGATCAATGCTGATTCGCTCTTGTGCCATTGAATCACGTTCGCGGATTGTGACTGCGTTATCTTCTAAGGTTTCGAAGTCGATTGTTATGCAATAAGGAGTTCCGATTTCATCCTGACGGCGATAACGTCGACCAATCGCACCCGCATCGTCGAAATCAACTGACCAGTTCTGACGTAATTGTGCAGCTAAATCCCGCGCTTTTGGCGATAGATCAGCATTTCTAGATAGTGGAAGAACTGCAACCTTGATTGGAGCCAAGCGGTAATCCAATTTCATAACGGCCCGCTTCTCCATCTCGCCTTTAGCATTAGGAGCTTCATCTTCGGTAAATGCATCCATCATGAAGGTGAGTGCGCAGCGATCAACACCGGCCGCTGGCTCAATAACAAATGGAACCCAACGCTCGTTCTTCTCTTGATCAAACCAAGAGAGATCTTTACCGGATGCAGCGCCATGCGCCTTCAAATCGAAATCAGTACGACTTGCAATACCTTCAAGCTCGCCCCATTCGGTTCCGTTGAATTCAAATTTATATTCGATATCAACAGTGCGCTTTGAATAATGTGACAACTTCTCCTTTGGATGCTCGAATAAGCGAAGACGATCCGGATTGATTCCTAAATTCTTATACCAATCAAGGCGAGTATCAATCCAGTATTGGTGCCAATCTTCATCAGTGCCTGGGACTACGAAAAATTCCATCTCCATCTGCTCGAATTCACGAGTGCGGAAAATAAAGTTTCCTGGCGTAATTTCATTTCTAAATGACTTTCCAATTTGACCAATGCCAAATGGTGGCTTCTTCCGTGAAGTAGTAGCCACATTCTCAAAGTTGATAAAAATACCTTGTGCGGTTTCTGGACGCAGATATGCCAGACCAGATTCATCTTCAACTGCTCCGAGATAAGTTTTGAGTAGACCAGAGAATTGTTTTGGCGCTGTGAACTTGCCTTTATTGCCGCAATTTGGACAGTTAACTTCAGCCATTGATTCTGGCTTGCGCTTATTCTTGGCTTCGAAAGCTTCTTCTAAATGATCTGCGCGATATCGCTTGTGGCACTCGGTGCACTCGGTCAGCGGATCGGTAAAGGTCTCGACATGGCCTGATGCTTCCCAAACTTCGCGGGCGAGAATTACGCAAGAATCTAAACCAACAACATCTTCGCGACCTTGAACCATTGCACGCCACCATTGGCGCTTCACATTATTCTTTAATTCGACTCCCAGTGGGCCGTAATCCCAAGAGGCGCGAAGTCCGCCGTAAATTTCTGATGAGGGATAAACGAAACCTCTACGTTTTGCGAGGCTAACTATTGTTTCTAAACGATCTGCGGCCATTAAATTCTCCATCCGGCTGGCTGTCGGCGAAAGGCAACGAACGTTGCAATCGTGGGCCAAGTTTAACGCCCTAATACGCCTGAATCTGGCCTTTGATATGAAAATGATAATCATTTCCATTTTTGTGATATTGTCCCGACATGAACATAGCCATCGTCCTCGCAGCGCTTACCGCATTATCAACTTTTGCAGGCGGGGCCTTGGCCCTGAAAGCAAAGGATCGCCTTCATCTAGTCCTTGGACTATCAGCCGGACTTTTACTTGGTCTTGTTGCATTTGATCTATTACCTGAAGTTTTTGAACTTGGGAGCCAAGAATTCTTGCATGCCCCGGTTGTTTCAATTGCTCTGATTGGTGGCTTTTTACTACTTCACTTCTATGAGCGAATCTTTGGCTCACATGAACCAGCTGAATCAGATTACGGTCATGATCACGAGCATTCACATAACTTTGCAGGATCCTTTGGCGCAATCGCAATGGGCGGCCATGTTTTCCTTGATGGCCTGGCTCTTGGTGTCGCATTTAAAGTCAGCTCTGATTTAGGGCTTGTTGTTTTTGTAGCTCTACTTGTTCACGCATTTAGCGACGGACTCAACACAGTTTCCTTCATGATCAAATCTGGCCTCTGGGGAAAGAAGAGTTTTGGCTTACTCGGTATCGATGCCTTGGCTCGCATAAGCGGCGCCGCTCTTGGTAGCACCCTGGTCTTAAGTGACAATGTAATTGCAATTTATCTAGCAGCATTTTCCGGAATTGTTATTTATCTTGCTACATCACATATCTTGCCTGAAGCACACTCTCGTCATTCATCACGACTGACAATGGTTGCAACTATTTCAGGTGTCTTAATCATGTGGGGCTTAGTTGCATATCTGCATTCCGGAGATGCTCATAATCATGGCGCTGGCCAAGAGATACACCAAGAAGATAAGCACGACCACGAAGAAGAACACGCTGATGAAGATGAGCACGGCCACGAAGAGAATGAATAAATCTGATCTTAAATTGATAGCAGTTCTTGAGCGAACTGGTGGATTTGCAAGCGCTCAAGAACTGCATCAAATCCTGCGCCGAGAAGGCGACGGGATTGGATTAACAACTGTTTATCGCGCCCTGCAATCACTTGTAGATGACAAGATTGTGGATCTTCTTCGTCGCGAAGATGGCGAAGCAATTTATCGTCTCTGCGGAGACAACCATCATCATCACTTGGTGTGTAAGAGCTGTGGCGATACCGTTGAAATCGAAGGCGGAGCTATTGAAAAGTGGGCGAAGACAATGGCTGAAGAATTTGGTTTCCGCGAAGTTGGGCATACAGCGGAGATCTTCGGAATTTGCTCCAAGTGTTGATCTAAGCCTTGCCGAATCTACGATCGCGTTCCGCATAAATTTCAATTGCTTCCCAGAGCGTAGTTCTATCAACATCGGGCCAGAGCACATCCATGAAAACCATCTCGGCATAAACCGATTGCCATGGTAAGAAGTTAGATGTTCGCTGCTCGCCTGAAGAGCGCAAGAACAAATCAACATCGTTCATCTTGGGATTGTATAAATGCTTGCTAATCAATTTTTCAGTTATTTGTCCAGGCTTTAACTTCCGTTTTGCTACTTCGGTTGCAATCTCAGTAACAGCATCAACAAGTTCGGCTCGCCCGCCATAATTCACACACATGTTAAGCGTTAAAACTTTATTCTTTTTTGTCAGCTCTTCAGCTTCCTGCAATTCATTTATCACACTCCCCCACAATCTCTGTGGTCGACCAACCCATCTAATCCGAACGCCTAAATCATTCATCTCATCGCGTCGCCTCCGAAGAACATCGCGATTAAAACCCATCAAGAATCTAACTTCTTCGGGCGACCTGCGCCAGTTCTCGGTTGAAAATGCATATGCACTTAACTCTTTAACTCCGATTTGAATTGCGCCTTGCACAACATCAAAGAGCGCGGCTTCGCCTGCTTCATGCCCCGCCGTTCTTGGTAATCCGCGTTTCTTCGCCCAACGACCATTTCCATCCATTACGACAGCAACATGGTTTGGAATTTGTTCGGGCTTTAACTTTGGGATAGCCATAGTTAAATTCTCTCAACAAGGGGCAGACTTCGTAAACCCCTTTCAATGTGCCACTGCAAATATGCAGCAATCAAACCAGATGCTTCACGGCGCGAACGGAGATCACTTTCAACCGCGTTGTTCCAATCCCCGGTCATTAAGTTGGACATTAGTTCTAGAGTTTCTACAGATGGTGTTGCAGCGGCCGATGGCTTACAGGTTGCACAAACACTGCCGCCACCGACTAACGAGAAATACTTATGTGGACCAGGTTCTTCACATTTAGAACATGTAGTCATTGAAGGAGCAAAGCCAGCAACGCCAAGTGAGCGAAGCAAGTAGGCATCCAAGATAAGTGAAGAATCATATGTTCCGTGTGCAAGGGCGCGAAGTGCGCCAACAACTAAGTTGAATTGTTGAAGTGCAGGTTCGTGCTCGTTCTCGGTAAAGCGTTCTGCTGCTTCAAGAATTGAATTCGCAGTAGTCCAATTTTTATAATCCATGGCAAGGGCGTCACCAAAGTTTTCGATACCTTCGGCCTGCGTAACAATGTCGAAGGTCTTGCCCGAGTAAAGCTGAAGGTCGACGTATGAAGTTGGTTCTAGCCGAGCACCAAATTTAGATTTTGTGCGACGAACACCTTTTGCAACGGCGCGAAGTCGGCCGCGTTCTTTTGTAAAGAGCGTGATTATGCGATCTGCTTCCCCAAGTTTCTGGGTGCGCAGCACAATTGCTTGATCACGATAGACGGCCACGGTGGTTACCGTAGCGATAATTACGAGCGAAAGCCCCGATTTACAGCAGACACGACGGCCTTAAGTGAAGCCGTTGTTGTGCTTGGGTCAATTCCGACGCCCCAGTAAATTTGGCCACCAACTTCACATTCAAGGTAAGCCGCTGCCTTTGCGTCACCGCCAGCTGAAAGTGCATGCTCGTAATAATCTAGAACCCGAACATTTGCTTCTGGCAGATAAGCATTCATAATATTTACAAAGGCGGCAATTGGACCATTGCCAGAACCACTGAAATCTTTTAAAACACCCTCTTCAAGTAACTGAACAGTCAGCTGCGCATCTTCATCAAGGTTAGATGACTGTGAAAGCGCCTTCAATTTAAAACGGCCCCACTTGTTCTGCTCGGCAGGTAAGTATTCATCTTCAAAGATTCGCCATAAATCAGCGGCACTGAATTCGCCACCTTGCTCGTCGGTATGGTTCTGAACTACTTGGCTAAATTCGATTTGCAGACGACGTGGTAAATCTAGGTGGTAATCGTTCTTCATTAAGTAAGAAATTCCACCCTTGCCGGATTGCGAATTTACTCGGATAACGGCTTCGTATGAGCGGCCAATATCTTTTGGATCAATTGGTAGATAAGGAACTGCCCAAGTAATTTCATGAACATGCTTGCCAGCGTTCTTTGCATCCTTCTCTAAATGCTCGAAGCCCTTTTTAATTGCATCTTGGTGTGAACCAGAAAATGCCGTGAATACTAAGTCGCCACCGTATGGATGGCGTTCTGGCACACGTAATTGATTGCAATATTCAACGGTGCGGCGAACTTCATCAAGATCAGAGAAATCAATATGTGGATCGATGCCATAACTAAATAGATTTAAACCAAGGGTTACTAGACAAACATTTCCGGTGCGCTCACCATTTCCAAATAAAGTTCCTTCGATGCGATCTGCGCCAGCCATGTATCCGAGTTCGGCGGCAGCGACTCCAGTTCCACGATCGTTATGTGGGTGAAGTGAAAGCACGATGGAATCGCGATACTTTAAATTGCGATGCATCCACTCGATTGAATCGGCATAAACATTTGGGGTTGCCATTTCGACAGTTGCTGGCAAATTTATAATCGTCTTATGTTGTGGGGTCGGCTTCCAAACATCATTGACCGCATCACAAACTTCTACTGCAAATTCAAGTTCGGTTCCGGTGTATGACTCTGGTGAATATTCGTATGAAACGATGGTTCCAGGAACAGTTTTCTCATATTCTTTACAAAGCTTTGCGCCTTCAACTGCGATCTGCTTGATGCCTTCTTTATCTAAACCAAAGACAACCCGGCGTTGAAGCGTGGAGGTTGAATTGTAAAGATGAACTACCGCTTGCTTAGCGCCCTTAATTGATTCGAAGGTGCGGGCAATAAGTTGTTCACGGGCCTGAGTAAGAACTTGAATAATTACATCATCCGGGATCAAGCCATCTTCGATAATTTTACGAACGAAATCAAAATCTGTTTGTGACGCACTTGGGAAACCAACTTCGATCTCCTTGTAACCCATTTCAACAAGCAACTTAAACATCGCAAGTTTGCGAGTGGAATCCATTGGATCGATAAGCGCTTGGTTGCCATCGCGAAGGTCTACTGAACACCACTTTGGTGCAACATCAATGCGCTTGGTTGGCCAGGTCCGGTCAGTTAAATCGACAGGGATAAATGGCGCATACCGATGGATCGGCATTGTCGATGGCGTTTGCTTTGGGAAGTTCATAACTCCCCAAGATTACCGCAAGTTATAGGACTGGCAGATACCGGTTTAATTCGTAGGCGCTTACTTGGCGGCAATAATCGGCCCACTCGGCCCGCTTGTTGCGCAGCACATATTCAAATACATCCGCACCCAGAGCTTCACGAACCAGCGAACTTGTCTCCATCGCGATGATCGCTTCCTCCAGGTTTGTTGGAAGTAATTCCGGATTCGAGGTTGATTTAAGTTCGTATTTCTCTTCAATTCCTTTTAGACCAGCAGCCAAGATAACTGCGAATGCTAAATATGGATTGCATGCCGAATCTGGTGAACGAACTTCAACTCTGGTGCTGTTCTCTTTCTTCGGTTTGTAAGCCGGAATTCGAACTAGTGCACTTCGGTTGTTGTGGCCCCAATCAACAAGTGCTGGTGCTTCACCGCCGCCACTTAAACGCTTATAAGAATTGACCCACTGGTTTGTGATCGCAGTAAATTCGCGTGCATGCTTCAAGATTCCTGCAATAAATGATCGACCTTCTGCCGAAAGCTGGAGATCTGCACCCTCTTCATGAAAGGCATTCTCTTCACCTTTAAATAGTGAGAAGTGAGTGTGCATTCCAGAACCCGCATGGTTAGTAAATGGCTTTGGCATAAACGATGCATGGAAGCCTTGATCAAGTGCAATCTCTTTAATTACATGGCGAAATGTCATGATGTTGTCGGCAGTAGTAAGTGCATCGGCATCACGCAGATCAATTTCTTGTTGCCCAGGTGCACCTTCATGATGCGAGAACTCAACCGAGACGCCCATAGCTTCTAGCATTGTGATTGCTTGGCGACGGAAATCATGTCCAACCGCAGAAGGTGTTTGGTCGAAGTAGCCAGCTGAATCAACTGGGATTGGCGCTACGTTATCTTCTGGTGCATTCTTAAATAAGAAGAATTCCATCTCTGGATGTGTGTAACAGGTGTAACCCATATCTGCGGCTTTGCGCAGAACTCGCTTCAAAACATTTCTTGGATCTGCTGCTGACGGGCTTCCATCAGGCATTGCAATATCGCAGAACATTTTGGCGGCGCCAGGATTTGCAGTGCGCCATGGAAGAACTGTGAAACTTGCGGCATCTGGTTTTGCCAACATATCTGATTCAGTTATACGGGCGAAGCCTTCGATTGATGAACCATCGAAACCGATTCCTTCTTGAAAAGCGTTCTCTAATTCAGCTGGTGCAATCGCAACTGATTTTAAGAAGCCGAGAACATCGGTAAACCAGAGTCGGACAAATCGAATGTTGCGCTCCTCGAGGGTGCGCATTACAAATTCTTCTTGCTTGCTTATTTCATCACTGTGGGAAGTCATACCCCAGATACTGCCAAAGCCGTGTTACGGGATTGTTACAAACCGTGCGCGATAGCCACTGCCTCATACATAATTTTGCCTTCATGAACGTTCAATCCCTTGGCAAGACCGGAGTCATCTGCGCAAGCTTTCTCCCAACCCTTATTTGCAAGGGCTAGTGCATATTTGATTGTGGCATTGGCCAATGCAGCAGTAGAAGTTGCTGGCACGGCGCCTGGCATATTTGCAACGCAGTAATAAAGTGAATTGTGAACCTTAAATGTTGGGTCAGAGTGAGTTGTCGCCTTTGAACCTTCAAAGCAACCACCTTGATCGATTGCAACATCGACAAGAACTGATCCCGGCTTCATCTTCGCAACAAGGGCATCGCTCACTAATTTAGGAGCTTTCGCACCATGAACTAGAACGGCGCCGATTACTAAATCTGCAGTCATGCATTGCTCTTCAATTGCAAAAGCAGATGAGGCGATTGTTCGAACTTGACCATTGAATAAATCATCTAGATAGCGCAGACGATTTAAATCTAAATCTAAGATTGTTACATCGGCACGCATGCCATGTGCAATTGTCGCTGCTGAAACTCCAACGACTCCGCCGCCAAGAACTACAACCTTCGCAGGTGCAACTCCAGGAACGCCGCCGAGTAGAACACCACGGCCACCTTCTGGCTTCTGTAGCGCAGTAGCGCCGACTTGTATCGACATCCGGCCAGCAACTTCTGACATCGGAGCAAGAAGTGGGAGCTGACCATTTACTTCAACAGTTTCGAAGGCGATTGCAGTTGTGCCAGATTTAATAAGTGCATCAGTGCATTCGCGTGAAGCCGCTAGGTGTAGATAAGTGAAAAGTATCTGGCCCTTACGCATCTTTGGATACTCAGGAGCAATTGGCTCTTTTACTTTAAGAATTAAATCAGCTTTAGCCCAAACTTCATCTGATGTAGAAATAATTGTTGCACCAGCGGCAACATAATCAGCATCAGTAATTGCTGAACCAAGACCGGCAGATGTTTCAACTAAAACACTGTGTCCCGCTTTCACAAGTGCGTGGACGCCAGATGGAGTAGCAGAAACTCTAAATTCGTTGTTTTTAATCTCTTTAGGAACGCCAATAATCATGGAAATAGGCTACTCGCTAAAGAGGGCGGCACAAACCTTTGGATGTAAATCTTTTCGCATTGTGGCAAAACTCTCAGGCGGCCAATTTGCCGCATAGACCCGAGTTAAAAGTAAGGCCAACGGATAACTCTTCTGATCTTGAAGGGCCTTCGCTAATGAGGCTAATGCGAGTTCGCCTTTCCCCTGTTCGTAACTTATTGCAGAGTGCAGCGCAGCAACCGGTGCGATTTGTCCGCTTGGCGCAATTTCTAGCAGCCATCGCCACATTGAACTAACGGTTTCAATGTTTTCGGAAGTTGTAAATCCCATTGCATAATCCCTAACTTGTAAGTCCGCCAAGCGCACAAAAACTAGCGCTAGCAAAGCTTTGTTCTTACAAGTCCCAGTTCGCGTGAACTCTTCTACTAAATCATTAAAGGCTAAGGCCCCGGCTCTTTGAAGTAGTTGAAAACCATCGCTCTCATAATCGATTTCAGATACCAGTGAGACCAATTCATTTAATTCAACAACCATTAGCTCGTTCATTTTTCTTCTCTCTTTTCAATAGATTTAATTTGAATATTTTGAGGGCGCGCTTACGACATTAACTTCGGTATACAAGGTCTGAACTATTGCGCCACCGCTAACTTCACTGGTCGTACCAGATGCTTTCCAAGTGCCGCCCCAAGTTATTTGTAGCGAAGCTGCATATTTTCCGGATCGGGTATAGGTGTGCGTAATACTCTGATTTGGGAAGGGCGCTCCCCTAGTTGTAGAAGAAAGTTCTGTTCCATCACCGAAATTCCAGAGATAAGTTGGTGATAAGTAAACGGTTATCGGAACACCAAGCATTACCACTGAAGTTTTGAAATTGGGTGGTGTTGTTGTCCAGAAATTAACCGGGACTTGAACTAAGGCGCTTGTTGCAGGTTGATGATGAATCTCTTTCATCGGTATTAGCTGAGCCAATTGATCTGATAGCGAGAGTTTTACAACCGGCTTTGGCGTGTATTTTTTGGGAACGATTGCTGTTGCAACAGGCCGAGGTGTATATGGCCGTGGCGTCCAAGTTCTAGTTGGAACTGGTTTTGGAACTGGTTTTGGTGAGGTGCTGCTGCCATTTTGTTTGGCGGTGATGATTAATTTGCCAGTTTTAGGATCGGTATAAACCTTTACGCAGACTTTGGTCTTGCAATTTGGTGCAGCGCTGGCCGGAGTTACGGATATTAAAAGCAGTAGGGCTATGAGTATTTTAAGTAAAGGCACCTGCGCAAGATAGAACTCCTGAGAATTAAGCAAGGGATAGGTATTTCTAAATTGTGGAAAGTGCGCAGGTGTGTAAATCTAGAGCCGTGGCACATAGAGACGGTGATGGTTGGGTCGAATGTGTCTGTGGCAACCGCCATTGGGGTTTAAATGGTGCCGCCGGTTTATTGCTAGTTCGCGATCGTACGATTTTGATGCAGCATCGCGCACCCTGGGTTCATAACGGTGACACGTGGGGTATTCCTGGTGGCGCACGTGATTCGCATGAAACACCCACTGAAGCCGCGCTCCGCGAAGCCCATGAAGAGATTGGAATTTCTACAAAGTTGGTGGATCCAATTGAAATCTATAGTGACAAGCACGATAGCTGGTCGTATGACACTGTCATCTCAAAAGCCCATAAAGATTTAGTTGCTCACGAGCAGAACGATGAATCACTTCAAGTCGAATGGGTTGCTTTCGAAGATGTAGTTAGTAAAAACTTACATCCCAGCTTTGCAAAAACTTGGCCAATTTTACTGGCCCGCCTCGAGATAATCTTTATTTAATCGCTTCAAAGAATCGCGGATTACTGCGCCATCACTTGTGCGCCAAAATGGTGGCATCGAATTTAACAATACCGAGCCATATCGTTTTGTAACAATACGTGAATCTAAAATTGC
>CAMCPZ010000026.1 GCA_945876865.1 Bifidobacterium breve | reverse complement strand
TTTATTCCACTTACCGATGAGCAAATCGATGCCAAGGCTCCGCCTTATTTCCATCCTGGTGTTGATTCACCGGAATACAAATACATGATGGAACGCCGTAAGGCACTGGGTGGCTCGATGCCATCTCGTCGTAAGGATTCTGCGCCACTTGCGCAACCGCCTATTGAAGCTTTTGATGCAGTTACTCGCGGTTCTGGCCAACAAGAGATTGCAACAACAATGGCATTTGTTCGCTTGCTAAAGGATTTAATAAAAGATCCGGGCATCGGCAAGCACTTGGTCCCAATCATTCCGGACGAAGCTCGAACCTTCGGTATGGATTCATTGTTCCCATCTTTAAAGATTTACTCACCTCATGGTCAGAACTACACATCAGTAGACCGTGAACTGATGCTTTCTTACAAGGAATCAACCTCTGGCGTGATTCTGCACGAGGGTATTAACGAGGCCGGATCGACTGCATCATTTACCGCAGTCGGAACCTCTTATTCAACGCACGATGTTCCAATGATTCCTATTTATATCTTCTATTCAATGTTTGGTTTCCAGCGCACCGGAGATGCTTTCTGGGCTGCTGCTGATCAGATGGCGCGAGGCTTTGTAATTGGAGCAACTGCGGGACGAACCACGCTAAATGGTGAAGGTCTGCAACATGAAGATGGACATTCACATCTTCTAGCCTCAACCAATCCAGCGATTGTTTGTTACGACCCAGCGTTTGGATACGAACTTGGCCACATCGTTCGCGATGGCTTAAAGCGGATGTATGGCGAGAACAGCGAGAATATTTATTACTACCTAACTGTTTACAACGAGCCATATGTTCAACCAGCACAACCTGATAATTTGGATGTTGATGGCCTGCTTAAGGGAATTTATCTTTACTCTCCGGCACAGCGCGGCAAAAAGAAAGTCCAACTTCTAGCTTCTGGCGTTGCCATGAACTGGGCAGTAAAAGCTCAGCAATTGCTGGCCGATGATTGGGGTGTTGCAGCAAGTGTTTGGTCAGTAACATCTTGGAACGAACTTCGTCGCGATGGCTTAGCCGTTGATCGACATAATCTTTTAAATCCAGATGATAAGAAATCTGCTTACATCACAAAGAAATTGCGCGGCCAAGATGGTCCAGTAATTGCAGTTAGCGATTTCATGCGTGCGGTGCAAGATCAGATTTCACCTTGGGTTGAACAAGACTTCTATTCACTTGGGACAGATGGCTTTGGACTTTCAGATACCCGCGGTGCGCTGCGTCGCCACTTTAAGGTTGATGCCGAATCAATTGTTGTTGCAGCACTTTCAAGACTTGCCGAAGCCGGCGAGGTTAAAGCGAAGGTTGTCCAACAAGCTCTTGATAAGTATCGTCTAAACGATATTAGCGCTGCAGACCCAGGAAATACTGAAGGTTCTGGCTGAAATTAGCCTTTAGTATCTTTTCCAAGGTTCGCGAATTTGGCTGTTGCTAAAAGCATGAGTGCTGGAATCATTAAAGCAACTGTTACGGATGTTGCCTGAGCAACCCAGGCGATAATCACTTTTGCAATGAACGTTGCGATAGTTTGAGTAAGTCCTAGTTGCGCAACGACCACGCTACTTGGAAGTGAAGTTTTTCTAAAGGATATAGCGAAAATTGTTGGTGCAAGAATTGATGAACCAAATCCGGCTAATGCAAAGCCGACTAAAGCAATAATAAAACCTAGGATCCGATTGCTCTCAGAGATCCAGGTTCCGAGCGAGATACAAACTGCGAAACCAACGCCACCCAGAATCGGCAACTTAGTGATTAATTCGCGCTCACTCCACCTGGCAGCAAGCTTTTTCGCATTAAATCTTAGAATAATCATTGCGCTTATAAATACGGCATAGCCATAGATACTTGATGATGCACTCATATTGATTGTGTCTTTGGCGTAAATAGCAGACCAGTCCTGGATTGCGAACTCAATCTGCATCGCAAGGACCATCGCAAGAACAATTATTGGTTGGAATTTGAAAGTCTTTGCAATTCCGATCGGTGAAAGATTCGGAAAGGCATCAGACTCTTCATTCTTTTTAATAAAATATGGCGTCGACTCAACTACCCCATACATCGTAAATGCCCACATAATCGCAACGACAACACCAATGTGCCAAGCCAGGGTCACATAAGGCGTAATAACGATTGCGAGAATCGAGGTTAAAAGCGCACCAAGGCTCCAGAGGCCATGAAGTTTGGGAAGGATTAATTCACCAACCTCTTCCTGCCTATGAATAGCCTGCGCATTATTGGCAATGTGAAATGAGACCCAGAAAAATGCGATGAGAATATTTATTACTAACCAAAGAATCGGGCTCTGGATATGTGGCACTAATCCCAATGAGACAAATAGCCCCGTGGCTGCAATAGCAACAATTGGCTTAACGCCAATCGAATGAACTAAATGACCAACCAAAATAAAGGCAACTACGCCACCTATCGCGCCAAGACTGAGGTAGGTTCCGAAGGTTCCATTATTGATACCTAATTGATCTCGGATTTCTGGAAACCTCGTGGCGGTAGACATGGCACCGATGCCGAAGGGCCAAAATAGTAAATTTAGCGCTCTGCGCTCCTGCTTAGAAAATGTAGTTTTCAATAGAGCGCACTAGCTAGTTCTTTGCGGGCGCTAATTAGATCGGGATCAGCCGGATCTACCAGTGAGAACAACTGCAATAAATGTTCGCGGGCAATCTTTTTCTCGTCGCCTTCACTTATCTTCACTAGCCGAATCATACGAGTAAATGCCTCTTTATTTAGCCCACTAGCAATTTCAACATCAGCTGCTTTTAATTGAATTGTTACTTCATTTGGATTCGCACCAGCAAGAGTCATGACTTCATTTGGGTCTAAATCTTTCACCCGGATTATCAATTCGGTTTGTGCCAACCCAAGTTTTGCAAGCGCATCTCCGGGTTTGCGAGCCAACCACTTTTCATATTGCGCTTTTGCACCCGCAAGATCGCTCTTCTCAAGTGCCTCCATCGCCGCAATTTCCTCAGGCTCCATTGGAGTTTCTATAACTTCAGATTTTTCAAGTGCCTGTCCAACACCTCGTTCAGCGGCCAGGCCAATAACTTTATCAATCACCAATCTGATTTGTTCTGGGGTAGGAACTGCTTCGAAAAGCGGGACCATCTGCTCTTGGATGATTGCAATCGCGATTGGAACAGATTGAATTTGAAGCGCTTGGGCTACCTGAGTTTCGACATCAACATTTACAGTTCCCAAAATCCAAGCCGGTTCGCCATTCTCTAAAACATCTGCCGCTTGATACTTGCCCATTATTTCGAGAAGTGAAACCGCTTGGGTGCTGCGAGGAGACCAGCAAATAAGGATTACAACTTTTTGGTTGGACGCGGGGAGAATTTCACTAATCAAATTCCCTTGATTCACTTCAATCCCAGGCGTTGCGATTGCTTCTGGTGCGGGCTTTCCTAGGCTGCTTAGGTCCACTGCACTGGCAAAATTCTTTGGCAGTGGCGGCAAACTCATGCACCAATCTTACATAGATTTAGCAGGATTTATTTTGATGGTGGTTCGTGAATGCCCGGAACTGTTACTCCCACATAAGTTCTAAATGGCAAGATATTTTCGATGTAATCCTTGGTTGCGAAATCGAGACCTAAATCATGCCCGGCTTGTTCTCCGAGATACCAGCGATGTTCCAGAATTTCATGGAACATCTGTGCCTGCTCGACTCGATCTTGTAATTCTCGTGGCACTTGATTCATAACGTGGTGATAAGTATCGCGAAGCCATCTGCGGGCGCTGTCATGGACTGGTGGTTTAGGAGTTGCCTCTCGGCCACGGAAGCGATCAAAAGATGCAAGCAATCTCTTGGCCTGCAGCTCTTCGGCCTGAATTCCTAGTAGTTCAAGTAAACGATTTTGGTGATATCCGGCTGCCACAAGTTTAGGTTGGAATTTTAATTCACCCTTGTCACCATTAATCGAAACTTCAACTTCTTCAACCGCGAAACCTAAATCTTGAAGCTGGCGCATTGCACCTTCAACCGCGTGGCGATCATTTGGATCAAGGATTTGTGGTTCACGAAGCGCCTTCCAAAGTCTGCGATATCGCTTGATTACGCCTTCGCTTGCTCTTACCGGATCCATATCGGCAGTCAGAACTCCAGCGATCTTTAAATCTTCGAGTTCAGCTGCAACGTTAAATAGCGAAATCTCTAAGTCATGCTCTCTCTGGCCATCAGTTAATCGGGTTTGAAATTCTCCAGTTTCAGCATCAACAAGGTAGGCCGCAAATTGATCGGCATCACGTCGGAATAAGGTATTTGAAAGCGAACAATCTCCCCACCAAAATCCAAGAAGGTGTAGTCGAACCAATAACAATGCAAGGGCGTTAGCCATATTGGTAATTTCGTGTGGAGTAATTTCGCCACTGAGAATTACTCGGTATGGCAATGAGAAAGGAAGATAGTGCGTTACCAGCGCTGCTGGTAATTCGTTACCTTGCTCATCAGTGCGATTCTCGATTACCGCTACTGGTTCAACGCATGGGGCCTCGCGGTTATTTAACTCACGAAGTAAGGCATATTCCCGATTTGCAAATTCTGGAACTGTCTCTTTAATAGCGAAAATAGCTGAATCTTGGCTCTGATTAACTTTTATCAAACGCACAATATGTCGAGAAATACCACGCATATCTGTAAGTGATGAATCTTCTGGCCACTCTTCAAGCTGCTTGGACCACGGCATTTGAGCAAGGGAAGACATCTCTTCTGCTAGTCCAGTTATTCGTAGGTCAGCCACGAGGCTATTCTCTCCTATTTTTTCTTAGCGCGACGTTAAAATAGCGCCATGGCAAAGTTAAAACCAATCATGAAGCGACCTTCTTTAACCGGAAAAAAACGAGCAGTTGCTCCTGAAGACTTTGGGAAAATCGGTGAGCCGCTAAATCACTCGCACCCCTTCTACTTTGGGTTTGTGGCGGCATCTGGCGCGATAATTGCCATCACACTTCTTCGAGCATTCGCCTCGGCAAGCCAAGTCTTTGTTCTAATTATTATCTCGCTCTTCTTTGCCATGGGTCTAAATCCAGCAGTTTTGTTTATCCAAAGACGCGGCCTAAGTAGGGCTAAAGCGGTAGCAGCTACTGTCTCACTAGTTATTGGATTTGTTGGAGTATTCATTTGGATTGCGGCACCGCTAATAATTGATCAAGTTAATGCCTTGATTAATAATGCACCGCAACTTATCTCTGATTTGAAGAGCAACTCCACCATTAATGAATTAAACAACAATTATGGAATCGTAGACACGGTTCAAAATAGGGTTGAAGCCTCAATCAAGGATGGAAAGTTTGTAATTGGAGCATTTGGAGGAGTTCTTGGAGTCGGAAAAGCATTTATCTCTGGTGTTTTTTCAATCTTAACAATTTTGGTATTGACCCTTTATTTCCTAGCCGCGCTTCCAACACTTACCAAAGATGCCTATCGCCTAGTCCCAGCAAGTCGCCGCGAGCGAGTTGCAAAAATAAGCGATGCGATTATTTTCAGAGTCGGTGCCTTCGTAGGTGGGCAGATCACAATTTCGTTCTTCGCAAGCGCCTTTATCTTCATGCTTAGCTTTGTTCTTGATTTGCCATATAAATCCGCTTTGGCACTTGTAGTTTTTGTCTGCGGATTGATTCCACTCATTGGCCACTTCATCGGAATGACAATTGTTACCTTGATTGCTTTAACGGTGTCACCATTGATTGCGGCTATCGCATTGGCCTCTTACATAATTTATGTGCAGTTCGAGAATTACATTCTTACGCCAAGAGTAATGAAGCGTGCACTTTCTATTCCGGCCCTCGTAACAATAATTGCTGCTCTTATCGGAACATCACTTCTTGGCCTAGTCGGTGGAATTCTTGCAGTCCCAATCGCTGCCGCAGTCCTGCTAATTCTTGATGAAGTGGTTTATCCAAAGGCTGATAAGAATTAAATTTCGGTTGACAAGGGCAAACTTTGTGGTGAGAGAATTTCAGTGATTTCAGTCAAAACTCGATAGACCGCCGGTTCACCAACCCATAGATGCTTCGCATCTTTCACGTTTATAAGTTTAATTTGTGGCACAACTTGAAAAGCAATCGCAGCAGCTTCTGGCTTTAGATAGTCATCAAATTCCGGAATAAGCGCAGTAATAGGCCGGCCATCTTCGGCCCAAAATTCTAAATCGCTGACTTCAGAAGTTCGAAGCGGTGGGCTTAGTAAAATCAAACCTTTAACTCTTGAGTCTCTTGCAAACTTAAGTGCTAGATCAGTTCCAAAAGACCAACCCAATACCCAGAGTTTTTCTACACCTAGTTCATTAAATGCGAATTCAATCGCCGCTTCGACATCAAACTCTTCGGTCACACCTTCACCGAAAGCGCCGTCACTAGTTCCGGCTTCTGAGGAAGTTCCTCGAGTATTGAATCGAATAACTTCAATGCCGGCCATCGCGGGCAATCTATTCGCTGCTTTCTTATATATGTGGCTATCCATCATGCCGCCAGCAGTTGGCAGCGGGTGCAGGCAGAGAATCGAGGCAACACGGTTTCCAATCGGAGTTGCCACTTCCCCAATTAGATTTAGGCCATCCGTAGTTTTAATGCTGATTGATCTGCGATTTGCCGGCAACACAGTGCTTGGGCGTATTAACTCTGACACGAAATAAGTTTAGTCTTACGCAATGGAAACTCTTACAACCTCGAGCTTTGATAGCCACAATCCAGTCGATGGCACAGTTCTTGCTAGCTATCCCAATACTTCTGCCGCAGATGTAAACGCAGCGGTCGAACGTGCGCGTGCCGCTAGCGTGGCCTGGCAGGCACTTGGTTTTCGTGGACGTCGAAAAGTTCTTCTAAAGTGGGCCGCCGAAATTACAAAGCAAGTTGATGAAATTGCCGAAGTAGTTCGTGCTGAAACCGGAAAACCAATTAGTGATGCAACGCTGGAAGCAACTCTTGCACTTGGACATTTAGCCTGGGCCGCAAAGCATGCCGAGAGCGTCTTGGCAAAACAACATAGACCATCAGGATTGTTGATGTTCAACATGAAAACCAATGTAACAAGAGTCCCGATGGGAGTCGTTGGAGTAATTGGTCCATGGAACTATCCAATCTTTACTCCGATGGGATCAATTGCTTATGCACTTGCCGCCGGAAATACTGTTGTGTTTAAACCGAGTGAATTCACACCAGGTGTTGGACGCTGGCTTGCAGATAGCTTTGCAAACATTACACCCTTCGCCGATATTTTCACTTGCGTAACTGGCTTACCTGAAACCGGAAAAGCGCTAACCGAATCTGCCGTAGACAAAATTTCATTTACCGGTTCAACTAGGACTGCAAAGAAAGTCGCTGCTGCTTGTGCCGAGCGAATGGTCCCTGTAGTCCTTGAATGTGGTGGCAAAGATCCAGTTCTGATTGCTGCTGATGCTGATATTGATCGCGCCGCTGAAAATGCGCTCTGGTCCGCAATGTCCAATGCGGGACAGACTTGTATTGGGGCCGAACGCGTATACGTTGTCAACGAAGTGGCCGACAAATTCATTGCAAAAATCACCGAGTTAGCAAAAGATATTCATCCAGGTAAAGATGGAAATTATGGTCCGGCCACGATGCCATCGCAATTAAACGTGATTCAGGGCCACATTAATGATGCAGCCGCAAAGGGTGCAAAGTTTGTAGTTGGTGGTGTTGATTCAGTAAAGGCGCCATTTGTAGAGCCAGTGATTATGGTTGATGTTCCAGAGAATTCAACAGCCGTAACCGAGGAAACCTTTGGCCCCACTCTCGTAATCAATCGCACTGCAGATATGGCAGAGGCGATTCGATTAGCAAATGCAACTAGATACGGCCTTGCTGCATCGGTCTGGTCTAAACGAAATGGCGAGAAAATAGCTTCCCAACTGCACTGTGGAATGGTTTCTGTAAATTCAGTAATTGCTTTTGCCGCAATAGCTTCGGTCCCATTTGGTGGTGTTAAAGATAGCGGATACGGCCGAATTCATGGACCTGAAGGTTTGCTGGAATTTACTTATCCAAGAACTGTGGTTAAAACAATATTTAATATTCCAATTGTTTTTACATCATTTGGTAGAACTAAGTTTGCAGATAAATTCATTAAGTTTGCAATCAAGACCCTGCATTCCAAAGGTATTGGATAATAGATATTGGCTAGTAACGCGGAGCGCCTTTAGATCTAAGTGTTCTAGGTTTGCGATCATTCCGCTTAGTCCAACATGCAGTGTGCCAATGTCGTCTTGATTCAACGTCTTCTTCTAGCCAAGCAACGATATGAGGTGTTGCGGTTGGAATTACTTGATCACATCCAGGGCAACGATATGGTTTCGTAGAAGTAGAACCAGTAATTTTGCGAACTCGAAATATGCCCTCTGAATGCTCTTCGATTGTTTCACTCGATAATGAGATGTCGCGCTCTTCCTCGTCGTTGGTGGCCCGTTTCTGGGACCTTTTAGGATGGTTTCTGCGCGGACTCACAGCCTTATTCTCTCGCGTGCATTCCGATATTCCCAACTTTTAGGGCAGGATATTGACGTGGCAAATGAACTAGCGATTTCGGTATCAGGCCTTAAAAAGACATACACATCAAAGGCCAACGGCTCTAAGGATGCAGTCGCTGGAATCGACCTTGACGTTTCAAGAGGCGAAATTTTTGCAATCCTTGGCCCAAACGGAGCTGGCAAAACAACAACAGTTGAGATCCTTGAAGGCTACCGCGACCGCGATGGTGGCGAAGTAAAAGTCCTTGGTCAAGATCCTGCAAAACTTGGCAGAGATAGTTGGGCTTGGCGAAATCGAATTGGAATTGTTCTTCAATCTACAAATGATGCTCAAGATTTATCGGTATCTGAAACTATTAAGCACTTTGCAAATTATTACTCCAATCCCCGTGATCCCGAGAGCGTGATTCGCGATGTTGGTTTGGATGAGAAGAAAAATGCCAGAATCGACACACTTTCAGGCGGACAGCGTCGCCGACTAGATGTCGCCCTTGGAATTATCGGTAACCCAGAAATCCTCTTTCTTGATGAGCCAACTACCGGGTTTGATCCCGAGGCGAGACGAGCATTTTGGGAGTTAATTCGTAACCTACGCGATGAGGGCACAACAATTCTACTTACAACGCACTACTTGGATGAAGCTGAAGCTCTGGCTGACCGCGTTGCAGTGATCGTCGATGGAAAGATAGTTGAAGTTTCTACGCCGGAGAATCTTGGTGGCAGAAATACTGCAAAGGCGCGAATTAGTTGGCTTGAAAATGGGCAGAGGCAGGAGATTGAAAGTGATTTTCCAGCAGCCGAGGTAACGAAACTGATCTCAAAGTTTGGCGGCGAAGTCCCTGAACTCACCGTAATTCGACCATCACTCGAAGATATTTATCTCAAGATGATTGGTCAACCATGAGACCCGGCATAATTAAAGTTGGCTTTCTACGTGGTGGCCTAGAGATAAAACAATTCATGCGTCAACGCGAATCTGTAGTTTTCACACTTCTATTTCCAATTATGTTGTTATTTATCTTTGGTTCTGTTTTCAAAGGAGATCTGGCCCCAGGAGTTACCTTTAGCCAATACTTTGTTGCAGGAATGATTGCATCTGGTCTGGTCAATACTGGATTCCAACAACTTGCGATCATGATTCCAATCGAGCGAGATTTCGGAACTTTAAAACGCCTACGAGGAACTCCAGTCTCGCCAATCTCATACTTCATTGGAAAAGCAATTCTGGTCTTTGTCGCAATGGTTGTTCAAGTAGGTGCCTTGATGGGCTTTGGCGCAGCGCTATTTGGCTTAGATCTACCAAATACGACAGAACGTTGGCTCCGATTTGGGTGGCTCATACTTCTTGGAAGTATCTGCGCAACAATTTTAGGGATTGCATTCTCTGCAGTTCCAAAGAATGGTCGTGGTGCATCTGCCGTCGTCTCTCCTATTGTGATTATTCTGCAATTCTTTAGCGGCGTCTTCTTTGTTTTTACAACTCTTCCGCAGTGGATGCAGCAATTTGCTGCACTCTTCCCACTTAAGTGGCTTACTCAAGGAATGCGTTCGGTATTTTTACCTGAAAGTTTTGCTGCCGAAGAAGTTGCAAAAAGCTGGGAGATTCCACAGATCGCGATAGTTCTGCTTATTTGGACTGTTGTTGGAACAGTATTAGCCCTGAAGACGTTTAGGTGGTCAGATAAATGAAGAAACTAGCCTCGATATTAATTTCAATCTCCCTACTTATTCCTGCGCAGGCAAGTGCTGAAACAACAACCTCGACGCCTAAGCCCGCTGCAAGCAAATCCAAAGTTGAGAAGAAGCCGGTAGTAAAGAAGAAGCCGGTAGTAAGGAAAAAGAAGAATTTTCCAACGAAGAAGCCACTTAAGTGGCCACCACCAGGTTTTGAAAAGAAAGGTTCGCTTTATGCAAAGACTGCTACTCCAAAAGAACTTCTAATTGCGGGTACCGAATATAAATATATTCAGAAGGACTTGATTAAATATTGCGATGAATTTGCCTGCCTAGGCATATTTGTCGGTTCTGAAACTGGTTGCGACTGGTGGGAAATTAGTTCAAATGTTCTTGGCGTCGACCCAACAGATCCAACAAAGCGAATTATTTATGGATCACTCACTACTTCAATTTCTGGATCAAAAGCCAGAACGATTAAAGCTATTCTTTTAGTAAGCAATGAGCCAATCGCTGATGGCTTAGGAATTGGCGCATATACAGCAAACTGTCGAACCGGGAAGCCTACCCAAAAGGTTCCTAGCAATACTTATACAAAGAGCCCTGACAGAATTTAGCGGTTTGCTCCTGGAACCCAGAGCACGTCGCCCTTTTCCTTATTCTCAAAACGCGCAAGGACAAATAATAAATCTGATAACCGGTTGAGGTATTTAGCCGTAAGTGAATTTACGCCACCACCAAATTGATGAATTGCGTGCCAAGTATTGCGCTCGGCTCGACGAGCGACTGTGCGAGCTACATGCAATAACGCAGCTGCCGGAGTTCCGGATGGCAGTACAAAACTGCGCAGTGGTTCGAGGCTTTCATTATAAAAATCTATCTGCTCTTCTAAATATGTAACTTGAGATTCAATAACGCGTAGTGGCTCAATCTTTGGCTCATCAACAACTGGTGTGCAGAGATCAGCTCCTACATCGAATAAATCATTTTGAATCCGGATTAACAACTTTGTGATTTGTGGATCTTTAATCTGACCTAGAGCCAGAACTACACCAATCGAAGAGTTCGCTTCATCAACGGTGGCATAGGCTTCTAATCGCGGGTCATTTTTTGATGTTCGGCTCATATCCCCAAGTGAGGTCGTTCCGTCATCGCCAGTTTTTGTATAGATACGCGTTAGATTTACCATGGGATGAGCCTAATTCAATCACTACGATTAGACCACTCGAAACCCACTAGTCGGAGGTGATCACTATGGAAAGTTCCAATGAATATTTCCAGATTGTTGGTGGCGCGCGCCTTGTGGGCGAAGTCAATGTTCATGGCGCTAAGAACTCGGCCCTTAAATTAATGGCCGCCTCCCTCTTGGCAGTCGGTGAAACAACAATTGAGAAT
This sequence comes from Bifidobacterium breve, assembly GCA_945876865.1. Taxonomy (GTDB): domain Bacteria; phylum Actinomycetota; class Actinomycetes; order Nanopelagicales; family Nanopelagicaceae; genus AAA044-D11. The sequence continues at coordinate 266 of CAMCPZ010000026.1, read as the reverse complement.
GTTCCGGATATTGCTGATGTTCATATCATGGAAGAGTTGTTAACAAGACTTGGCTGCAAATGTTCTTATGATCGCGAAGCCTTAACTGTAAAAATCTTGGTTCCAAAGGTTCCCGGTCATCGCGCAGATTACGATTTGGTTCGCAAAATGCGGGCTTCGATAAATGTTCTTGGCCCACTTGTAACCAGAGTTGGTCAAGTTGAAGTCGCACTTCCTGGTGGCGATGCCATTGGCTCTCGTGGTATCGATTTCCACATCAAGGGTTT
>CAMCPZ010000025.1 GCA_945876865.1 Bifidobacterium breve | reverse complement strand
CGAATTCTGGATGCAGCGGCTCGAATTCTTGGAGTCAACCATGATGAACTTGGTGAACTTGCACTTAAAGCAGAACCTGGCGCAGGTGGTCTATCACTTCTTCCATATTTTGAAGGTGAACGAACTCCAAACCGACCAGATGCAACCGGAGTTTTCTCTGGAATGAATCTAAATAATTCAAATCCAGAAAACTTAGCTCGCGCAATGATCGAAGGAATGCTCTGCGGAATGGCTGATGCCGTCAATTCACTTGAGAAGTTGGGTGTTGAAGTTAAACGAATCCTCTTAGTAGGTGGCGCTGCAAAGAATCCTGCAGTTGGAAAAATAGCTTCGGCAATCTTCGGTCGCGAAGTTTTGCTTCCACCGCCTGGTGAATATGTTGCAATCGGTGCAGCCAAGCTTGCCGCCTGGGCTCTGCTCGGAAGTGATCGACCACCACATTGGGATTTAGGGAAAGTTGAAAGTATTAAAGAAAAAGCAACTCCTGAAGTTTTAGTAAAGTATCGCAAGCTACGAGATCAAACTGTGGGTTGGTAGAAGTGGGACTCAAGCCAGAACTTGTTGCCTTTTTACAAGCACGTAGTGAAAGCGGTTTACCAGAAGTTTGGCAGGCGCCAGTTTCAACTATTCGTAAGAACTTAGAGAATCGCGCAGTTCAATCTGGCGAGCCCGAGAAAATTTATGAAGTAATTCATCGTTACATTCCAGGACCGACCGCTGATCTTCCAGTTCGGATTTATCGTCCAGTTAAAGGCGCAGTTCTGCCGGCGCTAGTTTTCTTTCATGGTGGCGGCTGGGTTTTAAACAACTTGGATAGTTACGAACAAGCTATGCGTTCCTTAGCTAATAAGGGCCAGTTTGTAGTAGTTGCGGTTAACTACCAAAAAGCGCCTGAACTACCTTTCCCAATCCCCTTCGATGATTGCTATGCAACACTTCTGTGGGTTGCTGCAAATTCGCAATCTCTAGGAATTGAACCAACTCAGATTGGCGTTGGTGGTGATAGCGCTGGTGGAAATCTTGCAGCTGCAGTTGCACTGAAGGCCAGAGATACTGCAGATGTGAGCCTTGCCTATCAGTTACTTATCTATCCTTGCAATGACAACGACATGAATTATGACTCGGCATATAACAATGCAACTGGATATGGGCTAAGCACGCAGGCAATGAAGTGGTTCTGGCAGCAATACCTTTCAAAAAAGTCTGATGCAAAGAATCCATATGCAGTGCCAGCCGCTGCAAAAGATTTTTCAAACCTTGCTCCCGCGATTATCACAACGGCTGAATTTGATCCCCTATTGGATGATGGATATATCTATGCCGAACTCTTGCGAAAATCAGGAGTTCAAACCGCATATCGTGAATATGACGGAATGATTCATGGCTATTTCTCGCTTGCCGGGATAACGCCTGAGGCAAATGTTTTACACCAGCATGTAGCAGATGAAATCAACGCGCTACTTGCCCGCTAATTTTGAATTGAGTGCGCTTTAGTAGAAACTAAGCCAATGTCCAGACGAAATTGGTTTCTCTTTGTTTTGATCGGATTTCTCTGGGGTATCCCATATTTACTTATTAAAGTTGCAGTTGATGAACTTTCACCAACCATAATTGTTCTTTCTAGAGTCGTTATTGGATGTCTGATTTTAATTCCGATGGCAATGCGCCTTGGATCCCTGATGCCGGCGATAAAAGCTTGGCGCTATGTAATCCCATACGCAATCGGCGAAATGATTGCACCTTGGTTCTTAATCACAGCTGCAGAAGAGAACATGAGTTCTGGCCTTGCTGGATTATTGGTTGCAACAGTTCCTATCTGGGCAACGCTTATTGCCTCTATGCATGGCGATAAGACTGTTTGGCAGCGTAAGCGACTCTTCGGAATCTTGATTGGGTTTATCGGAATTGTTCTTGTAGTTGGCCTCGAAAGTTTCTCTGGCCGACAATCTCTCGTTGCGATTTTCATGATTCTAATTGCGGCAATTGGCTATGCCTGGGCTGTCACAATGGTTACGACAAAAATTCCACATATCGAACCCATTTCAATGAATGCGGTCGCCATGGTCTATACGATGCTTGCGTATCTTCCATTTTTATTTATATATGCACCACAGAAGACACCTTCGATTGAGGCAATAGGATCCGTGGTTATTCTTGGAATTTTCCCAACTGCGCTGGCTTTCATTCTTTTCTTCCAACTTATCAAGGACATTGGAACTGCGAGAGGTTCACTTGTTACCTATTTGAACACTGCATTTGCTGTATTGCTTGGTGTGATAATTCTTAATGAGCCATTTACTGTCGGCATGGCAGTTGGTCTGCCACTAGTCTTAATCGGCAGCTATTTTGCCAGCCGCAAAGTAACTACTTCCGTTCAATAAATCCAAGCTTTGTAAGTACCTTGGCATCTCGTTGCCATTCTTTACTTACCTTTACATGTAGTCCTAAGAAGATTTTTGCATCTAAAAATGTTTCGACGGAACCTCGGGCTCTAACTCCAATATCTTTCAATCTGGAACCTTGTGGTCCGATCACAATCGACTTCTGGCTATCGCGTTCAACATGAAGTGTTGCGTGGATGTCAAAGAAATCTTGGCCTTCGCGCTTTGCCATCTCATCAATTGTTACGACAATTGAATGTGGCACTTCTTCATATAAATTCTCGATTGCAGCTTCCCGAATCAATTCAGTAATTGTCATCTCTGCTGCCTGATCGGTCGTTATGTCCTCTGGATATAAGGATGGCGATACTGGCAATTTTTCAGCCAGTAACTTAAGCAGAAGTTCGGTCTGATCTAAATTCTTGGCCGAGATTGGAACTATTTCAGCAACGCTCAATCCGACTCGTTTTGCGAATTCGCCAACTTCAATCAACTTAGCTAGCAGCGCTTCTTGTTTGACGCTGTCGGTTTTTGTAACTGCAATGAAGACACGGCGTTGATTTAAAACTTGCTTTGCAATGTATTCATCGCCGAAGCCAATTTCTTCATCTGCTGGAAGACAGATAAGAACGGCATCTACTGACTCTAAATTCTCGGAGACCATTGAATTAAGACGTGACCCAAGTAGCGTCTTTGGCTTGTGTATCCCTGGGGTGTCAACAACAATCATTTGATAATCCGGTTTTGAAATGATTCCGCGGATTGGATTTCGAGTGGTGTTTGGATGCTTAGATGTAATAACTATTTTTCGACCAACTAAAGCATTTACCAGAGTGGACTTACCAACATTTGGGCGCCCAATAATTGCTACGAAGCCCGCTTTGTGTTCCACGCTCATGCCTTAATTCTCTCACTTAATGTTTATAGGCTTCACCAATTCCATAATTTCAGATACTGAAGTAACTAATTCCGCAACACGTTCGACAATAAGGCGATGGCAGCCCTCGCTTGTTGGCGCAGTTATCGGTCCAGGCACTGCCATAACTGGTCTAAAGATCTCGGCTGCATCGCGCGCGGTCCGAAGTGAACCGCTTCGAAATGCGGCTTCAACTACTACGGTTGCCTTCGATAATCCAGCTATCAATCTATTGCGTGTTAAAAAGCGATGCGGGATTGCAGGCACATCTGGCATAACTTCAGAAATTAAAATTCCACTTTCGCAGATTTCGGCAAATAGCCTTTCGTGTGTTGCCGGATAATTCTTGTTAAATCCCCCACCAAGTATTGCAACCGTAATTCCTTCGCCAACCAGACAACCTTTATGTGCAGCCGCATCAATTCCGATTGCACCGCCACTCACGACGGCCCATTCATGATCTGCTACCCCTACTCCAAAATCACCAGCAATTCGTGCGCCATAAGAAGTTGGGTTTCTGGTTCCTACAATCGAGATTGAGTTCTCTAGGCGAGTTAAATTCTCGCGCTGACCCTTAATAAGAAGTGCGATTGGTGGGGCAGCTAAATCATTTAAAGATTGCGGCCAATCCACATCTTCCGGCGTAAGAATAAATGCTGCTGCTTTTGTTATCTGAGATAAAACTTCTTCGCCGGTGGTCTGATTAATTCGTTCGGCCGCTTTGCTTGCAGTTTTATAAGCCCCTGCGCAGAGTCGATCTCGAACTTCAATTGGACCTAACTTTAAAATCTCCTCATTCCAAGGGACTGATCCACCTTCGATTGCCGCAAATAATTGCGCTCGTGCTAGTAATACGCTCAAGCTAATATCTCCATTCCTTCGCGCAATCGAAAAGCGGATTCAACATCATCACGGCTGGGAATCGAATGTCCATTTGCATCAGCGATGCTCCAGGCTATGCGAAGCACTTTATGAAAGCCACGAGCACTAAGCCGCTCATTATCAAGTTCGGTATGCAGAAAATTCATTCCTGGTTTTTCGGCTCGAAATCTCTTGCGTAATTCACTTGGCGGAATCTGAGAATTCAGTTTCCATAAACAATCTGCAAATCGATCCTTCGAGATTGAGCGGGCCGCAATTACGCGTTGTCGGACAACTGCACTGGACTCCCCTAGTTCGTCACTGGCCATTTCAATTCGACTTGGCGAATCAACAAAGACTCGAATATCAATACGATCAAGAAGCGGACCCGACAAGCGCTGTAGATACCTTCGAATTGCGACTTGGGTACAAGTGCAGCTTCGACCACGACCACTGAAGCGTCCGCATGGACAAGGATTTGCTGCAAGGACCAACATAAATCTCGCGGGATAAGTAACTGATCCAACTGCTCTGGAAATAGTTACATTTCCAGATTCGAGAGGCTGGCGTAGTGAATCCAATACCCCGCGCGCACATTCAGGTGCTTCATCAATGAATAGAACACCCTGATGTGCAAGGGAAGTTGCGCCGGGGCGAATTGCATGTGCACCTCCACCAATCATTGCGGGCGCTGTAGTTGTGTGATGTGGTGCTACGAAAGGGGGAAGCTTAGAAAGTAATTCTCGATCCAAAAGTGTTCCTGCGATCGAATGTATTGCGGTGACTTCCAAAATTGAATCTTCAGTTAGTGGCGGCAGAATCGAAGGAATTCTTTCAGCAAGCATTGTCTTTCCGGTGCCAGGTGGTCCAATAAAAAGTAGATGATGTCCGCCAATCGCAGCAACTTCCAAAGCTCTTCGCGCACCGACTTGCCCAGCTACATCACATAGATCCAAATAGTTCTCATTCTCATTTGAGATGAATGGATCTGGTGAAACTGAAATTTCGCCAAATCTTAAATATTTAAGCGCATCTGCTAATGAATTTATGGCGATGATTTCGATTCCTGAAACACACCTTGCTTCGGCATAGTTGTTAAATGGAACCAAGGCTTTAGTGAAACCAAACTTTTTTGCTGCTAAAACTGCTGGCAATACGCCCCTCACGCTTCGGAGCTGACCATCCAGGGCAAGTTCGCCTAAGTAGATGCAAGTTCCTGGTTCATCTTTAGGAACTAACCCTTGTGCCATGAGCAGCGTTATTGCGATTGGGAGATCGAAGGCTGATCCGCTCTTTGGTAACCAAGCTGGCGAAAGTGAAACCGTAACTTTCTTATTTGGCCAAGTCTCTCCACTGTTAACAAGAGCAGCTCGAACCCGATCTTTAGATTCGTTTAGCGCTGCATCAGGTAAACCCAAAAGTATGTAGCCTGGAAGCCCATCTGAGATATCTACTTCGACATCAATTAGATTTCCGATTAAACCGGTTAGCGAAACTGTCGATGTGAGTGCAAGTGACATCAGAGAACTGCAATTCGATAATCAATTTCAAATTTTTCGCCTTTGGAAATCAATACTCCAGCAGCATCTATCCGATATTCAAATCCCCACCTGTGATGAACTGTTAACCAGGCCAAGGCCAGTCGCTGCAACCGATATGCCTTATCACGAGTAATCGCTTCTAAGGGATGTCCAAATGCAGAATTAGTTCTGGTCTTTACTTCTACAAATACGACCACCCCGTGCTCTGAAATGGCAACAAGATCTATTTCGCCTTCACGAATCCGCCAATTTCGATCCAGGATTTCGTAGTTCCTTGAAAGCAAATACTTTGCAACAAAATCTTCACCGAGTGCACCAATTAATTGTTTAGTCCCCATAGGAAGCAGAGATTAAGCGAGTTGCCCGATTCCAAACTCTCCTATTTGTTAACTTGTGGGACTTTGCTATCTGTTAATAAGCGCAGCGATATTGGCAAAGGACTTGCGATGAATATCTGTAACTCCAAGTTCCCCTAAAGCTTTGGTATGTGCCGCAGTTATGTAGCCTTTATGTTTGGCCAGGCCATATCCCGGATATTTTGAATCTAGCTTCACCATTTCGCGATCGCGATAGACCTTCGCCAGAATCGATGCCGCGCTAATTGAAACTGCAACTTGATCGCCCTTCCAAACAGCTAAGTTTGGGATAGCCAGGCCTTCAATCGCATAACCGTCGGTTAAGACATATTCTGGAACTATTTCGAGTGAATTGATTGCTCGGCGCATGCCCTCAAGATTCGATTTATGAAGTCCGAAGCTATCAATCTCTTCGACCGAAATCTCGATTATTGAATAGCTCAGCGCTTGTTCTATGACTACATCAAAAAGCTTTTCGCGAAGCGCTTCGGATAATTCCTTCGAATCTCGGACTTCGGAAAGTTCTGGCGCAAATGGATCTTTAAGAATTACGGCCGCTACTACTAATGGTCCGGCGCATGGTCCGCGCCCGGCTTCATCAACTCCAGCAATCCGCTTAATACCAGATGCGATTAGCGTTGATTCAATATGTTTCATTACTTCGAATTATTAATAGCAACCTTAGATAATTCGCTGCCAGTGCTTAAGAATTTTAGATGATTAAATGGCCAGACAACAACGGTTGCACGGCCCACAATTGAAGATAATGGGACCATTCCTTTGTGAATGTCATCAGTATGGAATCTTGAATCAGCACTTGCTCCGCGGTGATCTCCCATAACCCAGACAAAACCCTTTGGAACAGTCACGCTAAATTCAGAATCGCTTGGTTTATCGCCAGTATAAATATATGGCTCTGAAACTGAAACGCCATTTACCGTTAGATAACCTTTTTTGTCGCAACATGTAACAGTATCTCCGCCAACACCAATCACGCGCTTAATCAAATATTGCTTTGCTGGATCTGGAAGAATTCCAACAGTGACTAAGCCACTCTTTATAGTTTGAATAATTTTTGGATCACTGCTCGCTGCAGGTGTCCCGAGCCAACCAGCAGGATCGCGAAACACGACAACTTCCCCGCGCTTTGCATCGCCGAAATAACTTCCGAGTTTGTTTACTGCAATTCGATCCCCGACTTGAAGGGTGTTCTCCATTGAACCAGATGGAATAAAGAAGAAGTGAATGAAGAAGGTTTTAACGATTATTGATACGACTAGCGCCGAAACGATAATGATTGGAAGTTCGCGAAGTAGCGAACCCTTTTTTGGTATGCGCATTTAGATTAAACGCACTTAGAAGTTATTTACGCTTCTGGAGTAGTTTCAACAACAGCTTCGGCAGTTTCGACTACTTCTGCGGCTGGTGCTTCAATTACTTCAACAGTTTCAACAACTGGTGTTTCAATAACCTCTGCAGTAGTTGCTGCTGCGGCCGCAACTACGGCTGCTGCTGCCACGACTGGCGCTGCTGAAACAGTCTCTTCAACAATGAACTCGCCACCGACGCCACGACGCTCTTTGATCTTTGAAGCCTTACCGCGAAGTTCGCGTAGGTAATAAAGCTTGGCGCGACGGACATCTCCGCGACGGACCATTTCATACTTTTCAATAACAGGAGTGTGGATTGGGAATGTGCGCTCTACTCCGACACCGTAAGAAAGCTTGCGGATTGTGAAAGTCTCGCGGACGCCTGAACCTTGGCGACGAATAATTAGTCCTTGGAAAACCTGGATACGGCTCTTGTTACCTTCGATAACACGAACGTGAATCTTGATTTCGTCTCCGGAACGGAAGGTTGGAACATCGGAGCGAAGTGATGCGGCATCTACCGCGTCTAACACGTTCATGGCATTTCCTTTTCTTTAGGACAGAAGCCGTATCTTGCCACAGCCACCCCTATCCGACCAATTCGCCTGCTTCTAACCGATCTCGGAGACCAGCCTTGCGTGCAGATGTGGTCCTGCTGCAATGACCATCTCCTTGCCTGCTGGCCCGCCATTTCGCCCCGTAACCAGCGCCCCAGCTTCGGTTGCAATCAATCCACCAGCAGCCAAATCCCATTCATTTAATCCCATTTCATAAAAGGCATCGAGTCTTCCAGTTGCGACTAAACATAAATCTGCAGCGCCAGCGCCAATACGACGGAGGTCACGAATTTCAAGAAGTAATTTCGAAACTAACTTTGCCTGTCCTTCGCGATCAGCAACATCATAGGAAAAACCAGTTGCAATTAGAGCACGATTGAATTCGACCGGTTCGTTGCACATTATCTTCTTGCCATTGCAAGTTGCGCCACCGCCTTTAGTTGCGGCCCAAAGTGAATTAATTGATGGTGCATAAACCACGCCTACTTGAACGCCTTCACTATCTTTTGCTGCAATGCTGACATTCCAGCCAGCAATTCCGTAGAAGTAATTAACGGTGCCATCTAATGGATCGATAACCCAGGTGACTCCAGATTTTGATGGAATCGATGAACCTTCTTCGCCAATAATTCCATCATCAGGGCGGGCTTCTAAAATTTTGGAGACAATCAGTTTTTCACTTGCGGTATCCATCTGGGTTGCAAAATCGATTGCAGTTGACTTAGTTTCGAGATCGAAAACATCTGGTCTGGCCATCAACAAATCGCCCGCAGATTTAGCGATTCCAAGAGCTAGTTCAAGGAGCTCGGCTTTAGTTTCGCTATTCACAGGAGAATTTAACCACTCGTTGCTACCCACTTTTTCTCACCCCTTGTGGCAGAGTTACGCCCGTGAGTGATGAAAAGAGCGATAAGTCAGCCGAGCTAGTCCTTGTCGGCCGAACTACAGATGGCTCAGCAATTGAGTTAACTGATGGGTCAGGTGCGAAATTTTCATTGCCGATTACCGAGAACTTAAAAACTGCTCTTACTCAACCAAGGTTGGTTTCAGTTGCTCCAGTTGATGAGCGCCCAACTTTTGGAGTTAAAGAAATTCAGGCCCGTCTAAGAGCTGGCGAGAGCATGGGTTCAATATCTAGAACAACTGACTGGTCAGTTGAAAAAATTGAGAAATTCTCTGGACCAATTTTGCAAGAACGGGCCTACGTAATCGAAACTGCATTGAAATCCTATTTGCGCCGTGAAGCATCTTCGCCAACTCTGACCGAGGCCACGTTTATCCAACTTTCAAATCATGGCGTGGATATGGAAGCAGTCGAATGGAACACTCATCGAAATATAGATGGGACTTGGAACGTTGTTGTTCAGTATCCAAATATCGACGGAACCGCTGAAGCTAGCTGGAACTTTGAATTAGGTAATCGAATTCTCACTGCAAAAGATGATTCCGCAAGATGGATTGCTGGTGATGCCAAAGAGTCCAGACCAAGAGCCGCAACTCATGGCTTTATTAATTCTGTTGATCCAACACCATTCGCTCCAACAACTCCTCCGCCTCCGGCACCAAGACTCGTCGCGGTTCGTGAAGAGATAACAGTTACTGAAATTGTTGAAGAAGATGAAGAGTATTTTGCCGAGGAATTAGAAATCGATGTTGTAGATGAATCGGATCCAGTTTCAGATGGCGTTGTTAAGCGCCCGAAGTTGCCTTCATGGGATGACATTATGTTCGGTGGCTCAAAGACCGAGGATGAATAACTTCTAGTTAATTAACCGAATCTGAGTTAAAGCTCGTCTACAAGGTATTGTGCTATTTTCGCAAAATAGGCCTGTTCGTCCATCTTCATCACTGATTGAATTGCCTGCTCCCAGTTTGAGCCTTTGGCAATTAACTCCAAAAAGGTGTGCATCTCTTCGATTGTGTAATTCATGTAGGTCCACTCAAGAGCAAACCAGCCAAGGGAGTAACCCAATTCATTCTGAAAGCAGAAGTCCTGATTATTCTTTAATGTATTTAGGACTGATATCCATTCTTCTAATTTGTAACTGGAACCATTTGGATAGATCTTGAGTAAGCGACCAATTTCCAAATTTCTATGTGTGACTGGGTCGCCTTTAGCGGCTATTGCTGATCCAAATAGGTTTGCCTGACCCTCCATAAACCAACATGCGATTGTGTTCACTTTTGAAGTTGAAAAATTATCAGCAATCAATTGTGATTGATAGTTGTGGACAGTTTCGTGGTGGACCGTCAAAGGTGTCGGCGCAATTTTATAATCTGTTCCGATTAAGTTGTATTGGGCAAACACTCCGCCCTCACGGGCTCCAGTACCATAACCACAGAAAGCTTTTGGCCCTACCTTGCAATGGCCCAATATGCCTGTGTCCTTGTTCCAGGTGTTCCAGGATCTACTTACCGAATTAGGTCCTTCAAATTTGATGGTTGTTTCAAACCAACAGTTCCAATCTTTCTCACTCATTAAAAGCCAATTAATTTTTGCCTTAGCGTCATATACGGTTCCCCAAAAGGAATAGGCGTCGATGTAGGCATTTTCAGTAATTTCAGCCATAGATTGATCTACTCCGGGACAGCGAACGAAGTTGAAGCTTGGATTTATTTTCTTATCCGCTTTCGCATACCGCGCGTAAATGTCAAGGTTTAATTTTTCTAGTCGCGTGAGATTTTTCGGTGTTGAAATTGGCGAGGCCGCAGCCGTTGGCAATGGCGAAGCAATGGGAGTGCGCTTCTTGGCCACAATACCTTTCTTCCAGGTCAACTTTTTTCCAGACTTAACGCAGGTGTATTTGACTCCAGAAGAGGTGCTTATCTGACCTGACTTGTTGCAAGTAGTTCCAAGTTTCACAGCAGCGGTAGCAATCGGTTCAAAAATTACAAAAGTAAGAGAAATTATCAGCAATCCCAAAATCATCTTCCGCATGAACAGATTATGGTGAAAATGAAGGAAAATATCCATAACTATTCAGATTCCAATAACACTTAGCCCTGATGCGTCAGCAGCGGAATAGCTACTTCAATTGCTTCAAGTCCCCCGTGATGCCCAATCATCTTGCTCTCTTCTTTAATCCGCGTTGGATCAACCAAAATCATCTCGCCCTTTGCGATTGCGATTAAATCACCCATTCGCTCTCGGCTATCTAACGAAACTTCAGGCCCAAAAAGTTCTGCTGCAATAACTTCATCGCGGCTAAATACATCGGCTTTATCCCCTAAGAATTCACGCCAGATTGCAACCGTTTCATTTATGGCGCCATCTCGAACATAAATATGACGGGCTCTTGGTTCGCCACCTACCAGAGTTACATTCGCCATTAAGTTATTGTCTTGCCCCAAAATAATTTTCTCGCCAACATTAATCATTCCGTGGTCTGCGGTAACCCAGAGCCGGGTTCCCTTTGGCAGGCGATCTCGAAGGCTAGTGATTAATTCGGAAACTGTTGCAAGTGCGACTAGCCATTTCTCTGATCCCACACCATCGTCATGACCTGCAGCGTCCAAATGATTTATGTAAACGTAGGAGAAAGCAGATGGTTTCTGCATTGCGGTGACAGTATTTTCGACAATGTCATTAATAAGATTTGCACCTAAGTATTGCGCGCCACGAAGAGCAGCCTGTGTAAATCCAGAACCTTCATATCGCTTTGCTGCAATGTGCGAAACAGTTATTCCATCCTGTGCAGCTCTTTCAAAAAGCGTTGGAACACTCTGCCAGATAACTGGATCGACTCGTTCATCCCATTTAAGTGAATTCAATAAGCGCCCAGGCTCGCCACTTCGTGGAACTCGAACGGTATAGCCCAGCATTCCATGCACGCCAGGCAGGGTTCCGGTTCCCAGTGATGAAAGATTTGTTGCCGTTGTTGATGGAAAGTGTGAATCCAGATTTGTTAAAGAGTTTAACTCTTTGAAGATTGGGAATGCGGATCCGTATTTAGCGATTAAATCTGCGCCCATTCCATCAATCAAAAGTAGGCATTCACGGGCTCCAGGGTTTTGATCAATCCTGAGTTCATTTTCCGCTCCTGAAACCTGTAGGGATGAAAATATGGAATTTGATAGCGCAGCTAAATTCCGAGGATTCATAGTCCTATCTTGCCCTAACTTTTTTAGCCACAGCACAATTGCCTGATGTAATGTGCGCAGGTGATTAAGTATTCGAAGGAAGTCGCTTCCGCTAAGAGTCAGGGTCGGCCGATTGTTGCCCTCGAATCAACAATTATTTCGCATGGTTTACCTCGTCCAATAAATCTTGAAGTTGCCCTGGAAGTTGAAGATATTGTCCGAAGCCAAGGAGCTACTCCAGCAACAATCGCAATCATTGATGGCGAAATCTTTGTTGGCCTTGAATATGAACAGTTATATCGAATTGCTAACGATGAAAATATCGTAAAGGCCTCGACCCGAGATCTCGCAATAGTTTGTGCAGATGGCGAGAGTGCAGCCACAACGGTAGCTGCAACATCGCATATTGCCCATCTTGCAGATGTCGAAGTTTTTGCAACTGGCGGATTGGGCGGAGTCCACCGTGGTCATGTTTATGATGAATCTGCCGACTTAACTGAATTGGCAAAGACCAAAGTAATCATTGTTTGTGCGGGAGTTAAATCAATATTGGATGTTGCTGGAACCTTGGAACGTTTAGAAACTCTAGCG
>CAMCPZ010000024.1 GCA_945876865.1 Bifidobacterium breve | reverse complement strand
CGCCTTTCAGATAAGTTCATGACAGCGGTTGAAAACGGAGAACAATTTGGTCTCACAGCTCGTTCAACTGGTGAAGTTATTGAAACAGTTGATGCGCGCGAACTCTTCACAAAGATCGCACAAGCTGCGTGGGCATGTGCAGACCCTGGTGTTCAATTTGATGACATAATCAATGATTGGCATACAACTCCAGAGACAGGTCGCATCAACGCGTCAAACCCTTGCTCTGAATACATGTCACTTGATAACTCATCATGTAACTTGGCTTCACTTAACCTTCTAAAGTTCCTTCAATCAAATGGTTCATTTGATACCAAGAACTTCGTTAAGGCAACCGAGTTAATTATCACTGCAATGGATATTTCAATCTGCTTCGCAGATTTCCCAACAGCGCCAATCGGTGAAACAACTCGCAACTACCGTCAACTTGGAATTGGTTATGCAAACCTTGGTGCGCTACTTATGGCCTCAGGTCTTGCTTACGATTCAGACGGCGGCCGCCAACTAGCTGGCGCAATAACATCTCTTATGACCGGAACTTCATACCGACGTTCTGCAGAACTTGCAGGCATCGTTGGACCATATGCTGGCTTCGCTCGCAACGCACAAGCACACACTCGCGTAATGAAGAAGCACGCAAATGCTTCAGCATCAGCGAAGAGCGTTACCTCACTTGATCAAGATGTTTGGCAAGTAGCGAACAAGGAGTGGGACAAGTGCCTTGAAATTGGCGATAAGAACGGCTGGCGCAATGCGCAAGCATCAGTTCTTGCACCAACCGGAACAATCGGCTTGATGATGGATTGCGATACAACAGGTATCGAGCCAGACCTTGCTCTAGTTAAGTTTAAGAAGCTTGTCGGTGGCGGTTCAATGCAGATCGTTAACCAGACAATTCCACAAGCACTTAAGAAGCTTGGATATTCAGATGAGACCAACGAAGCAATCGTTGAATACATCGGCGAAAACGGAAACATCATTGACGCACCTGGCCTAAAGCCAGAGCACTATGACATCTTCGACTGCGCAATGGGTATTCGTTCAATCTCCGCAATGGGCCACGTAGAAATGATGGCGGCATGTCAACCATTCCTATCTGGTGCGATCTCAAAGACAGTTAACCTGCCTTCAGATGCAACAGTTGAAGAAATTGAAGAGGTTTACTACAAGGGTTGGAAGCTTGGTCTAAAGGCGCTCGCGGTTTATCGCGACAACTGTAAGGTCGGTCAACCACTTTCAGATTCAAAGGGTGCACCAGTGGATGTTGTTGCAGATGCAACTCACCCAACTGCTACACGTAAGCGTCTACCTAAGTCACGTCCATCAATCACAACATCATTTATGGTTGGCGGCGCCGAGGGTTACATGACAGCTGGTGCATATGCAGATGGCGCACTTGGTGAAGTATTCCTAAAGCTTGGCAAGCAAGGTTCAACTCTTGCCGGCGTAATGGATGCTTTCTCAATCGCAGTATCAATCGGTCTGCAATACGGAGTTCCACTAGAAACTTTCGTAGAGAAGTTCACTAACCTGCGCTTCGAACCAGCTGGCATGACAGATGATGCAGATATCCGCATGGCGCAATCAATGATGGATTACATCTTCCGTCGCTTGGCACTTGATTACTTACCATTCGAATCACGTAGCGCGATGGGTCTTTACACATCATCAGAACGCCAACGCGCACTAGATACTGGTGAATACACTCCAGATCCATCTGCAATCAAAGAGATCGTTGCAGCTGCTGCGCAATCAGCATCTTTCAAACCAGTGGGAAAAGCACCGGTTTCATCTAGCAGTGTCGAAGTGAAGATTGAAAGTGCACCAGCAGAGGGCAACGGAGTCGGTTCTTCAATGGAACTCTTCGAAAAGATGAGCGGCGTTAAATCAGATGCACCTCTCTGCATGACATGCGGAGTAAAGATGCGTATGGCTGGTTCATGCTTCGTCTGCGAAGGTTGCGGCAATACTTCAGGATGTTCATAATCTGAAAGTAAATAAGTAATTTAAGCCCTCTGCGAAAATGCAGAGGGCTTTTTACTTTGAATCAAGTTGTCGGACAACTTACCGTTTACCAAAAGCAGCATTTGAACTAGGATTACCTTAGATTTTAAAGAATTTCACCGAAGTTAAGGAGCGCCCCATGGCTAATGTTTCTCAGGTAAAAGCAGTCCTAGATCGACTGAAAATAGAAACGCCATCTTGGGCATATGGAAACTCTGGAACTAGATTCAAAGTTTTCGCACAACCAGGTGTTCCACGCGATCCCTTTGAGAAAATTGCCGATGCCGCTCAAGTAAATAAATACACCGGAGCCGCGCCAAGTGTTGCCCTACATATCCCATGGGACAAGGTCGAGGATTACGCAAAACTTGCTGCACATGCCAAAGAACTTGGTGTTGTTTTAGGAACGATTAATTCAAATACTTTCCAAGATGATGAATACAAGTTGGGGTCAGTCTGTAATCCGGATCCAAAGATTCGAGATCGTGCGGTTGCCCACCTTCTAGATTGCATCGATATCATGAATATAACTGGCTCTCAGGATTTGAAATTATGGTTTGCAGATGGCACAAACTATCCAGGCCAAGACAGCATCGTCGAACGTCAAGATAGATTGGCCGAGTCACTTTCAAGGACATATAAAGCGCTGGGCGCAAACCAGAGAATGCTCTTGGAATACAAATTCTTCGAGCCAGCTTTTTATCACACCGATGTTCCAGACTGGGGAACCTCATTAGTTCACTGTCTAGCCCTTGGCGAAAAGGCCTGGGTCTGTGTTGATACCGGCCACCACGCACCAGGAACAAATATTGAATTCATCGTTGCAAGCTTGCTTCGCGCAAAACGACTTGGCGCATTCGACTTTAATTCACGTTTCTATGCTGACGATGATTTAATCGTTGGCGCCGCTGATCCATTTCAATTGTTTAGAATTATGCACGAAGTAAATGTAGGTGGCGGTTTTGATGTCGGGACTCCGGTTTCATATGTTCTAGATCAATGCCACAACATCGAAGCGAAGATTCCTGGTCAAATTCGCTCAATCATGAATGTTCAAGAGGCAGTGGCTAAAGCGGTATTTGTTGATCAAGATGCACTTAAAGCGGCACAAAAGAGCGGTGATGTTCTTGCCGCGCATGAAGTTTTGATGGATGCCTTTAATACCGATGTTCGTCCAATGATTCGCGAATGGCGAGAAGCAAAAGGAATTGATGGCGAACCTATGAAAGCTTATGCAAAAAGTGGATATGCCGAGAAGATTGCCGCTGAACGTATTGGTGGAAACCAAGCTGGGTGGGGTGCTTAGTCTTGACTGACAAAGTTGTTAAAGATTTACTTGAACGAAGTAATCGCTTAGGTTCAAATCCAAAGTTCACAAATTATGCCGGCGGAAATACCTCGGCAAAGGGCAGCGCAACCGATCCATTAACTGGTGCTCAAGTTGAAGTCCTTTATGTAAAGGGCTCTGGCGGAGATCTCGGAACTTTAACTGAGAAGGGTTTAGCAACTCTTTATCTAGATCGACTTCGTGGAATGACCGCGGTCTATCGCGGATTAGATCATGAAGATGAAATGGTTCACCTCTTTGATTTCTGCGCATTTGGTAAGGGCGGTGCGGCTCCAAGTATCGACACCGCAATGCATGGTTTAGTTGATCAAGACCATGTTGATCACTTACATCCTGATTCCATTATTGCGCTAGCAACTTCAAAAGATGGTCGCGAGTTAACCAAGAAGTGTTTTGGAGATGAAATTCTTTGGGTTGATTGGCGACGTCCAGGGTTCGAACTCGGATTAGATATTTCAAAGATTGCTAAGGAGAATCCCAAAGCACATGGTTGTGTATTGGGTGGGCATGGCTTAACAACCTGGGGCGCCACAAGCAAAGAGTGCGAAGAGCGTTCGGTTGCAGCAATCTTGAAAGCCGAAAAATTTATAGCAGAAACTGGAAAGAAAGATCCCTTCGGAAAAGTTGTTGCTGGGCGCAATCCACTTACAAAGGCGGATCGTCAAGCAAAGGCGGCAAAACTTGCACCAACACTTCGTGGAATTGCATCAAAAGACAATCGCATGGTTGGGCACTTCAATGACTCAGATGTGGTCTTAGATTTCTTAAATAGTGAAAAGCTAGAAGTGCTTGCAGAAAAAGGCACTTCCTGTCCAGATCATTTCTTACGCACCAAAATCTCACCACTTGTAATCGATTTAGATTCAAATACCGAAGTTGAAAAAATCATTGCCAGAGCCAATGAATTACATGTCGAATATCGCGCCAAATACACCGCTTATTACAACAAATATGCAACTAAAGATTCACCTGCAATTCGAGGCGCAGATCCACTAATTATTTTGGTGCCTGGCGTTGGAATGTTTAGTTATGGCAAAGATAAGCAAACCGCACGAGTGGCTGGCGAATTTTATGTGAATGCCATCAATGTAATGCGCGGCGCCGAAGCCATCTCAACCTATTCGCCAATTTCAGAATCAGAGAAGTTCAATATCGAATATTGGGAACTCGAAGAAGCAAAGCTACGTCGGATGCCAAAGCCAAAACCACTTCAAGGGCGAATCGCACTGGTTACAGGTGGAGGATCTGGAATTGGAAAGGCAACGGCTATGCGACTAGGCGCTGAAGGTGCCTGCGTGATTATTGCTGATCGTGATTTAACATCTGCTCAAAGTGTTGCGACCGAACTTGGCGGCCCAGATAAAGCAGTTGCAGTTGCGGTTGATGTGACAGATGAAGCACAAGTTAGTGCTGCTATTGATGCCGGCGTTCTTGCCTTCGGTGGCATTGATTTAGTTGTAAACAATGCCGGGCTTTCAATTAGTAAGCCACTGATTGAAACAACGGCGCAGGATTGGGATATCCAACACGATGTAATGGCGCGAGGTTCATTCTTAGTTTCTAGAGAGAGTGCGAAGGCAATGATTGCAGCTCAAATGGGTGGCGACATCATTTATATCTCATCAAAGAATTCAGTTTTTGCAGGGCCAAATAACGTTGCTTACGGATCTACTAAAGCCGATCAGGCACATCAAGTTCGGTTGCTTGCTGCAGAGCTCGGCGCATATGGAATTCGAGTAAATGGTGTAAACCCAGATGGCGTAGTTAAAGGATCTGGAATCTTTGCAAGTGGTTGGGGCGCTCAACGTGCAGCGGTTTATGGTGTTGAAGAGGAGAAGTTAGGCGAGTATTACGCCCAACGCACAATCTTGAAGAAAGAAGTTCTTCCAGATCACATAGCAGCAGCCGTATTTGTTCTCTGCGCATCTGATCTGCCACTAACAACTGGATTACATATTCCGGTTGATGGTGGAGTCGCTGCTGCATTCTTAAGGTAGTCGTGGCTAATTTCATCGCAGTTGATCTAGGCGCAACTAGTGGCCGAGTAGCAATTGGCCGAGTAACAACCGAAAAAATCGAATTAGAAATCGTGCATCGCTTTGCCCATGAAATTTTTGAGGATAAAGATGGGGCGATTTTGTGGGATTGGAAGTTGATAACCGAACAAGTTCTAATCGGAATTGAAAAGTGCTTAGAACAAGGCACGCCAATATCTCTAGCAATTGATTCTTGGGCAGTCGATTATGGATTGTTGGATGGCAAGGACAAGTTAATTTCAAAGGTCCATTCTTATCGAGACCCTAGAACATTTCCAGCTTTTGAAGAGCTCGTCTCACGTTTGGGAAAAGAGCGCATCTATCAGGACACGGGAATTCAATTTTTAAACTTTAATACCTTGTATCAATTAGTTTCTGCAAAGAGCGATGAGTCATACAAAGCAGCAAGCAAGTTCTTACTTATACCTGATATGTTAAATGCCGAACTCACTGGAAAGATTTCAACCGAAGTTACAAATGCATCGACTACACAGTTGCTAGATGTGAAGAAACGAAACTGGGATTATCCATTAATTGAGTTAGCTGGACTTCGAGCAGAGATGTTCACAGAATTGCACGAGCCTGGTGCCGAGATTGGAACAATTACGGGCTTCGGGGCACTTGATGGAATAAAGGTTGTTGCAACAGCGTCTCATGACACTGCTAGTGCGGTCGCTGGAATTCCATTTGGCGATCGTGATTCTGAAGCTTACATATCAAGTGGAACCTGGTCACTAGTCGGAATTGAAAGTGATGTTCCAGTGACTTCTAAGCAGGCGCTGACTGCAAATCTGACAAATGAACTTGGTGCAGCCAACACAGTGCGAATATTGAAAAATGTAACAGGAATGTGGTTGCTAGAAGAGTGCCGAAGAACTTGGCGAGCTTCGAATGAGGAGTGGACAATTCCGCAGTTGGTTGATGAAGCCAGTCGAAGCTTTGGTTTCGATTCTCTGATAGATCCAAATGATCCAAGATTTCGATCACCTGGCGAGATGCCAGAGCGCATCGTTGCGTATTGCGTTGAAAAGGGTATTAATCCACCGCGGACTAAAGGTGAATTCACAATTTGTATTTTGCGAAGCTTGGCTGCGGCATACCAGAAAACTATTTCAGAAATTGAGGAAGTTACTGGAAAGAAAATTTCAACCATTCATATTCTTGGTGGTGGATCACAAATTTCGCTGCTAAATCAATTGACTGCGAATGCTTGTGGAGTAAAAGTTAAGACTGGCCCAGTTGAATCAACGCTATTTGGAAACATTGCGGTCCAAGCACTTAGCGCCGGAGTTGTTCCAAGCCTAAAAGTGGCAAGAGAATTGATCGGAAAGAGCTTTATCAGCGAAGAATTTACGCCCAATTAATATAAGCGGCGATATCAGGATTCTTACCGGCCGCGATATTGCTAAACAACTTCTCGATATTCGCATCATCCGCCGAATATTCGGTAGCAATTTTTTCCAAACTGAGAGCATCTGACTTCATTAACTCCAAAGTTTGAACAAGTCGACTCGCTACCCAACCTGAAACAAAGTGCACTGTTAATTCTTGCTTCTGTAAATGTGCCATATCGGCCCAAGTATTGGCGCCATCAGGAGTGTGGCCACTGAAAATAATTTGACCGATTCCGGTGCGTGAATTGCCAAAGGTCTCTGCTGCCCAGGTTGCAGGAAGGGCTCGATAGTAAAGTTCAAAAGCCTCTGGGCTTTGAACTGTGTCAATTATGGCAATTGGTGCAAAGTCCGAGAGCGCTTTCTGTGAAACGGTATTTGAATTCGCAGTTTGAATTCCCAGTGAATTTACCTTCTCTAATCTTGAGTCATGGCGTCCAAGTAGAAGTGGTTCGAAACCACGTGCCTTCGCACTAAGTGCGCCGCTTGCGCCGATTACGCCATCCCCAATTACCAGAACTCGATCTCCGGCCTTGCCAATGATTCTTGATGCTGCGTTAAATCCCACCTGTGCAACAACCCCAAATGCCGAACGCGCTGCGGGGATACCTGTCGCATCGAAGACTTCGAAATCTTCGCAGATTCCAAAACTAGTATGTGCGCCCCAGCCCGCAGTCGCATCTGAATAATTGATGCTGGCAGTTGCAAACACTTGTTGTCCGACCTTTACATTTGTAACTTTAGATCCGACAGCCTCAACAATTCCACTTCGTTGATATCCAGGCACTAATGGAAATTCAAAGCTGCCCCACTCGAAACGGCCCGAGATTACCCACTTATCAGTGCCAGTGCTGACTCCTGAACAAATAGTTTTAATTGCAACTTGCTTATCGCCTAGTTCAGGAATCGAAACAGTTGCAAGCGCAGATTTGTTCGCCGAAAATGTTATTACAGCTTTAGAACTTGGCAAGAATTCCACCATCAGGAATTAGTGATGAACCAGTAATAAAACTCGCGCCTCTGGAAAGGGCAAATGCAATTACATCGGCAACTTCTTCTGGTTGGGCAATTCGGCCAATTGCATTTTCACTTGATGGGAAACCTAATTCAGCTAAAGTCTTTCCTTCACGTTCTGCATGCTGACGTAGCATCGGAGTATCAGTAGCACCCGGAATTATGCAGACAACTCGAATATTGTCTGGCGCAAGATCAAGTGCCATAGTTTTTGTAAGAGTTAGAACGCCACCTTTTGCCGCAGCATATGGTGCAACACCGGTGGATGTTGCGTAAGCATGGATAGATGAAATGTTTACTACTGCGCCGCCACCAGCACTGCGAATTAGTGGCAGGGCATATTTGGCCATCAAATAAAGGCTAGTTAGGTTAATCGAGATAATTCGCTGCCAATCTTCAAAGCTTGTGCTTTCTACACTCATATTGAAGGCACCTACAGCAGCGTTGTTTACCAGGCCTTTGACACGAATGCCCTTCTTCTTTGCAATCTCACAAACTTCCTGACATTCCTTCTCGCTAGTAACGTCGATGGCAATCGCTTGAGTTAGCGCACCTTTGGGGTCGATCGATGCCAGAATTTTTGAAAGCGCCTCTGCATTCCTATCGACGGCGAAGACAAAAATTCCTTGATTCACTAAGTTTTCTACAGTTGCAGCACCGATTCCGCCAGCGGCACCTGTAACAATTACCGCATCGCCCTTTGCGGCAAATGACTTCTCTCTCACGCCACGACACCATTCTTGAAGCGATCAAAATTCTTTGGGTCATATAGCGGGATAACTATTGGAGATTTGAGTGCTCTGGCATGTGCATCCATGCATTCATACATGTTTTCAGTTATACCAATTGGATGATTGTTTACAACGTTCTCCATAACAAAGAAGGTATCGCTCAAAACCGCAGTGCCAGCCTTTGTGTCAACCTCTACCGCGATTGATGCGCGGTGATGTCCGCCGGACCACCAAGTGCGAAGACCTGGTGCGATAGTTTCTTCATCTTCAAGTAGAACAACCCGATCCCAAGACTTACCGACAAGTTCAGCCAGGATATGTGGCGGGATGCTTGTATCGCGGCCATCATGAGGGTGCTTGTGAGTGGTGTGGAAATGAATCCAACCCCGCTTTGAAATATGGATCTTGGCATTTGGAAATTCAAGAACATTGCTTACAGAGTAAAGCTGTAGGGGAGTCAAGAAAATGTGAGTGATATCTTCTGGCTTAACGTTATGTTTTGCAAGTTGGTCCAGAATGTATTCGCCTTCTTGGCGAGCAAACTTGACGCGTTCTCCGAGAAAAGCAACCCAACCTTCATTCATTGGTCCTAAATCTTTTGCTGGTCCGGTGTTAACAAGAGCAGTGATTCCATTTCCTTGGATTAGTCCAACCTGAAACTGTAAGCGGAACCAGTTATCCCATTGCCCCATCCAAAAAAGTTCTGGGCCGGGAACTTCGCTGCCACCCATTGAAAGTAGCGTTAATTTGTATTCCATTTTTGCTCCTGATCTGTATGTCACTTAATTAAGTTGTCTGTAGTGCAATCTCAAGATCAGCTCGGACCTGATTCATATGCATCCGCATTGCGGCTTTTGCTAAATCAGAGTCACCGCTGATGACCGCTCGCATGATTTCATCGTGCCAATAAGTTGCGTGCTCTACTGCATTTGGACGTTTAGCATTTTCGATTCTGACTTTAATTCCAAGATTAGCGATTGAATTATGTAATTGATTAAGAATTGGGTTCTGGGTGGCGCGAGATAGCGCGGCGTGCCAGGCAATATCTATATGTGCAATATCGGTCTCATCGCCGATACACAATTTCTGCTCTTCTAAAATATCTTGTAACTCTTTTAGATTTTCAGGTGTTGCATTACGAGCGGCAAGCGCTGCAATTTCTGGCTCGAACATTTCACGAGTTGTTTGGAGGTCATTAAAGTATGAACTATCTGAATTTAAGGCCACCCAAATTGGATCTAAAACATTCCACTCGTGCATTGGAGCAATTGTTGTACCCATGCCTTGGCTGACTTTGATAAATCCCTTGGCATCTAAACTTCTTATTGCCTCGCGAACTACGCCACGAGTTACGTTATAAGTAGCGCACAGTGCCATTTCAGAAGGGACTGTAGACCCTTCACCAAGTTGGCCTGAGCCAAGCTGGGAAAGAATGTCTTCAACGATTTGATCGCTGAGTTTTCTGACTGACACTGTGCGCTGCTCTCTTTATCTACTGATTAGAAGTCGAACTTGTCGATATTCTTTGCATTAAATTCTTGCGGTGGTCCCGCAATAATTACTGCATCTTTACCTAGAGTCCACTTTTCTGGACCTACACCCTTATAAGCCAACTTTGTTCCCTTTTTAGGCTTTAGGTTCTTGGTCTTGATTTCAACAATTAGATTTGCAGCAATTTGACCCTGTAGACCTGGATCCCAAAGTGAAAATGACTTAACTGTTCCATCTTTAACATATTGACGCATTTGGTTTGGAGTTCCAAGACCAGTTACTTGAACCTTGCCCTTTAGAGGAGAGGTTGAAAGTACTTGTGCAGCAGCAGCGATACCAACAGTTGTTGGAGCGTTGATTGCCTTTAGGTTTGGATACTTAGCAAGAAGTGCTTGTGCTTCTGTCGCACTCTTCTCTGGAGCGTCATCGCCGTAAACGGTGTCAACAAGCTTTAGGCCAGGTTGTCCGCCACCATCGATGTACTTCTTAGCTCCTGCTAGCCAGGCATTCTGATCTGGAGCAGTTGATGTAGCTGATAGGAACGCCCAGTCACCCTTGCCATCGATAACGCTGGCTGTTTGGTCAACTAAGTACTTTCCTAGAACGCTGAAATCAACTGGTGTGATTGATGCTTGACGACATGAAGCTGCTGTATCACCGTTAACGGTAAGAACAACAATTCCAGCCTTCATCGCACGCTTCAGTGTTGGACATAGAGCGTTTGCATCATTTGGAGAAATTGCAATTGCATCAACTTTTTGTTGGATTGCAGCTTCGATAAATGGGATTTGATCAGTGGCGCCAGCTTGAGCAGGTGCTACAACCTTTACGGTCATTCCCAATCCTTTACCGGCCTTCTTAAAGCCGCCAACGATTGCGTCAAAGTAAGGGTTACCCAAGTTCTTAGGAATATAGGTGACCTTGTACTTTGTAGCTGCTGTTGCTGATGTAGCCATGAATGAAGCGCTTACTCCAGTCAGGATGAGTGACATACCCAAGACTGGAACTAGCGCTTTATGCTTTTTATTCATTCCTTTAGCCTCATTCCGTATTCCAATAGCGATGTATTTCATCGCCATTGATTAATGATTTGCGAAGCAAGATCCGCTAGGTTCTTGATTGCGCCTCATTAAATCTCTTTCTTCTATTTCTCTTCTCAACATAATATGAGCGAATTTGCGGCACCAGAACTGTCAGAATTAGTAACAATCCGATTGCGGCATCCTGAACCTGACCATTTATGTCTTGAATAACCAGGGCTTCGCGAACTGCCATGATTGCGAAAAGTGCAACCACGGTGCCTGATATAGCACCACGGCCACCAAAAATATCTGTGCCGCCCAGAACTACAGCTGTGATTGCCAGCAGTTCTAGACCAAGTCCCACGTTAGAAATTGTTGAACCTAAACGAGAGGTGATCATTACTGCGCAAATTCCGGCCACAGTTCCGCTTAGAGTAAATGCGAGTAGGCGGACCCGATCTAAGTTAATTCCAGAGAAGTTACTTGAAGAGGGATTACTTCCTGACATGATGTTCTTTAATCCATAGTTTGAGCGATGAAGAATGTAGTAAAAGATTATTGCTGCAACGATGAAGAGCGCTAGAGGCGCCGGTAATCCGGGATCTCCACCAATGACTAATCTTTGATCAAAGCCAACGAAGCTTTCTGGATAGTTTGCTACAACACCATCGCCAAGAATGACTTGGGTGAGTCCGCGATAAAGTGCGAGGGTGGCAAGAGTTACTACCAAGCTTGGAAGACCAAATTTGATGACAATGAGTCCATTGATTAGGCCAAGAACTAATCCTGTGAATATCGATGCTACACAGCACCAAAGTATTGGAACGCCACTTTCATATAACTTTGCTAGCACTCCCGCGCTTGCAGCAAGTGTTGACGCTACTGAAAGGTCAATATCGCCATTGATGATTACAAATGTCAAAGCTAGGGCGAGTAAACCAATTTCAATATATCGGCCGGTATTAAAAATAATTGAAGAGGGATCTAGGAAATATTCGGAGCCAAGAGAGCCATAGGTCATAGCGATTATTAGAATCAGGATTGGGCCAACTAAATATCCTGGGACTTTGAATCGAGGGTTATTCTTTAGCAACGGTGACATTATTTGACCGTCCTTTGGTTTCTAATTGCCAGCAAGAAGTTCTGTTCCTGCCGCTTTCGAACTGAGTTATCGATTGCAACAGCCGCCAGGATAAGGAAGCCAGTTGCACATGCTTTCCAGAATGGTGATACCCCAACGACAGTTAAGCCATTGGATAAAATTCCGATCAAGATGCAACCAAGAGCAGTGCCAAGTGCAGTTCCAGAACCACCAAAGATATTGGTTCCGCCGATAACAACGGCAGAGATAACATCGAATTCAAGCCCGCGGCCGACATCTGCTGGATTGATGGTTGCATACCGAGCGGTATAGAGAACGCCGCCGAGACCTGCAAGAACTCCAACAAACACGAAGACCATAATTGTTATCTTGTTAAATGAAAGCCCACGAGAAATAGCGCCTTCAGGATTGCTTCCAACTGCATAAATACGCTTTCCCAGAAGTGTCTTTGATGAGACATACCAGACGAGAATAATTGAGAGAAAGGCAAAGATTAGTAGCCAAGGAATACCAATCGGCGAAGTTGTAGCTAGGTTAATAATTCCTTGTGGCACATCATTGGGATCGATTTGCACGTTATCTGAGACTAAGAAGACAGCACCGCGAATAATTGCAAGGGTTCCAAGAGTTGCAATAATTGCCGGTATCTTTCCGTAACTTACAAGGAAACCATTTAGCAATCCGCAGAGACCGCCCACAATCATCGCAATAACTATCAATCCGAATATTGGGAAATCAGGATTTTCTCTGGCGACCATTCCCATAACCATCGCTGCCATACCAAGTGTGCTGCCAACACTTAGATCAATGTTTCGAGTGACAATTACTAAGGTCTGACCCGCACCGACAACCATCAAAATACCAACCGAAGAGAGAATTGCACTTAAGTTATCTGAGCGGAAAAAGCGTGGCTCCAGGGTTCCAAAGACAGCCAATAGAATTAAGATAAAGAGGAAAATTCCAAATTCACGCTTCTTGAAGAGGTAAGTAACCTTTGAATTTAACTTAATCGCCATGATTAGTGCCCCTTTCCTGCCGTAGCAAGTCCGGAAGCTAATCGGAGAACAGCTTCCTCAGAGATTTCTGATCCCGAAAGCTCGCCAGCGATTCGGCCATTTCGCATAACAATTATTCGATGTGAAAGTTCAATTAATTCCCGCATATCACTACTGACCATGATTATGGACATGCCATCTTTTGCCGAGTTATTAAGGAATTGGTGAATTTCTGATTTTGAACCAACATCTACGCCACGAGATGGTTCATCAATTAGAAGAATTTCAACTTCTTGCTTCAACCACTTTGCCAAACTAACTTTCTGCTGATTTCCACCACTTAATTCCCGAACTAACTGAGT
>CAMCPZ010000023.1 GCA_945876865.1 Bifidobacterium breve | reverse complement strand
AATGGCAATGTGCCGTTATCACTTTTGCGCTTCGAGTATTTAGATGATCCAAGTGAGATTGCAGCAATCGAAACCGCAAAATCCAAGAATTAAACTTCCAAAACCTAAATCACAAGGAGAATAAAATGAACGCAGATCAGGAATATATCTGGAATGGTGTTCTCACCATGTATGAAGGCTTCATCGAAAAGAACCGTCCAAAGATTGATAAATTCATAAACGAAGATTGCACTGTCTGGGATTCGACTGAGCGCGATATGGCCTTTGGAATTAAAGGGCTAAATGAAGTTCGCGGACGCCGTCCAACTGACCCTAGCGCTCCACAAGTTGAGCGAATCGATGCAACTGATCCAGTTATTTCAATTCATGGAGATTTTGCAATTGCTCGCCACTACTTCAAAGTTATTTTCAAAGATGGAGCCTCGCCAACACGCGAAGTGCGAAACACCGGAATTTGGCAGAAGTTTCCAGTTGGTTGGCAGATAATTCATAACCACGAAGATGAACTTCCACTCTAATGTTTAATTACAAAGAGCGTAGAGAGAAGCTTTATGCCCTAATGGAGGCAGAAGGCGTAGATCTCGTTTTTCTCCCAAAGCATACTGCTGATCTAGATTATTTAACCGGGACTGAACGTCGTGTAGTCACATTCGGAAATGTTCAATATACCCACCACTGGGTAGCGGGAGCATTTCTGCATCCAAAGCATGAACCAAAATTTGTGTTTCCAAGGATGATCGTTGAGTTTGATTCACCAAATGGCGTCGACCCAAACACCACAACTGTGAGCGAACTTGATGATGCTCATGCAAAGTTCAAGAAGGTTGCCGAGAGCTTTGGCAAGGTCAAGAAGATTGCTGTTAGCTCTAGAACTTGGGGCGAGACCATCATGCATATCATGCAGGTTTTCCCTGATGCGACCATCGTTAATGCTGAAGAATTAGTAAACAAGTTAAGACGAATTAAATCAGCAGAAGAGATTAAGCAAATGACTACGGCTTGCCATCTAGTTGATGATGTTTTGGCTCAGGTTGAAGGCCGAGTAAATATCGGTGTCACTGAACTTGATCTTAAGACTGAAGTTAACTTCCAGATGAATGAACGCGGATCAAAGACCGAATCATTTGATACTGCAGTCTGGTCGATGGGTCCAAAAAATAATCGCGATGCATCAGATCGAAGAACCAGCAATCCAATTGTTGGTGGAATGGGAGTCTCCTTCGACTTCGGTTCAGTCATCAACGGTTATTGCGCAGACTTTGGTCGAACTGTTTTTGTCGGCGATCCTTCTGGAGAATACGAGAAAGTTTACGAATTAGTTATGGCGGCACAAGCTGCAGGCATAGCTGCAGTAGCTCCTGGTGTTCCGGCATCGCAAGTTCATAAGGCAACTCGAGATGTAATTGTCGAGGGTGGTTATGGTGACTGGTTTAGACATCGAACCGGACATTGCATTGGTCTAGATGTCCATGAATTCCCATTCATCTCCGAGGAGGACCACACGCCGCTGGAAGTTGGAATGACATTCACAATCGAACCTTCGGTTTTCTGGCCCGGAAAAGTTGGGGTTAGAGTTGAAGATGTAATTGTGGTTGAGGAAACTGGCGGTCGAAAGATTAACCAGCACCCAACTGCTCTAGTTGCTAACTAGTAGCAAACTAGTAGTTAACTAGCTCCTACCAAAGCGCCACTCGCGCATGCTTTGTAACAAAATTTTATATAACAAAATGTAATAAATTTTGTTCGAGATTCGCACTATTTGCGCTGAGAATCTGAGGGAATCACTTGGAGCTGCGTTGACTCAGGTAAGCAAGTTAGGCAGACTTCATCCACAAAGTCGCGCAATACTGCAGGTTTTTACTGCACTACTGTGCGATTCCGATTGCAAAAGGAAAGGCATTATAAATGAAGTTGAACTTTAAAAGTATTGCCAGCATTGCACTTTCATCAGCAGTAGTAACTGCTGGCTTGGTTGCATTGCCAGCTAATGCTGCAACTAAAAATCTTACTGTTGAAACTGTATTCCAGTTAACATCAACAGATCCAGCTCGTTCCTTCGAACAAACTGGAAACATGATTAATCGCACACTTTACGAAACACTTCTTACATACAAGGGTGGGGACGCTTCAACACCAGTTCCTGCAATTGCATCAAAGTGGAAAGTTAACGCAACAGCAACAGAATTCACTTTCACAATTGATCCAAAGGCGAAGTTCGCTGATGGCACAAAGGTAACTTCTGCGGACGTAGTCTTCTCACTGAACCGTTTGAAGAACGTAAAGGGCAACCCTTCTTCACTTATGAACGGCATTACAGTTGCAGCTCCAAACGCTTCAACTGTTGTTCTCACTACTGAAAAGGCAACCCCACAAGTCTTAGCAATCGTCACATCACCAGCTCTTGGAATCTTGAATAGCAAGGTTGCAAAAGCAAACGGTGCATCCGATGCTGCAGATGCCGCAACAGCTGATAAGGCTCTTGAATTCCTCAAGAGTCAATCAATTGGTAGCGGACCATACGTACTAAAGTCATTCAATCTAACAACTGAAGTTGTTCTAGAGAAGAATGCAAAGTACTGGGGTGCAAACAAGGCCGGATATGACAAGATTATTGTCAGAAACGTTCCTGTAAACGTTCAACGTCTAAACGTAATTAAAGGAACTTCATCTATCGCAGTTGACCTTTCACCAGATCAAGCATCAGGTGTTGGCAGCAAGGTAAATGTTGTTCAAGGTAAGGCTTCCAACGTATTCTTCTTCTATCTAAGCGCAAACAGTGGATTCTCACCAGCTACTAAGTTCACAGCTGATCCAAAGTGCGTAGAAGCAGCTCGTTATGGAATCAACTACAACAAGATAGTTCGCTATGCAGGTCTCGGCGCAATCCAGGCTCCAGGAATTATCCCAAGCTTCTTCTCGGGTGCTCTTAAGCAGAAGGATGCAATCAAGCAAGACAGTGCTCGCGCTAAGGCAGCATTCGATGCTTGCGGTATCAAAGACACACCAGTTTCAATTGGTTTCTGGGGAGACGGTGGCGCAGTTAACGGCCTCAGCTTCGCCTCACTTGCAGCACTTGTAGATGAAGATCTACGTGCAGTTGGTTTCAAGACCAAGCTTGCTGGTGCACCAATTGCGGTTTCACTACCTATCTACCGCGCAAATCAGGAAGAAATGGGTCTATGGCTCTGGGGTCCAGACTGGCCAGATTCAACCAACTACACCGAAAGCTTTAGCCCAGGTACAAAGGTTGGTCTACGTATGGGTTGGGTAGCTGGTCAAGATGCTGTAATTACTGACCTTCAAACAAAGGCAGCAACAGAAACTGATCCAAAGAAGCGCGCAGCTCTCTTTACATCATGGCAGAAGGAAATGAATAAGCGCAGTCCACTTATTCCTTTAGTTCAGCCAGCAGCAATACTTGTTGGAAACAAGTCTGTAAAGGGCCTAAGCGACCATCCAATCTGGAAGGTAAATCTCTCTGAACTTAAGTAGTTGATACTTAAATTTAGTTAAGATACATAGGTGAAGGTGAAGCCAGTTTTAGGTGAGAGTAAAGCGCGCAAGCGTCCTCTCTCCGGAACTGGCTTCACTCCTTTTATCATCAGGAGATTACTAACCAGCATTCTTTTAGTTTTCGGTGTTACCTTTATTTCGTTTTCAATTACTCAGTTAGTCCCGGGAGATCCGGTCGCAGCTAATTTAGGACAGAGCGCATATAGCGATCCAGAAATTGTTGCCGCATTCGAGAAAGAATTTGGACTCGATCAACCTGTTCCGGTTCAGTATTACAAATACGTAACTAATTTGCTCCAGGGTGACCTTGGTGTTTCACTGTCGAGCAAGCGCCCGGTCGCTGAAGATTTAAAAGAGTATTTCCCGGCAACACTTGAGATTGCCCTAGTCGCGGTATTTCTCGCGCTAATTGTTGGATTACTTCTTGGAATTATTTCTGCAGTAACAAGAGATCGTTTACCTGATCAATTAATTCGAGTTTTTAGCTTAACTGGCGTTTCGATGCCAGCATTCTGGACAGCGTTAACTGCATTTTATATTTTCTTCTTCGTCTTAGGTTGGGCACCCGGCACTGGACGACTTGAACCAGGTGGGGAACCTCCGCCAACAGTTACGGGTCTCTTCACAATTGATGCTTTGATCAACGGTGACTTTTCAACTTTCAAACAAGCATTCTCATATTTGCTGTTGCCAGCGATTGTTCTTGCAATCTACGCAGTGGGTGTTCTAACTCGCTTTACTCGCGCATCAATGCTTGAAATCTTAGGTAATGATTATGTAAGAGCTGCGAGAGCTAAAGGTCTTCCCGAATTTACTGTTATCCGCCGCCACGTTCTGCGTCCAGCACTGCTTTCAATTATCACTGTTGCAGGTGTGGCATTTTCAAGTCTTTTGGCTGGGTCTGTTCTTGTTGAGAATGTTTTCTCGTGGCCAGGGCTAGGTCAATATGCATATCGCGCAGCAGTTGGCTTGGATTTACCAGGAATTATGGGAGTGAGTATGGTTGTTGCAACGGTCTACATTACGATGAATTTGATTGTGGATATTCTCTATCGAATCATTGATCCACAAATGAAAGATTCTGCATAATGTCAGCAATCTTAAAAAAATTTAAGCGTTCAAAGAACGCTAATTCAATCTGGCGCCAACCACTTGCTGTTGTTGGTATTTCAATTATCGCTATTTGGACCTTCCTCGCCATCTTTGCTCCTTGGATTGCACCATACGATCCAAATGCACAAGATGCCGATAAGTTCTTAACTCCATCAGCTGCACACTGGATGGGAACTGATGAGTTGAATCGTGATATCTGGAGTCGAATTATTTATGGCGCAAGAATTTCGCTCCCTTACTCGCTTTTGCTAGTCGTACTTTCAGCAACTCTTGGTTCAATCATTGGCGCGATTTCTGGATATGCCGGTGGCAAAGTTGATGCAGTAATCATGCGCATTACTGACGTCTTTTTTGCATTCCCAGGAATTGTTCTTGCAATGGCAGTAGCTGCAGCACTTGGACCACAAATTCGAAATGCAGTAATTGCCATTACCATTGTTGCTTGGCCGATTTATGCGCGCTTGGTTCGCGGTCTAATCCTTAATGCTAAACAGAATGATTATGTAACAGCTTCTGCGTTACTTGGCTCGTCAGCGTTGCGAACAATGGTTGTTGATTTACGTCCAAATCTTTCGGGACCAGTCTTTGTTCTGGCTTCTCTCGAAGTTGGAAATGCGCTTCTACTTCTCTCTGGACTCTCATTCCTTGGACTTGGTGCTCAGCCTCCTGCTGCGGAATGGGGCTCGATGGTTTCAATGGGAGCGGTTAACTTCGATCGCTGGTGGGTTGGACTCTTCCCAGGACTCGCGATTTTGACTGCAGTATTGGCATTTAACTTTATCGGCGACTCACTCCGAGATGCACTTGATCCAAGAACTGCAAAGGCGCTACGCGACTAATGAACCTTTTAACTGTAGAGAATTTGACGGTCACGCTTGCAACTGGAAGTGGCGATGCCCAAGCTGTTCGCAATTTATCTTTTAGCGTTGGACACGGAGAAATTTTAGGGGTTGCCGGCGAGAGCGGTAGTGGAAAAACCATGACTGCACTAAGCATGCTTGGACTCTTGCCATATAAAGGTAAAGCCAGCGGTTCAATCAAGTTTGATGGCCGAGAAATTCTGACCAGCACTAAGCGCGAATATCGCGATATCCGCGGTAAAGAGATCGCAATGATTTTTCAGGATCCAATGACTTCGCTGCACCCAATGCTGACCGTTGAAGTGCAATTAACCGAGCATCTTCGCCATCACCGAAAAGTTAGCAAGGATGCTGCTAGAAATAGCGCACTAGAACTTCTTGCGACCGTAAAGATTCCAGAGCCAGCAGCTGCGCTAAAGGCTCACCCAAGTCAATTCTCTGGTGGAATGCGCCAACGTATTGCGATTGCAATGGCGCTAGCTTGTGAACCAAAGTTACTTATTGCCGATGAACCAACCACCGCTCTTGATGTGACAGTTCAAGCTGGAATTTTAAAGTTGCTTCACCAACTTCGCACAGATCGAAATCTTTCAGTCATGGTAATTACACATGACCTTGGAGTTCTATCTTCGCTGACCGACAGAATCATGATTATGTATGCTGGCTCAGAAGTAGAGTCTGGCGCAACATCAGATTTATTGCAGAACCCTCGCCACCCATACACCAAGGGGCTAATCGCTGCGCTTCCAGGTAACTCCGAAGTTAATTCAAAGAATTTACTCTCTATCGATGGCATGCCACCAGAACTTGGTAATTTCCCAAGCGGATGCGCATTCCATACCCGTTGCAAGTTTGCAAAGGCTAGCTGCAAAGAAACTGTGCCAGAAGTTTTGAATTTATCTTCAGACCACCGAATTTTCTGCCCAGTAAATCCATTTAGCGAACTCTCTAATTCTGGAAGTAAATAATGAAAGAGATTTTAAATCTTAAGAATGTAGCGGTGGAATACGATCGTCATGGTCGTAAGGTGCGTGCGGTTGCCGGAGTGGATTTAACTCTAAATTCTGGCGAAATCCTTGGGCTTGTTGGCGAATCTGGCTGCGGAAAATCTACTCTTGGGAAAGCAATCGTTGGAATATTAAGCCCGATTACTGGCGAGATAGTTTTCGATGGCCAGAAAGTAAAGAAATTAACAAGAGGCAAGCGCCCAGAGCATTTCCGCAACTTACAGATGGTTTTCCAGGATCCTTACGGCTCACTTAATCCAAGACGTAAGATTGGTATGCAAATCGCAGATGGTTTAATTGTTGCCGGTATGTCTAAGAAGTTGGCTCTACTCAAGGCTGAAGATCTGCTTGAAAAAGTTGGACTGCCCCGCAATGCAGTTGGCAGATTCCCACACCAATTCTCTGGTGGCCAACGTCAGCGCATCTCAATTGCGCGTGCACTTGCGGCATCACCAACTGCAATTATCGCCGACGAACCAATCTCAGCATTAGATACCTCTTCACAAGCACAAGTAGCCAACTTATTGGTAAATCTTGTAGATGAGTTTGATATGGGAATGGTCTTTATCTCGCACGATCTATCAATTGTGCGTCGAATTTCAGACCGAGTAGCAGTTATGTATTTAGGAAAAATAGTTGAAGTCGGAACTGTAGATCAGATTTGGAACAACCCTTCACATCCTTATACCCGTGCACTAATCTCTGCGATTCCGCATGCAGATGGCACATCATTTATGCCAAAAGATTTACCAGGTGATGTTCCTAATCCAATGAGTCCGCCAAGTGGCTGTCGATTCCATCCAAGATGCCCATTGGCAAAAGCTGAATGTGCAAGCAATGAGCCAGAATTACGTAAATTAGCTGATGGCCGAGATGTCTCTT
Organism: Bifidobacterium breve; assembly: GCA_945876865.1. Classification (GTDB taxonomy): domain Bacteria; phylum Actinomycetota; class Actinomycetes; order Nanopelagicales; family Nanopelagicaceae; genus AAA044-D11. The sequence goes on along the minus strand of CAMCPZ010000023.1, from coordinate 6,579 downwards.
GTGTTCTTCAGACCGCCGGTAGCCAACCAGTCACAATCACCCTGAATTAGTGCAGCGGGTAATAAATTGTTAATTACTAACGCAAAGATAGTTGATGTCTTAGCTGGTGCGATAAAGAGCGAAGATGCAGTCCGGATTTCTGCGAGCGGTGAAATTACTGAATTAGGAAAGTCCACTACTTTAAATCGTAGCGGCGATGAAACAGTTATTGATCTAGATGGCCGATACTTATTTCCAGGATTGATTTCTTGTCATTCGCATTTGTCAGTCGTATTTCCATTTTCACTTACAGATCCAAATGAAGATCCGGCACTTACCGCCTTTCGAGCTGCTGAACGAGCTCATGAAGCACTTGCTTCAGGAATCACAACGCTGCGCTCGGTTCATGAACAGAATCAGGTAGATCTATATCTGCGAAGAGCAGCGAAAGCAGGATGGTTCCAAGGACCAAGAATTTTTGGCGCCGGTCGTGCGCTCTCAACTCCAGATGGACACGGCGCAGGTTCGGCCTGCAGTTATGCAAAAGATTTCAATGGTTTCTACAAAGCAGCTATTGGCGAATTAGATGATGGCGCAGATCATCTCAAGATATTTATCACTGGTGGCCTTGCACGTGCTGGGGAGCGTCCAGAAGATCCTGAAATGACTGATGATGAAATTAGGGGAGTCGTAAAGGCTGCCGAAGAGCGCAATACCTATGTCGTTGCACATGCTGGTGAATCAGCGGCGATTCAGCAAGCACTTCGACTTGGTGTTCGCTCCTTTGAGCATGGTTATGTAATGGATCAAGCCACTGTAGATGCGATGGCGGCAAAAGATGTTTTCTATTCACCAACTTTATGTGTAACAAGATCTGAAAGTTGGATGCGTGAAAAAGGATTTGAAGAGGCATCAATTCAAAATTGTCTAGCAGTTGCCGATCGACACTTGGCGAGCGTAAAACTGGCAATCGCTGCTGGTGTAAAGATGACAAACGGAACTGATTATCCACCAGGAGATTTAGTAGATGGTGCAAGTGCAGCCCTGCATGAACTATTTTTGATGCATGGCGCTGGTCTAAGCACCCTGAAATCACTTCAGTCGATTACGACTACAGCCGCAAGTTTGATTAAGCAAGAAGATAAATTAGGGCAGATAGCTAAGGGCTTCTTTGGAGATTTAATTGCAATGCGGGGAAATCCACTTGATGATCCGCAAAATCTACGTGAGCTGGATTTGGTCATGCAAGGCGGCCGAGTTGTTGCGAATAGGTTGTAGGAAAAATGGCTACCCAGAAAGTTGAAATGTGGTTTGACACGCTCTGTCCTTGGGCCTGGATGACATCGCGATGGTTGGTTGAAGTAGAGAAAGTTCGAGATATTTCAATAACCTGGAATCCAATGAGCCTTTATTATTTAAATAAAGGTCGCCCTTCAATAACCACTGAGTATTTAGATTATGCAAAGAAGGCACTTGGCCCACTTCGAGTAATTGTGGCTGCAGAAGCGTTGTATGGGGAGAAGATTAAAGGGGATTTATACACAGCTTTTGGCAATGAGATTCATTTGAATAAAACCAAAATTTCAGATGAAATGACTTCGAAGGTTCTCTCCAACTTTTCTTTCTCAGAAGATCCTATGAAGTATGCTCAAGATGAATCACTTGATGCAAAGATAATCGAAAGCCATGATCGCGGAATCAGCAAAGTTGGCGAAGATGTGGGGACGCCAATTATTAGCGTCGGAGAAGTCGCATTCTTTGGTCCAGTAATTTCACCAGCACCTAAAGGCGAGGAAGCCGGAAAGTTATTCGATGGGGTAGTAGGGGTTGCAAGTTATCCTGGATTCTTTGAAATAAAGCGAACCAGAACAGTTAAACCAATCTTCGATTAACTTGATTGATTAAAAACTATTTAGCTAGTTGAACCAAGAGCGCGTTTAGCTCATCCATCATCTTTGAAATCTTAGCAACACGATCTTTTCCTTCTTGACCAAGTTCCGCGAATGTTGTTATTGGCGGTCTGACATCGCCGACTGGATAACCCCGAACGGCTGCAAGTGCCTTTGAATAACACTGGTGACCATAAAGTGGGTGGCCTTCGGCGATTACATGGTCAATCTTTGTGATGAATCGATCTATCTTCTTTGCATCTTCGATACGACCAGCAGCTAAGTATTCACAGATAATCGTTGAAGCTTCAGGTATGTAATTCGCATAAGGATTCACATATCCGACAGCACCCAACTGATATGACTCGACTACACGCTCGCCGGCGAAGACGTTGACCAGACCATCAGACTCTTCAATTACATCTCGAACTCGAGCGATATCTTGGCTCGCCTCTTTGATATATCTAACTTGCTCAAATGATCTTGCAATCTTTGCAACAAGAGCTGCCGGAATATCTACATTTGAGGTAAATGGATTGTTGTAAATCATGATCGGAATCGAAATCGCGGCGCAAATTGCTTTGTAATAGTTGTAAATCTCATCATGTGTTGGCTTGTAATAGTAAGGCGGAAGAATCATTAAGCCATTTGCGCCAAGCTCCTCGGCCTCCTTGCTATATCTAACGGCATTTGGGGTGTATGCGTTAGTTGTGCCGACCAATACATCAATTCGTCCATCAATGTGCTTCACAGTTGTTTCTACGATTGTGCGACGTTCATCATCGCTGATCGTTAGAAATTCACCGGTTGTGCCCAGAACAATAACTCCTGGAGATTTAGATTTGATCTGCCAATCGAGAAGATTTTTTAGTGCGGCAGTATCTACTGATTTTCCACCCTCTGTAAATGGTGTTACTAACACACCATAACTACCGCGGAATTCTTTAGGCATTTCTCCCCATTCAACTACTTAAATATCAGCTCTTAAGTTAGTATATTAATGTGTTTATGAATTCACATCAATCTCTTGAGCAGAGAAATTTTGATGTAATCGTTATTGGTGGCGGAGCCGCAGGTTGTGCAACTACATACAACCTTGCAATCAAGGGTGCGAATGTCGCACTTTTAGAGAAATATGATTTAAATACCCAGGCCTCAGGTAGAAATGCAGGAAGCTTGCATGGACAAATTCAATTTGAACCTTTCCACGAACTTGGAATGAAATGGGCAAGAGATTTTCTGCCTGGATTATCTTTCTTAGCCTCTTCACTCGACCTCTGGAAGAATCTTTCCGCAAAGCTTGATACTGACCTAGAAGTGGGCGGTAAAGGCGGTTTAATGGTCGCTCAATCGGCTTCAGATCTGGCTGCGCTAGAAGTAAAAGTTAAACTGGAGAATGAAATTGGTGTTGCTTCCCGATTGATAGATCAGAAAGAGTTACGGGAATTGGCCCCTTACATTTCACAGAAAATGTTGGGCGCGGCATTCTGCCCTATTGAAGGTAAGGCAAATCCTTTAGTTACCGCACCAGCTTTTGCGGCTAGGGCACGAGAAGCTGGTGCTTCTATTGCAACTGGAGTAGAAGTCTTTGAGATTTCAAAAGAGAATGGGAAATTTAAGTTACAGACAAATGTGGGCGACTTTCGCGCTGAAAAAGTAGTTTTAACTGCAAATGCTGGGCTGCCGAAGTTGGCAAAGTCTTTAGGTTTGGAACTTCCAATTTCAGATGTTCCAGTTCAAGTTTCAGTTACTGAACAAGTTGAAAAATTCGTCAACCATCTAATTTATTTCACAACTGAGAAATTGACCTTCAAGCAGGCCAATTCTGGTTCGCTTCTGATTGGTGGAGGTTGGCCTGCCAGATACGATAATTCAGGCGAGGCCGTGCTGAACCTTGATTCCCTGCAATCTAATTTGCGGGTTGCCCTAACGGTTTGTCCATCCATATCCAAAGTAAAAGTAATTCGTACTTGGATTGGAGTCGGAAATGGAACCCCGGATCACAATCCAATTATTGGTGAGTTGCCGGACGCGCCTGGTGCATATGTCGGGATGTATCCATACATGGGATTCACTGCCTCACCACTTTTAGGTGAAGTGCTCTCTGATCTGGTTCTTAATTCAACTTCAAAAATAGATTTGAAGCCATTCGCACTTACCCGTTTTTAATCTACTGAGGTGACTTTCTCGCACCTAAGCGCCTAGATCTCTCAAGTTGTAGTGACCAAGGAATTTTCTCACCGAGTTCTTCAGCTGCGCTAATCGCCCAACGTGGGTTGCGTAGCATCTGTCTTCCGATCATTACGGCATCGCTGCTTTTACTGCTAATAATTTCTTCAGCTTGAGTTGCTTCAGTAATGATTCCAACAGCCGAAGTTAAAATATCGGCACCGGCCTTAACCTGGGCAGCGAGTGGGACCTGATACCCCGGACCAGTTGTAATTTTTGCATCATGGACCAGCCCACCAGAAGATACATCGATTAAATCCACACCAACTTCTTTGAGGATTTTGGCAAGTGCAATTGACTCTTCAACATCCCAACCGCCTTCGACCCAATCGGTCGCCGAGATCCGAGTAAAGAGTGGCATTTCATTACCAATATGTTCTCTGATTGCCTTTGCGGTATCAACTAAAAATCTGATTCTATTTTCGAAGCTTCCGCCATATTGGTCGGTGCGCTTATTAGTTATTGGTGACATGAATTGGTGGAATAAATAGCCATGTGCCGCGTGTATCTCAATAACATCAAAACCAGCTTCTACCGAACGAAGACTTGCCTCAACAAATTTAGTAGTTAGCTCGTTTATTTCAGCAATTGTTAACTCTCTTGGAAGTGGAAAATCTCTAAAGCTTATTGGGCTGGCACTCACAGTCTCCCAGCCACCTTCATCGGCACTTGCAATCTCGTGATCATCCCAAGGAACCATCGTTGAGCCTTTACGACCGGCATGCGCTAACTGAATTCCGATCTTTACACCCTGCGAATGCACAAAATCAATAATCGGTTTAAAAGCTTGGGCTTGTTTGTCATTCCACATTCCAGTGCAACCAATAGAGATTCTCGCTTCAGGTTCTACGCCTGTCGCTTCAACCATTATTAATCCAACACCACCGGTAGCAAATGATCCGAGGTGAACTCTGTGCCATTCACTGACTACTCCATCGTTAGCTGAGTATTGGCACATTGGGCTTACCCAAACTCGGTTTGCGAATTCAACAGAACGAATTTTAATTGGCGTAAAAAGTGATGATGTCATATTGAAAATTCTATCTTAAGTTGGCAGACTAGCAGTGTGAATAAAAATACTTCAGGCCGGATTCCACTCGATGGAAATATTGAACGTGGTGCGGCTGTAACAATCGACATAAATGGCAAGCCTGTTACTGCATATCTTGGTGAAAGCGTCGCCACTGCTCTGCTCTCTGAAGAAATTGTCGCAATGCGAACAACCACACTGGGAGAGTCGAGAGGTGTTTTCTGCGGAATGGGAGTTTGTTTCGACTGTTTAGTTGTTGTCGATGGCAAGCCGAACACTAGGGCCTGCATGACTTGGGTCAAAGAAGGTATGGATATCAGAACCCAAGATGGGTTGAAAGCGACTAATTAATTAGTAATTACTTTCAACGAGCGATACATATTGATCATCAGGATCTTTGAAGTAAACATATTTGAATTCAGTATTTCCAACATCTAATACTTGAATATCGCTATGTGTTTCAATACCTAGTTCTTTAAGAGTGGCAACAGCCTTCTTAATATTCTGAACGCCGATACCGAAGTCCATCGGACCAACATGACCCCATTCGCCACGGCAATCTTCCCAGAGCGGAGTAAGGCGAACTGGCTCGATTCCTGCACCTTCACCAGAAAGCCAGAGCGTCATGTGATGTCCTGGAAGTGGGCGACCCACTTGATACCAAGGAGCCATCGGCTCGAAAAATTCTTTTGATTCGAAGATTTGATCAATAAATCCAAGTTGCTTGTAAAAATCAGTTGTTACCTTCATGTCATGAACACCAAATGCCACGTGGTTTACGCCTTCGATACGTGGTGCTGCAGGACGCGCAGTCCAGAGTCCCTTCCAATCAATTAATTCAACTTTACCCATCCAAGGGTCTGCAACATATGCAATATCTAAATCAATTCCATGTTCGCCGACGCTTGCGCTTAGTGGCTCCATTAAGGATTTGATACCCAAATCATCGACTAAGTGGCGGAAAATTTTCTCGGTATGCAGGGTGTGTAAGCAGACTTCAGCTAAACCAACTTCGCCATAACCAATTCCAGCTGGATATGCAGGTGCACCATTGCCATCTAAACGTTGAACCAATTTAACTTTTCCTGGTCCAAGTCGTGTTGAGTAGCGGTTTCCAAGCATGACAATGCGAGCCTTAACATCTTTCTTTTTACAAATTTCTTCTAGTCCAGGAACCGGTCCGGTGTAATCAAAGTAGAGCTCGGTGAAACCTAGTTTGTCCCGCCAGAAAAGTAACGCCTCATCCATATTGGCAACACCAATACCTGCATGATCTACTCCGCGAAAATTTTGCACCGAACTATTCCTTTCCTACTGGGATTCCTACTGGAATATTGCACTCTATTAAAGCAGCTCTGATTTTAGCCAGACTAGCTGGGTCTGTAAGTGGCAGACGTGGCGCTCTGACACTTCCGCCAGGTAGATCCATAATCTTCATGATTGCTTTTAATT
>CAMCPZ010000022.1 GCA_945876865.1 Bifidobacterium breve | reverse complement strand
CAGCGAAGAAGATGAAGTCATTGGATGTTTCCGGTAAACCGTTAAAGGCGCTACCTGAAGTCTCGGAAAATTTGCGAATTCTTGAGAGTAAATTAGCCTTGGATGCCCCAGAAGATTTTATTGAAGTTGAAGAGATTCCAGATGAAGATAATGAGAAATGAGTGGTGCTAGATGAGTAATGCAATAGATGCAGTTAGATCAAAGGCGGTAAAGGGTCCTGGCTTAAAGGTGCCCGGCATTATTGTTCTGCAATTTCTACTTATCTTTATCTTTGAAGCGCTTGAATATACATTTACTGAAGTTGGCTTCTTTACCGGCCTAGCAATTTTGGTCTCATTCCTTGGTGGTCTATACCTAGGACGTCCTGGAACCTCATTTACAAATGCAGTTAATCCCCCAATCGCATTTTTAATCTCAACGCTGTTAATCATGGTGACAATTGGTGGTGCTGGATTTTCTCCTGGCGAAATCGGACTCGAACTAATTACTACGCTCTCATCAGTTGCACCATGGTTGATAACTGGAGCCGTAATAGCTTGGGCCGCACACTTTGCACTTATGCGCAAATATTCACGCAAGTAAAAAGCAAACTTTAAAGTTTTCCAGCCGCCTTTAAATCTTTACGAAGCTCTGGTGGAACTGAGAAGAGTAAATGTTCTTCCATTGCAGTCACCGTCTCGACATCACCATAGCCACGTCTAGCTAAATCCTTAATTAAATCTGTCACCAATATTTCAGGAACTGATGCGCCGCTTGATACACCGATAATTTCTACGCCTTCAAACCATTCATCTTGGGCTTCAGCAGCAAAATCAATTAGGTAGGCCGCCTTAGCGCCATATTCCAGAGCAACTTCAACCAAACGAACTGAGTTTGAAGAGTTCTTCGATCCAACAACTAGGACTAAATCTGCCTTTGGTGCAATCTCTTTTATTGCCACCTGGCGATTCTGAGTTGCATAACAGATGTCATCACTTGGTGGGTCGATTAAATTTGGGAATCGCTTCTTCAACGCCGCAACAGTTGTGAGAGTCTCATCAACGCTTAAAGTAGTTTGAGATAACCAGGCAACTTTATTTTCATCGGGAACCTTGATATCTGCAATGCCTTCAATGCCATCAACCAAAATAATGTGATCTGGTGCTTCGCCGGCAGTGCCTTCAACTTCTTCATGGCCTTCGTGACCAATTAACAAAATAGTTAAATCCTCGGCTGCAAAGCGCTTAACTTCGTGGTGCACCTTGGTCACAAGCGGACAGGTGGCATCAATTGTCTTTAAGTTACGAGATGCGGCACTTGCATGAACTGCTGGGGATACACCATGTGCTGAGAAGATAACAGTCTGACCTTCTGGCACTTCATCATTCTCAGCTACAAATATTGCACCGCGAGCTTCAAGTGTGGCGACCACATGTTTATTGTGGACAATCTCTTTACGAACATAAACCGGTGCACCATACAGGTCGAGAGCTTTTTCAACGGTAACAACTGCGCGATCAACCCCTGCGCAATATCCGCGAGGGGCGGCTAACAAAACCCGTTTCGTCCCTAAAGTCATTTGCCAAGTCTAATTGGTATCCCGATTACTATCGACCTGTGCCAGACCAATCCGAGCAGCCAGAGAAACCATTTACCGTTCGCGCTATCTCTGAACGTATTGGCGCAATCGTTGATGGCCTAAGTGAAGTCTGGATTGAGGGCGAGCTATCTGAGATAAATGTAAGGCCAGGTTCGCCGACAATATTCATGCGACTGCGTGACACCAGCGCAGATATGAGTATCTCAGTCCGCTGCTTTAAGAATGTTTTCGATTCAGTTGCACCGCTAGAAACAAATGCTCGTGTCGTGATTCGCTCTAAGCCAACTTGGTGGACCAAGAACGGTTCGCTCTCATTTAATATCTCCGAGATTCGCCAAGTTGGTGTTGGTGAATTAATGGCCCGCCTAGAAGCTTTAAAGAATCTATTGGCGAGCGAAGGGCTCTTTGATTTAGATCGGAAGAGAGCGCTGCCATTCTTGCCAAATGTTGTTGGATTAATTTGTGGGCGAAATAGCGATGCCGGTAAAGATGTTGTTGAAAATGCTAAACGGCGCTGGCCAAGTGTGAAATTTGAAATTCGCGAAGTGGCAGTTGCAAATGCTGCGGCGGTCTCTGAAGTAAGTGAAGCGCTCAGTGAGTTAGAGGCTAATCCAGATGTAGATGTAATTATTATTACAAGAGGTGGCGGCTCTTTTGAAGATCTTCTCCCATTCTCGGATGAATCATTGCTGCGATTAGTTGCCAATTGTAAAACTCCAATCATTAGCGCAATTGGTCACGAGAAAGATTCTCCACTTCTTGATTTAGTAGCAGATTGGCGAGCCTCAACCCCAACTGATGCCGGAAAGCGAGTGGTGCCGGATATGGATGAAGAACTCGCTAACATTTCAAATCTGCAGGATCGAGCAAATCGTTTTCTTCAAAATCTGATTACTTTTGAAGTTTCAAAAATCAAAGGTTTTATGGAGCGCCAGATAATGCGCGAGCCCCAAACAATTGTCACCACCCGAGTCGAAATTATCACGGGCCTGATTGCTAGATCACATAGAAGTATGACTGGCCGGATTGCAATCGCGGCCGAAGAAATAAGTGGACTGCGGACACAGGTGCGCACTCTCTCCCCACAAGCTACTTTGGATCGCGGCTATTCGGTAGTGCAAAAATCAGATGGGTCGGTTCTTCGCAAAGCTAGCGAGGTTAAGCCCGGCGAGAAACTTCGACTGCGATTGGCGCAAGGCGAAGTTGGCGCAATTACGGAGTAGATTACGAATATGGCCGCCGCAAAAGACTCTGCTAAAGACCCAGCAAAATTAAGTTATGAAGAAGCCCGGGATGAATTAGCCAAGGTTGTTGCAACTCTGGAATCTGGACAGGCCACCCTCGAGCAATCTCTGGCGCTCTGGGAACGTGGTGAAGAGCTTGCAAAGATTTGCCAGCAATGGCTTGATGGGGCAAAGGCAAAATTAGCAGCAGCAAAACCAGAAGCGGATAAGTAAATGCCAGATTTTAATTACAGCGATCTCCTTCCAATCGGTCCAGATAAAACAAAGTATCGCCTGGTAACAACTGAAGGTGTTTCAACTTTTTCCGCCGAAGGTATGGAATTCCTTAAAGTCACTCCTGAAGCTTTGGAGAAGTTAACTTCAGAAGCGATCCACGACATCAATCATTATTTGCGTGAAGAGCATCTAACCCAGCTCGCTTCAATCTTGAAAGATCCAGAGGCTTCACCAAACGATCGTTTCGTCGCTTTAGATTTATTAAAGAATGCAAATATCTCTGCTGGTGGGGTTCTGCCGATGTGTCAGGACACCGGAACTGCCCTGATTATGGGAAAGAAGGGGCAGCGCGTTCTGACTTCGAAGAGCGATGCCGAATCAATTTCAAAGGGTGTTTATGACGCGTATACCTCCTTGAATCTTCGCTATTCCCAGCTTGCTCCAGTAACTACTTGGGAAGAGAAGAACACCGGCAACAACTTGCCAGCACAGGTTGAGATTTATTCAGATACTGAGCACGCCGATGAATACAACTTCCTGTTCATTGCAAAAGGTGGCGGCAGTGCAAATAAATCATTCCTTTATCAAGAGACCAAAGCGGTATTAAATCCAACTTCATTCATGAACTGGCTCGATGAAAAATTGCGTTCCATCGGAACTGCAGCTTGCCCGCCGTATCACTTGGCAATTGTTATTGGTGGAACCAGCGCCGAACACACAGTTAAAACTGCCAAGCTTGCAAGTACGCATTATCTAGATGAATTACCAAGAAGCGGCGATGCTAAAACTGGACATGGTTTCCGCGATGTCGATCTCGAGGCAAAGGTCCTAGAACTAACTAGAACACTTGGCATCGGAGCCCAATTCGGTGGCAAGTATTTCTGTCACGATGTTCGAGTTGTCCGCTTGCCACGCCATGGCGCATCTCTTCCAATCGCAATTGCGGTCTCTTGCTCTGCTGATCGTCAAGCAAAAGCAAAAATCACTAAGGAGGGAATCTTCCTAGAAGTTTTAGAGCGGGACCCAGCCCATTTCTTGCCGGAAACAACTGATGAACATTTAGAGGATAACGTCGTCAAGATTGATTTAAATCAACCAATGGCAGAAGTCTTGAAGACACTTTCAAAGCATCCGATCAAAACCCGACTCTCGCTAAATGGAACACTGATTGTTGCGCGCGACTTAGCCCATGCAAAAATAAAAGAGTTAATTGATTCCGGTAAAGAATTACCGCAATACTTCAAAGATCATGCGGTTTATTACGCTGGACCAGCTAAGACGCCAGAGGGATACGCATCTGGATCATTTGGTCCAACAACTGCCGGTCGGATGGATTCGTATGTGGATCAATTCCAAAAAGCTGGTGGTTCGATGGTTATGTTGGCAAAGGGAAATCGTTCTAAAGCCGTAACTGATGCCTGCAAAAATAATGGCGGCTTCTACCTAGGCTCGATTGGTGGACCAGCTGCGCGGCTTGCCCAAGATTGCATTCTCAGCGTTGAAACTTTGGATTATGCCGAATTAGGAATGGAAGCTATCTGGAAGATTGAAGTAAAGGATTTTCCGGCATTTATTGTTGTCGATGATAAGGGAAATGATTTCTTTGCCGAGACCTCTAAGCCAATTACTATTGGGAAGAGACCTTAGTACCAGTTAGAGCGCTTCTTCTTTGAAAGTGCGTTGCATGGGGTGTCATATCTGGCCTTGATATATAAAAGCCCCCACTTAATCTGGGTTACTGGATTGGTCCGCCAATCCGATGAGATGGCCTCCATTTTTATTGCTGGTAGAGCTTGTGGAATTCCATGGGCGCCGCTTCGGTAATTGTGGGCCTGGTAATTCCAATGACTCTCGCCATTCCAAAGACTGGTAAGACATTGGATTTGTCGCTTCTTATCCCACTTCCGATAATTCGTTGCAATTATCTGCCTCGCCACAATCTGGGCGCCTTTTGGTTTCTTCGCCATTTCGACCTGGCGAGCTGCCATCGAAACCAAGGCAATTGCATTGGCATCGACTGAAGTGACCCCACTTAGATCTAAGGTAATTCCACCATCGCCCTCAACCGGGTTCTCCGGGGCGACTGTTAAGGCGGGCAAGTTGTTAGGAACTGAAACGAACTGGTCAAAATTTCCCTGGGCGTAGGTCGTATCGACACTGCCGACAAAGACAATAAAGAAAGCGGCGCTAAGAACTAGCTTCGTCGATCTATAAATCTTGTTCATCTCACCCTTCCTTTCTAACCTCCAGACAAGCGGCATCCGCCCGAAATGGGCTAGCGACTTGGGGGAAGGGCAAAACCATCGCATCCAAGGGGGCCATGGGCAAATTTAAATGCGTGTGAGTCGCGAAAAAGATAATAATCACAGGAAAGGGGTTAACTAAAAGTGCAGGTCAGATACGGTGATGTCCGATTTATCCGATTTGACCGTTATTGGGTAAAGTTGACTGGCTCTTCCAACATTTCAGTTACCAGGGCTGCAATTGGCGAGCGCTCTGATCTGGTCAAGGTGATGTGGGCGAAGAGCGGGTGCCCTTTTAGCGATTCAACGACAGCGACGACACCGTCATGGCGCCCGACTCGCAAGTTATCGCGCTGGGCCACGTCATGAGTCAGGATGACTCTCGAGTTCTGACCGATTCTAGATAGCACGGTCAACAGAACTCCGCGCTCCAGCGATTGGGCTTCATCAACAATGACAAATGAATCGTGGAGCGAGCGCCCGCGGATGTGAGTCAGGGGCAGAACTTCGATTAGTCCGCGATCGATAATTTCATCGATGACCTGTTGGCTAACCAGCGCACCCAAAGTATCGAAGACCGCCTGGGCCCAAGGCGACATCTTCTCGTTCTCACTGCCGGGCAGATAGCCAAGCTCTTGACCACCGACGGCATAAAGCGGGCGGAAGATTACAACTTTCTTATGGTGGCGCTTTTCTAGGACCGCTTCCAATCCGGCGCTAAGTGCGAGCGCACTCTTACCGGTTCCGGCCCGTCCCCCGAGAGAGACAATCCCGATTTCATTATCCAAAAGTAGATCGAGGGCAACCCGTTGTTCGGCGCTTCGGCCATGCAAACCAAATGCCGAGCGATCACCACGGACCAATTGCAGTTGTTTATCTGGAGTGACTCGGGCGAGCGCGCTGCCCTTATCCGAATGCAGAACGATTCCGGTGTGGCATGGGTGCTCTTTACCTAAATCATGGGCGACCTTGCCGTTTTCATATAAAGCATCGATTAAATTTCCGCCAACGGTTGCCTCAACCATTCCGGTCCAACCACTTGTCAGTGCAAGTTCAGCGCGATATTCCTCGGATTTAACTCCGACTGATGAAGCTTTAACCCGAAGTGGCAGATCTTTTGTAACAAGGACTACATCTCTAGATTCAGCCATCATATTTCTGGCAATCGAAAGTATCCGAGAATCATTTGAACCATCGCGCAAGAATCCCGATGGCAGCGATGAGGAATCTGAGTGGTTTAGCTCGACTCGAAGCGTGCCACCTTCGTTATTTAGCTTTATATCTTCATCAAGTCGGCCATGTTCAATTCGCAGGTCATCAAGGGTGCGAAGTGCGGCTCGGGCAAAATAACCAAGTTCGGGATGATCGCGTTTGGTCTCTAATTCACCAATTACCGTGATTGGGATTATTACTTCATGTTCAGCAAATCTTGTAAGCGCCACGGGATCCGCCAGCAAAACGCTGGTATCTAGAACATAAGTCTTTCTCTTGGCCAATTGGCGCTCGCATTCTCTTTTTAGTTTTATCCGGTTGGTTAACTTCTAATGGTTAACCTGGTGGCTAAAAGGTAAAACCAGAGTGCGGGCTAGGCCCTGCGACACGCTTATTTCAAATGTAAATTTCTAACTAATTTTTTGAAGTAATTCTTGCCTTGTTTTACTTCCCGAAGCGACGGTTTCGTTGTGAATATGATCGAAGCGCACGAAGGAAATCGACTCGTCTAAAGTCCGGCCAATAGGCTTCACAGAAATAGAACTCGGAATGTGCGCTCTGCCAGAGTAAGAATCCGCCAAGGCGTTGCTCCCCCGATGTTCGGATTACTAAGTCCGGATCAGGCAGGCCTGCGGTATATAAGTGGCGACCAATTTCTTCCACACTTATTGCACTTGCAATTTCAGCCGGACTTTTCCCCGCATTTTCTGGAGATTTAATTATTGATTTAACCGCATCAGCAATCTCGCTGCGACCGCCATAGCCAATAGCGACATTGATTAATACGCCCTTTATCCCCTTGGTTTTGCTAGCTACATCATTTAGCTGTTCTACCAGGTTCGCTGGAAGCAACTCCATAGATCCAACTGGTCGAATTTCCCAACGTCTGCGGCTTGCTAAATCATTTACAGTCTCGGCAATAATTTCAAGAAGTGGTTCAAGTTCGGCAGGTGGCCTAGCTAAATTCTGATTTGAAAGCAGCCAGATTGTTAAGACTTCGACCCTAGATTCTTCGCACCAATCCAGTAATTCAATTATCTTCTCGGCGCCAGCTTTATGGCCACGAGATGTTGAGGTGTCGCCATCAGCGGCTGGATTTGCCTTTGACCATCTGCGATTTCCGTCAAGGATTACTCCGACATGGTGTGGGGTCTGCGTGAAGTCTAGATTTGCAAATAACCGACGCTCGTAGAGCGGATAGAGAACCGATTTAATTGCGGGCTTTAAGTAGGCCTTCATTACTTTAGCGCTTTGAATTCCCGTATTGCTCGACGTTCGGCGACAAATGATGCGATTGGCAGAGTTCCGGCAAGGATTAAAAGGACCGTGCTCTTAAATGATTTGCCCGCTTTCAAACAGTAATGGAATGCCGCAAAGACGTATATCGGATAGGTGAAGCCATGAAGAAGAGAAATCCAAGTTAAGTATTCATATAAATCTTTAAAAATAAAGTAGTGGGTTGGAATACTTACGAACCACAGTAACAACGACATAACGCCCGCATAAATAGCCATAATTCGAAAGCGGATCATCGCCCCGTTAAGAGCGGCTTGGCGTGGATTGAGTTCGGTCATGCTACAACTTTACCTCCGTTTCACGGAGAACTTGGCGCTCTTTCATCGAATTATAGAAAGGCGCAAATAGCACAAGCAGGGCCATAAGCCACCATACAAATACATATGAGATATGTTGCCAAAAACTACCAGGAACTTTTGATTTAAGTTGTGGTGCCGGAATTCTGGTTGTCTCTATCTCTTCTCCAAGCGATGTCATCTCGGCTGTTGCTACTACATAGCCATCGAATAGCGAAAGGTCGGTCTGCCCAACAATAAGTGCTGGATCGATTCGTGAAATCTCATTTTCCAAAGCTTTAGCCGAATCTGATGTCTGCCTTGGGTATAGCCGACCAGAGATTTTCACCTCCCCAGTTAGCTCTTGATTTTCTCGGCTTTGAACTCCGCGGACAACTAAAATTCCGCGCTTGCCTGATAGTTCTAGCAATCTAACTTCTAAATTTGCAAATGACTTTTCGCCATCTGTTAATAATTCCTGATTGGGCGCAACAAATATCTGGCGATAATTTCCACTTAATTTAACGAGGCGATTTATTGCACTTGGTTCTAAATTTGAAGTTACCGAAGCGATGCTCTCTAAATCAACGCGTGGGCTATCTGGCACAAATTGCCTAGCAGCTTTAACATCTTCCGAGCGATCCAATTGCCAATTGCCCAGACCAATAAAGATAATTGAGAGTGCAATTGCCGCAATCAGTTGGGCGATAAATCCCTTACTTCTCATCATTACGGTCTGATAATTTTTTATATCGGCGATAAAAACTCCACATAAGAAGCGAAATCGAAGTAACCAAAAAAATCATTGTTAATGAGCCTGCGATACCGACATCAATCGTTGTTCTACCGTTCATGTGCAGATTGTAATGAGATTACGTAGACTTAGCCCTATGACCGAGCCGATTAAAAGCGACCCTTATCTCAGCGAACGCTATGGGATTTCAAATTCTCGTTTTCCTAAGTGGCTTATAACCGCAATCCTAGTTTCAGTAATTGGTGGCGGCTGGCTGCTCTGGACTGCAAACCACTACACATATCCAGATATCAAATCAACGCTGATTTCATTTAGAGAGATTGATGCCAAGAGTATTGAAATTCGTTATACGGTAGAAATCAAAGACCCAGGATCACAAGTAATCTGTCGACTAGCCGCCCGCGATTATGACTTAAATATTGTTGGCCAGATAGATGACAAAATCCCACTGGGAACTTCAAGTGAAACCAGAATTATCCAAATTCCTACCCGATTAGCTGCAGTCAACGCTCAGATCGAATCTTGCTCGACTCTCTAGGCAAACGCCTTGAGTCAAAACTGCCTGTAAACTTCTCGTCTTATGGCTATCGAACCTACTCAAACTTGGCTTACCCAAGAAGCTGCTGACCGTCTTGCTGCCGAATTGGCAGAACTTGAAGGTCCACGTCGCGCAGACATTGTTAAGAAGATTGAAGCTGCGCGCGCTGAAGGTGATTTAAAGGAGAACGGTGGCTATCACGCAGCGAAGGATGAACAGGGCAAAACCGAAGCGCGAATTCGCCAACTAAAGCACATGCTCGAAAATGCACATATCGGAAATCCTCCTGCTGGTGAATCTGGATTTGTTGGACTCGGAATGTTAGTAACCGTTGATATTGCTGGTGATGAAATGAAATTCCTTCTGGGATCGCGCGAAATCGCAAGTGGCGATGTTGATGTCTACAGCGAAAAATCTCCGTTAGGCGCTGCAGTTCTCGGTGCAAAAATTGGTGACACAGTTACATACACTGCGCCAAATGGCCGTGAAATAAGCGTTGCAGTTTTAGAAGCTCAGAACTTCTTCTAAACATTTCTGCTTTCTAGATTACTTACTTACCCTTACATACTTGCGCACACTTATTGGCGCAAAGATCGCAACAAGCAAGACCATATAAATAAGCGACATCAAGATTGGATTCTGACTCGGCCAAGAATTAGCAGTAGCGCCAAATATATTCTCGGTTCCAAAGAGTTCGCGACAGGCAGCAACCATCGTCGAGACCGGATTCCATTCCGCAAAATACTGCAACGCCTTAGGCATACCAGTAGTTGGTGCGAATGCATTTGATAAGAAGGTGAGTGGAAATACTGTCATGAAAACTAAGTTCTGGGCTACTCGCTCTTCCCGAACTGATAAACCAATTAGGACACCAATCCATGACATTGAATAACCGAAAGCTAATAAGAATAAGAAGCCTAGAACAATCTTTACCGGTCCACTGCTTGGTCGCCAACCAACAAGAAATCCAACTAGGCCCATAACAATAAGAGTCACAACGTTCTGCAAAGTGTCGCCAACAGTGCGGCCAATTACTACTGCAGATCTTGAAATTGGTAGCGATCTAAAGCGATCAATCAAGCCCTTCTGCATATCAGCAGCTAAACCAACAGCGGTCGCGGCAAGGGTAAATGCAACGGTTTGCACGAAGATTCCCGGCATCAATAATTGAACATATCCACCCTCGACACCTGAATCAATCGCGCCGCCAAAAACGTAGCGGAAGAGTAGAACGAACATCGCTGGCTGAATCGTTGCAAAGATCAATACTTCAGGTATTCGAATCATCTGAAGTAGCTGGCGCTTAGTTATGACAAGGAAATCACTTACGCTTTGCAGCATGTTTTCCACCCACTTCCTCTTCTGAAACTACTTCTGCAACATGGCCGGTCAAAGATATAAACACATCATCCAGCGACGGCCGCTTCAAACCAATATCAAGTGGATGAATTTTGGCATCATCCAATAAGCGAAGCACCTGAATTAACGACGCACTTCCATTGCTGACGGGCGCAGATATTTTACGGATTCCAGAATCAACTGTTGGCGTTACTCCAGAAACTTGTTCAACCAATTTACTTGCAGTCGCAATTTGATCAACTTCAACAGTTATTTCTAACCGCTCACCGCCGACTTGATTCTTTAATTCATCAGCTGTGCCTCGAGCAATTACTTTTCCGGTATCAATCACCGCGATGGAATCTGCAAGATGATCTGCTTCTTCCAAATACTGAGTGGTCAGAAGCAGCGTTACTCCGCCCTTCACAAGTTCATCGATGACTTCCCACATCTCCATTCGACCTCGTGGATCTAGCCCAGTTGTTGGTTCGTCTAGGAATAAAACTTTTGGCTTAACAATTAAAGAGGCTGCTAAATCCAGACGCCTGCGCATACCGCCAGAGTAAGTTCTAATTGGACGCTTTGCGGCATCGGTTAATGAAAACTTCTCGAGCAACTCTTCAGCCCGTTTCTTTGATGCTGCAGAATTCAAATGATACAAACGACCGAACATGGTCAAGTTATCCCAGCCAGTCAGGGTTTCATCTAGCGCTGCATATTGCCCAGATAATCCAATTACTTTCCGAACTTCATCTGGATGTTTTAAAACATCGATTCCTGCAACAGTTGCACTTCCGCTATCTGGTGTTAACAAAGTTGCCAGAACTCGAACTGTTGTTGTTTTTCCGGCGCCATTTGGGCCAAGCAGGCCAAGAACTGTTCCCTCTTCGACTTCAAGACTCAACCCATCTAGGGCTCTAACAGCGCCCTTATCGTAGGTTTTTACTAATTCTTTCGCGATGATGGACTTCATAACCTCACCCTATTACTCGATTGCTATTGCTGCATAGTAAACTCACAAAAAAGAAGTTATCTCCGTTCTAACCAGAGTCGTTAAGGGCAGTGTAATTGGCTAAAAAAAATAAAGAGAATCTCCTACCAAGAGAGGTTTATGTCCTCTCTTCCGTAGCTTTTTTCGTCGCTCTTGGTTATGGAATGGTTATTCCAGCAATTCCACTTTTCGCAAAATCGTTTCAGGTAAATAATGCGCAAATCGGTGCAATTATTTCGGCCTTTGCTCTCGCCAGATTTGCTATGGGACTTCCTGCCGGAAAGTTAATTGATATTTTCGGCGAACGTCGAATCCAAACAACTGGCCTGATGCTAGTTGCGGTTTCATCTTTTGCATCTGGTCTAGCAACAACTTATTGGCAACTACTTATTTTCCGCGCCCTTGGTGGCATCGGTTCAGTTATGTTCTCGGTTTCAGCAAGCTCACTTTTAATGAGATCCGTTGATGACAGCATCAGAGGTCGCGCGCAATCAACCTATAACGGGGGCTTCCTAATCGGCGCAGTTGCTGGCCCGGCATTTGGTGGAATTCTCTCGGTTATTTCTCTTCGAATTCCATTCTTCGTTTATGCATTTACCCTGGTCGCGGGCGCTTTTATTACTTCATTCTTCTTATCTGAAAAACGTCTAGGTAGGTCAATTAAAAATATTCAAGATCCCGAAGATCGAATTTTGCTTAGGGAAGCGCTCAAAAGTTATCCATTCTTAGCGGCAATGGCCATTTCATTTTTAGCAAACTGGGTTCTCTTTGGAATGCGAAATACTATTTTGCCACTTTTTGCTGACGAGAAACTTGGTGCTTCAAATACAGTAATCGGCCTTGGCTTTACAGTTGCCGCAATGGTTCAAGGCATTGCACTGGTATATGTTGGAAAAATTTCAGACTTTCGTGGGCGCAAATTCGCCCTAATGCTTGGTTCATTTGTGATGCTGACCGGTATTGCAACAATAATTATTTCTCAACACTGGTGGTATTACATCTTGGCGATGGCTTTATTTGGAATCGGTGGTGCCTTTGAAGGAGTCGGAGCATCTGCACTTATTGGCGATCTCTTTGGTGGAAAAGGTGGCCGAGTTATCGCGCTATTCCAGATGGCCGGAGACTTAGGAAATATCATCAGCCCAGTGTTACTTGGCTGGTTAGTGGATGCATACTCTTATCGCCCCGCATTTATAGCAACAGCAGCAGTGTTTTCATTAACACTACTGCTGTCAGCAAAGATGCCAGAAACTAGAAAGCTAAATAGCTAGCTAATTAGTCACGTCGAAGTATCGAAATTAAACGCAATACTTCAAGGTAAAGCCAGACGATTGTGACCATAAGCCCAAAACCGGCACGCCATGATTGTTCTTGTGGTGCGCCACTAGCAATCATCTTTTCAATCTGATCAAAATCTAGAACCAAGAAGAATGTTGCAAGTGCTACACCAGCCACTGCAAGTATTGGTCCGAGGCCAGATAGTCCGTATAGACCCATTCCATTTCCAAGCCCAAAGAATGAACCGATCAAAGATCCAACTGCAAGGATTAAGTAACCAAATAGTGAACCAATCAAAACGCGAGTGAACTTTGGAGTTACGCGAATTCGCTTGCTCTTATATGCCCAAAGAACTCCGGCAATCGCAGCGATAGTTGCAACAAGTGCTTGTCCAACAATTCCGTCATATGCAGTTTCATACATCTGGCTCAGTGTTCCGAGTGCCAAACCTTGAAGTGCTGCATAAGTAATTGTTAGGCCAGGCTTAATTTTCTGTGAGAATGAAAGATATAAACCAAGTCCCATTGCGCCAAGGAAACCTATTAGAAGTGCGCCGCCACCAAGTTGAAGTGTCCATGCAAGGGCACCAACACCGACCAATACTGCGAATAGAAGTGCAGTGCGAGCAACAACATCATCAATTGTCATGCGTCCTGTGCGAATTGAAGATGCAGCAGGCGCGTTATAAAGATCGTTTAATTCTTCTGTTGATGGTGCAACAGCTGTTCCGCCACGATTTTCGAGAGCGGCATATCCGCGTTTGAAAACTGGGTTCGAACTTTGCATTATTTCTCCTGTTTGCTAGTGGGGTAATTTGGTATCGCAGGCATTTTTCTCAAAATTCCTGCAATAACTATAAACATAATTTGGGCCTTTGGTATTCCGCCAAGCCTAATCGTTGCGAAAATCCGCGCTCAGAACCTTAAAATGCGCTTAGAAACCCGGACTGGCGAGAGCTTCAAGTTGAGATCAACCCCATTAATTCCGAGTTAAGTAGCCCCAAGCCAAGGTGGCTGCGATAGCGACCCAAATTTGATAGGGGACAAGTAGAAGTCCCATTATCAGCGAAGCCCTGAATGTTAGATAAAGAACTGGAATAGTAAGAAGAGTTGCTAATACCAATGCAATTGTGGCCAGTGTGAAGTTGTGTGGGACATAGAACTGATAAGCCCACGTAAGTGCAGCGGCAATACTTAGCCCGAAGAAAACCAGCCAGGAGATATTCTGTAATCGAGTTAAAGACTTTGATACTTGATATGAAGCAACACCTAAAACTAT
>CAMCPZ010000021.1 GCA_945876865.1 Bifidobacterium breve | reverse complement strand
CGTTTCTCCATTTCAAGATCTGCGACTGGCGAAGCGTTTCCGATTTCGCCATGTAGATAAGCCCATTCGCTGCCAGATAAATTACCGTTGTATTTTCCGATTAAATAAAGATCAAGGTCAGCGGTTGGGATTCCCATTGGGGTGCGTTTGCGAACATCTTGAATAACACCAAGCACGCCGATAACTGGTGTTGGCAAGATTGCAACGGCACCAGTTTGGTTATAGAACGAAACGTTTCCACCAGTAATTGGTAGACCAAGTTCAAGCGCAGCATCTGCAAGACCGCGAACAGTTTCAGCAAATTGCCACATCACACCTGGATCTTCAGGTGAACCAAAGTTAAGGCAGTTCGTTACTGCAAGTGGTTTGGCCCCTGTAGTAGCTATATTTCGGCAACTTTCGGCCAGGGCCAACTTTGCACCTTCGTATGGATCTAAGTAAGACCAACGAGCATTTGCATCGGTTGAAACTGCAACACCAAGATGTGTTTGTTCATCAATACGGATTAAGCCAGAATCTTCGGGTTGGGCAAGAACGGTATTGCCTTGAACGTATTTATCGTATTGGGATGTAACCCAAGATTTATCTGCGATGTTTGGGCTGGCAATTAATTTTAGGATTGCAGCTTTAACTTCATCTGGGGCAGTTGGCAGCGGAACTTCGAATTTTGATTTTGTTAATTGGTCAACATAATCCGGTTTCTTGATTGGTCGGTTGTAAACCGGACCATCGTGCGCAACGGTGCGAGGTGGAACATCAACGATGAGTTCGCCATTGAAAGTAATGTGCAGGCGTTCGCCATCAGTAACTTCACCAATAACAGTTGCGGTGACATCCCATTTTTTGCAGATTCCCATAAAGTGCTTGATGTTTTCGGGTGCCACGATTGCACACATCCGCTCTTGAGATTCGCTCATCAAAATTTCTTCTGGCGAAAGTGAAGGATCGCGCAGCGGAACTTTCTCTAAATTAATTTGCATGCCGCCGCTGCCAGCTGATGCGAGTTCGCTGGTTGCACAAGAAAGTCCGGCGCCACCAAGATCTTGGATACCAACAACAAGATCAGCCTTAAAGATTTCGAGGCAGCATTCGATTAGAACTTTTTCGGCAAAGGGATCGCCAACTTGAACTGCTGGCCTTTTTGTTGGTTTTGCATCACTGAAAGTTTCGGAGGCAAGAACTGAAACTCCGCCAATGCCATCGCCGCCAGTCTTTGCGCCAAAGAGAACAACTAAATTGCCAGTGCCATGAGCGGTTGCCAACTTAATATCTTCGTGTTTCATAACGCCAACACATAACGCATTTACTAATGGGTTTCCGGCATAAGTTTCATCGAAGACAATTTCGCCACCAATGTTTGGCAGTCCTAAACAATTTCCGTAACCACCGATACCGGCAACGATTCCTGGAAGTAAGCGACGAGTATCTGGTGCATCGGCAAGACCAAAGCGAAGGGGATCCATAACTGCAATTGGGCGGGCGCCCATCGTCAAAATGTCGCGAACGATGCCACCAACACCGGTTGCGGCACCTTGATATGGCTCGATAAATGAGGGGTGGTTGTGGGATTCGATTTTGAAAGTGATTGCATAGTTTTGGCCGATGTCTACAACGCCAGCATTTTCACCGATGCCGACAAGGAGCGCATCGGACTTAACAGCTTTTTCGCCAAATTGTTTTAAGTGAATCTTTGAAGATTTATAAGAACAATGTTCGGACCACATAACTGAATACATCGCGAGCTCACTTGAAGTCGGGCGGCGACCAAGAATCGTTTTGATGCGTGCGTATTCATCTTCTTTCAAGCCGAGTTCGGCAAATGGTTGTTTGGTATCTGGATTTTGGGTTGCAGTTGTTACGGTATCTAGAGCCATTAGCGTCCTACCAATTGATGCAGAACTGATGTGAAAAATGTTAAGCCATCCGTGCTTGGGCCAGTCAATGATTCAATTGCATGTTCTGGGTGCGGCATCAGACCAACAACATTGCCGCGTTCGTTTGAAATACCGGCGATTAAATTGCGTGAACCATTTGGATCGAAATCAACGTAACGTGCGATTACTCGACCTTCGCTTTCTAACATGTTTAGCGTTTCATCATCACACTGGAAAGAGCCTTCACCATTCTTAAGTGGAATCAGAATCTCTTGATCTTGTTTGAAACCTATAGTCCACATGGTCTTTGTGTTTTCGATCTTTAACTTTTGGTCGCGACACAAGAAGTGCAGATTGCTGTTGCGGGTAAGTGCGCCCGGCAATAAATGTGATTCGCATAGAACTTGGAAGCCGTTGCAGATACCAAGCACTGGAAAGCCGTGATCTGCGGCGGTAACAATTGAATTCATGATTGGGGCAAAGCGCGCGATTGCGCCGCAACGTAAATAATCACCGTAAGAAAATCCACCGGGCAGAACAACTGCTTGAACTTCTTTTAAATCATCACTTGCATGGAAAAGTGGAACTGCGGTGCCACCGGCCATTTCTACTGCGCGCGCGGCATCGCGATCATCGAGTGATCCCGGGAAGGTGACTACACCGATGCGAAATGACATTACTTCTCGATCTTTACTACGTAAGTTTCGATAACTGGATTAGATAGAAGTGTTTCAGCTGCTTTTTCAACTTCTGCCAATTGCGCTGGCGTTGGATCGCCAGCAACTTCAATTTCAAAGCGCTTTCCTTGGCGCACTGACTTTGCAAAGGTAAAACCTAAGCGGGGCAGCGCTGATGCGACTGCTTGGCCCTGGGGATCGAGTATTTCGGGTTTCAGCATAACCTCGACAATTATTTTGGCCATTTAAAATTTCCTTCCAGTGATTAGTTCAAATGCACTTGTGTAACGCTCTTGCGTCTTTGCAACTACGTCATCGGGAAGTGGTGGTGGATTGCTATTTCGATCCCAACCGGAATTTAATAACCAGTCGCGAACAAATTGTTTGTCGTAAGAATAATGAGTATCGGGTTCCCAGAACCGAGATGAATCAGGAGTTAAGGCTTCATCGCCTAGGCAAATCATGCCAGATGGATCGATACCAAATTCGAATTTAGTATCTGCCAAGATGATTCCTTTGGTCGCAGCGAAATCATGGGCCTTGGAATACAGAGCGAGTGTAAGTTTCTTGAGAATTTGTGCGGCCTGTTCGCCAATTAGCTCTTCGCACTTTTCATATGTGATGTTTTCATCGTGCTCGCCATCTTCAGCCTTTGTTGCTGGAGTGAAAATAGGTTGTGGCAGCTTTGATCCATCAGTTAAGCCGGCAGGTAATTTGATTCCGCAGACAGTCTGCGATTTTTGGTATTCGACCCAACCAGAACCAGCAAGGTATCCGCGTGCAACACATTCGACAGGAAACATAATTAGCGGTTTAACAATTACTGCGCGGCCTGCAACTTGCGGTGGAACATCGGTTGAAACAATATGGTTTGGAACAACATCTTTTAATAAGTCGAACCAGAACAACGAAAGTTGCGTTAACAACTTTCCTTTATTTGGAATTGGTGTTGGCAAGATGTAATCAAAAGCAGAGATGCGATCAGATGCAACGATTAGGAGTTCTTCTTTATCGTCATTTAAACGAGTGAATAAATCCCGGACTTTTCCGCTGCGCAGATGTTTCCATCCGGTTAGCTCGGGGATCATCGAATTTGGCCGGGACGGTACTGCGCTGCCGCAGCATGAGCGGAAGTAATCGCATCGATGCGACTTACGACTCGCTGGGTTTGCCCTTTTGCATCGCCAGTAAATTCAAGTGGCTTTGCAAGAAGCGCAGTTAGCTCTGAAACGTTTAATGGGATTCGGGAATCATCTGCGATTGCCTGAATCATTAAATTTGGTTTGCCGGCACGAATACCAAGTGCGGCAGCAACTGCGTGTTCTTTAATTACTTCGTGCGCAACCTCGCGGCCCACACCGGCTTTGACTGCAGCCATCAAAATCTTTGTGGTTGCAAGGAAAGGCAGATACTTGCTTAGTTCGGCTTCAATAACATCTGGGAAGGCGCCGAATTCGATAAGCACGGTCATGAAAGTTTCAATCAGACCATCAAAAGCGTAGAACGCATCTGCGATTGCAACGCGACGAACAACGCTGCACGCAACATCGCCTTCGTTCCATTGATCACCAGAAATTTCGCCAACCATTGATGCATAACCACGAAGCACAACAGCTAGGCCGTTAACACGTTCGCAAGAGCGGGTATTCATTTTGTGTGGCATCGCTGATGAACCAACTTGGCCAGCTTTAAATCCTTCGGTTACAAGTTCGGCGCCAGCCATTAAACGAATTGATGTTGCAAGTGAAGATGGTGCGGCAGCAAGTTGAACAAGAGTTGTGACAACATCGAAATCAAATGAGCGTGGATAAATCTGTCCGGTGGAATCTAAAACATTTTCAAAGCCTAGATATTTTGCAACTTCGGATTCTAACTTTGCATGTGATGCTGATGAGCCAAGTAGGTCAACAGAATCTTGCGCAGTGCCAACTGGGCCTTTGATGCCGCGAATTGGATAGCGAGAAATTAAATTATCAAGACGCTCGTAGGCAAATAACAATTCTTCGGCAGCTGATGCAAAGCGCTTGCCCAGAGTTGTGATTTGAGCCGGAACATTGTGTGAACGGCCAGCAATTGGTTGATCAATATATTTTGTTGCAAGTGTGCCGAGTAATCCAAGAGTTGCAACTACTCGATCATGAGCAAGTTGTAGGCCATCGCGAATCTGCATGGCTTCGACATTTTCGGTTAGGTCGCGAGAAGTCATGCCCGCGTGGATAGCTTCGTGACCAGCGAGTGCGTTGAACTCTTCGATTCGCGCTTTAACATCATGTCTAGTTTGTTTTTCGCGAGCATCGATTGATGCCAGATCTACTTTGTTGATTACTTTTTCGTAATCAGCAATTACTGATTCTTCAATTTTGTGACCAAGCTTTGTTTGGGCGCGCATTACCGAGATCCACAATTTACGTTCGCTGATTATTTTTGATTCGGACGCAAAAATTTCGCGCATTCCCGCCGATGCATATCGTTGCGCTAATAAACTCACTGGTGAATTATCTCCCATTTAATTGCCCTTCTCTGCCACCGACGCATTAAGCGCGATATCGCTTCGATAATGGCTGCCGGGCAATGTAATTCGCGAGATCGTGCGATATGCGCCATCGCGGGCCTGGGTTAAATCGCTGCCCAATCCAGTGACTGTTAGAACGCGACCACCAGAAGAGTGCAGCACACCATCGCGGATTTGAGTGCCGGCATGAAAAACATAAGAACATTCATTTGTTTGGATGCCAGTAATTGCTTCGCCTATTTTTGGATCTGCTGGATAACCTTCTGATGCAAGAACAACTGTTACTGCAGAATCATCGGACCATTCAAGATCGCCGAAATTTTCTAGGTTTTTTGTTGCAGCTGCATAAAGTAATTGAGCGAGTGGAGTTTTTAAACGTGGCAATAGAACTTGAGTTTCGGGATCACCAAAGCGGGCATTGAATTCGATAACTTTTGTTCCACGTGATGTAAGTGCCAGGCCGGCATATAACAAACCAACAAATGGCGTGCCGCGTGCTGCCATCTCTTGAATAGTTGGATTTAAAACTTGGTTAAGTGTTTCTTCCATGATTTCATCGGGCGCCCAAGGCAGTGGTGAATACGCACCCATGCCACCAGTGTTTGGACCAAGGTCACCATCGAATGCACGCTTGAAATCTTGTGCTGGTTGCATTGGTATAACGGTTGTGCCATCGCTGATACCAAAGAGTGAAACTTCGGGGCCATCTAAAAATTCTTCAATAACAACTTGCGGTGCTTGCAGTGCATGTTCAATAGCAATATCACGATCTTCGGTAACAACAACACCTTTACCAGCGGCAAGACCGTCGTGTTTGACAACATAGGGTGCCCCGAAAGTATCTAAAGCTTTCTCAATCTCTTTTTGGTTATTGCAGGTAAAGCTCTTTGCAGTTGGGACACCGGCATCTCGCATAACTTGTTTTGCAAAATCTTTTGAACCTTCGATTTGTGCTGCGGCTTTTGATGGACCAAAGCAAGCGATATTTGCCTTGTTCAGTGCATCGGCCAGACCATTTACTAAAGGTTTTTCTGGGCCAACAACGACAAGATTGGAATTTAATTTCTTTGCAAGTTCAACGATTGCGTCGTTGTCGGTGATATCAATTGCATGGCACAATGCAATTTCTGCGATACCTGGATTTCCTGGTGCTACGTGAAGTTCTTCTAAAGCTGTATCGCGATTTAGTGCTGCGGCAAGTGCGTGTTCGCGCCCGCCTGACCCAATCAGCAATACTTTCAAATGAACTCCGTAATTGAAATCGTTTCATCGCGGCCTGGGCCAACACCAATTGCACTTATTGGTGCATCAGAAATCTTCTCTAGATACTTTACATAGGCCTGGGCATTTGCGGGGAGATCGCTAAATTTGCGAGCACCAGAAATATTTTCAGTCCAGCCTGGCAGGTATTCGTAAATTGGTTTTGCGTGGTGGAAATCAGTTTGTGAAGCTGGAAGTTCTTCAACACGCTTTCCATCGATTTCGTATGCAACACATACTGGAATTTTTTCCCAACCAGTTAGCACATCCAACTTTGTTAAGAAGAAATCTGTAAGTCCGTTTACACGAACTGCGTAACGTGCAATCGGTGCGTCATACCAACCACAACGACGTGCACGCCCAGTTGTGACACCAACTTCGCCGCCAATGCGACGTAGCGATTCACCATCTTCATCGAACAATTCAGTTGGGAATGGCCCGGAACCAACTCGAGTTGTGTAAGCCTTAACAATTCCGATAACGCGAGTGATCTTTGTTGGCCCGATTCCGGAACCAGTTGATGCGCCGCCCGCAGTTGGGTTTGATGATGTTACGAAAGGATAAGTGCCGTGATCAACATCGAGAAGTGTTCCCTGGGAACCTTCAAGAAGCACGGTTTTGCCAGCTTTTAACGCTTTATCCAAAAGCAGCACGGTATCTGTTACATATGGGCGCAAGATTTCGGCATAGGCCAAATATTCGGCCAATACTTCTTCAATTTCGATTCCTTTACGATTGAAAACCTTAATTAAAACTTGATTCTTATCGCGAAGCGCGCCTTCAATTTTTTGACGCAAGATAGAAGGATCAAATAAATCTTGAACGCGGATACCAATGCGATTTATCTTGTCAGCATACGCAGGCCCGATTCCGCGACCGGTTGTTCCGATCTTTGAATTTCCAAGGAAGCGTTCTGAAACTTTATCGATGGTGCGGTGATAAGGCGTAATTAAATGTGCATTGGTGCTGATTTTTAACTTTGAGGTATCAATGCCGCGTTCGTTAAGGCCTTTTATTTCTTCAAGTAGAACAGATGGATCAATAACAACACCGTTGCCGATAACTGGAATTACATTCGGTGAAAGGATTCCGGAAGGCAGCAAGTGCAGCGCATATTTCTGGTCACCGATTACAACAGTGTGGCCCGCATTATTTCCACCTTGATAGCGAACAACATAATCAACGCGGTCACCAAGTAAATCTGTGGCTTTACCTTTTCCTTCATCGCCCCATTGGGCGCCAAGCAGAACTAGTGCTGGCATTTAGGCGCGTAATGAAGTGCCGGTTGAACGAAGATCTTCGCAAGCAAGAACTACGCGAGCAGCAATACCAGCTTCAGCAGCTTTGCCCCATGCACGTGGATCGTATGCTTTTTTATTTCCGACTTCGCCATCAATCTTTAGAACACCGTCATAATTTTTCATGACGTGATCAACGATTGGGCGAGTAAATGCATACTGGGTGTCAGTATCGATATTCATCTTAATTACTCCGTAATCAAGGGCTTCGCGGATCTCTGAAAGCAATGAGCCAGAACCACCGTGGAATACCAAGTCCATTGGCTTTGAACCAGCAGCAAGACCGTGCTTTGCAGCAACAGCATCTTGCAGAGTTTTAAGAATTGCAGGTTGTAGAACAACGTTTCCTGGCTTGTAAACACCATGAACGTTTCCGAATGTTGCTGCGACCATGTAGCGACCGCGTTCGCCCATTCCCAAAGTTTCAACTGTCATAAGTGCATCTTCAGGTGTCGAATAAAGCTTGGCATCGTGCTTCGCTTCAATTCCATCTTCTTCGCCACCAACAACACCGATTTCAATTTCTAGAAGGGTGCGGGCTGCTGCAGACTTTGTAATTAGTTCATCTGCGATCGACATATTTTCTGGCATTGAAACCGCTGATCCATCCCACATATGAGAACTAAATAGTGGGCCTTTGCCATCTTTAATTCGCTGTGCACCAAGATCTAGAAGTGGCCGCATGAAGCCATCCAACTTTTCAACTGGGCAGTGGTCGGTGTGAATTGCAATATTAACGTCGTAATTCTTCGCAACAATGTGTGCATATTCGGCGAGAGCAACTGCGCCATCAATCATGTTCTTTACTGTTGATCCTGAAAGGTATTCCGCTCCGCCCCAAGAAATTTGGACGATGCCGTCAGATTTTGCTTCTGCAAAACCACGAAGAGCACCGATTAACGTTTGTGAAGATGAGACGTTGATTGCGGGATATGCAAAAGCTTTTGCCTTCGCGCGATCCAACATTTCGGCATAAATTTCCGGGGTTGCAATTGGCATTTTCTTCTCCCAAATCAAGTGGTTTGCTACGTAAGGCTGGCGTAAATCTCTGGCCGGGCACTTCGATGGGCTGCGGTGAGGCTTACGGCATATCCCACCACATTTTGGGGCGGATTGGAAAACCGTGCGCCTAGCGGCGCGATTTATCTGGGACTAGCCCAGGCCAAAAAAGCTGAGAATGTGGTTTATGGCGATTGTTCCGAGATTGCTGTTGATGATCATTTTTCCGACCCGGCCGACAGCTTTTATTGCGACGGTTAAAACATGCAGATTCGTGATTACATTTACGAAAAATCCCAAGTTGTTCTCCTTATTTATCAAATATTTATTATTGATTTTGCTTGCTTGGGAAAGATAGAGAGTTTGCACTCAAAGATTTTGGGCGCTTGGAAAAAACTTGGACAAAGTTATGGTGTGCAAAACTCTTGGCTGGTAACCTTAAAAACATGACGACCCTTGAAAATCTTGGCTCGGAAGATCGCAAATTTCCGCCATCTGCCCAATTTGCAGCGAAGGCAAATGCGCAGGCCGAGATGTATGCCCGTGCGAAAGCTGATCGTTTAAAGTTTTGGGAAGATGCTGCAAGCCAACTGCATTGGGATAAGAAGTGGGACACAGTTCTTGATTGGCAATTGCCATTTGCAAAGTGGTTTGTCGGTGGAAAAATAAATGCTTGCTATAACGCGGTTGATCGAAATGTAATCGAGGGCCGTGGCGATCGAGTCGCATTTTATTTTGAAGGTGAGCCTGGTGATACTCGCACAATCACTTATTCAGATTTATTGCGCGAAGTTTCAAAGCTAGCAAATGCCTTAACCGAAATGGGAATTACTTCGGGCGACCGGGTTGCGATTTATCTGCCGATGATTCCGGAAGCTGCGATTGCGATGCTGGCATGTGCTCGAATTGGCGCAATGCATTCAGTTATCTTCGGTGGATTTTCGGCCGATGCCGTAACAGTGCGAAACAATGATGCAAAAGCAAAGTTAGTGATCACTGCCGATGGTGGATTTAGAAAGGGTGCTGCATTTGCTCTGAAACCAACGGTTGATACCGCTCTTGCTGGTTCGCCAACAGTTGAAAAAGTTTTAGTTGTAAAGCGCACTGGCCAAGAAACTGCGATGCAAGCCGGTCGCGATATTTGGTGGCACGACGCAGTTGATCACCAATCAGATAAGCATGTCGCACAGGGCTTTGATAGCGAACATGGCTTATTTATTCTTTACACATCTGGCACTACCGCAAAGCCAAAAGGGATTTATCACACGACCGGTGGGTATTTAACGCAGGCTGCATTCACTCACAAAATGGTCTTTGATTTAAAGGCTGAGAGCGATGTTTATTGGTGCACCGCAGATATCGGTTGGGTAACCGGGCATTCATATGTTGTTTATGGGCCACTAACAAATGGTGCAACGCAGGTTATGTATGAGGGAACTCCTGATACTCCAAGTAAGTCACGGATGTTTGACATCATTGAGAAATACAAGGTTTCAATTCTTTATACCGCGCCAACTCTGATTCGCACTTGGATGAAGTGGGGCGATGAGTATCCAAATGGTTCTGATTTATCTTCACTTCGTTTACTTGGATCTGTTGGTGAACCAATTAATCCGGAAGCTTGGATGTGGTACCGCGAAGTAATTGGTGGAAACCGATGTCCGATTGTTGATACTTGGTGGCAGACCGAAACTGGCGCAATCATGATTTCACCGCTGCCTGGTGTTACTGAAACTAAACCTGGTTCGGCAATGCGTGGGCTGCCAGGAATCGGTGCGCGAGTTATTGATGAAAAAGGTGAGGAAGTTGCACTTGGTGGTGGCGGATATTTAGCGTTAACCGAACCTTGGCCTTCAATGCTCCGTGGAATTTGGGGCGAAGAAGAGCGTTACAAAGAGACTTACTGGTCGCGCTTTCCTGGCAAATATTTTGCTGGTGACGGAGCAAAAATAGATAGCGATGGTGCAATCTGGTTGCTCGGTCGTGTTGATGATGTGATGAATGTTTCTGGTCACCGGATTTCAACCACTGAAGTTGAATCAGCACTTGTTTCGCATGAATCTGTCGCTGAAGCTGCAGTTGTTGGTGCAAAAGATGAGATGACTGGCCAAGGAATTGTTGCCTTCGTAATTATGCGCGGTGGTATCGAACATTTAGATGGCGATGCACTTGTGAAACAGTTGCGTGATCACGTTGCGAAAGAGATTGGCGCGATTGCAAAGCCACGACAGATAATTGTTGTTGCTGAGCTTCCAAAGACTCGAAGTGGAAAGATTATGCGTCGCTTACTTCAAGATGTCGCTGAAAACCGCGCAGTTGGTGATTCAACAACACTTGCAGACCCAAATATTATGAAATTAATTAGCGAAGGTTTAAAAACTGGAAAGAGCGAAGATTAATTTAAGCTCTTTACCTTCTCAGTTACATTTGTAATTAGAGTTGGCATGTATTGGTCAATCGTCTGATAGATCTGACTCTCTGGAATGTTTTCATTGGCCCATTGCCACGGAGTCGCAAGGCAAACAACAGCAACCAAATAAGCCATCAAAACAATGCGAAGAACTGAGAACGCTGCTCCCAATAGCGAATCGAGCCATTTGAAAGGGCCGAAAAGTATTTTCTTATGAAAGAAGCTGGCGAACTTGATAAGAATTAATTGCCCGACAGCAGATCCAACTGCAATGGCTAATATCAATGCGGCAAATTTCTGCAGAACGCCATCCCAATCTTTTAGATAGTTCCAAGAGATTGCTAGACCCAATACACCGCCACCAACATAACCAATCATTGAAAAGATAGATTTTAGAAATCCTGCCCGGTAACCACGATAAAACGAGAGCAGAATTAGAATTCCAAGCCCGATATCTACCCAGTTATTTTTCATAGCTTTACCCCTAAATATTTCGCTACATCCGAGAATAGTTCATCCTTCGATTTCAAGACACCGATATGTTTATAAATCACTTCGCCTTCAGAATTTATATACCAAGTAATTGGAACACCTGGACCAAAGGTGCTCTTTGTTGATCCTTCTCGATCGTAAAGGTTTGGCCAAGTGATTCCTTGGTCGACAACAAATTTGCGACCTTTCTCCATATTTGGTTCTTCAACATCGATGCCGATGATTTGAACTTTTCCGGTTGCAGCTAATTCCCTTAAGAATGGCATCTCTTCGCGACATGGGGCGCACCACGAGCCCCACACGTTAATAATTGCTGGCCCTTTAATCGCTTCGAGAACTACTTTGGAATTTCCATCTAAACATTCAAGAGTTGTGCCAGAAATTATATTTGGATCGGTTTCGATTGATGAACAAGAAATAACTTCTCCAGGGCTGCTGATTGTTGAATTATCAGATCCGCAAGATGTAAGAAGAAAAGTTGAAATCAATAACGCTGCAATAACTTTCATCGAAAGTCTGCATCCGTTTTTACAAGCGCCATAGCTTTAACTTTATCCACTTCTCCGATGCCAAATGATGGACACAACTTAGCAAGTGGGCATGCACCGCATGCTGGTTTGCGGGAATGACAGATGCGGCGGCCGTGCCAGATCATTCGCTGCGAAAGATTGGTCCACTCTTTCTGCGGAATCAATTTTCCAACTTCATGTTCGACCTTTACTGGATCCAGTGATTTGGTCCAGCCAAAGCGACGACTCAGACGCCCAAAGTGAGTGTCGACAGTAATCCCAGGAATATCGAAGGCATGTCCCAAAACCACATTTGCGGTTTTGCGACCAACGCCAGGAAGTTTTACTAATTCATTTAAGTCAGGTGGCACTTCCCCGCCATATTCATTCATTATTTTCAACGACAAACCCTTAAGGCTGCGAGCTTTACCTCGGAAAAATCCGGTGGAGTGAATTAAATCTTCAATCACTGAAAGATCTGCGCGGGCCATTTTCTTTGGAGTTCCGAATTTTTTAAATAACTTTGGGGTGACCATATTCACCCGCTTATCGGTGCATTGCGCAGATAAAACAGTTGCGCACAAAAGTTGAAATGGAGTTTCGAAATCTAATTCACATCGAACATCTGGATATTTTTTGGTCAGCCCCCGATAAATCGCGCGGGCCTGGGTGCTCATATGGAAGAGGTTAGCCCGATTGGAGTTAGAAGCGCCATTGTGGGTATCCTTTGAAAATGCCTAACTCGAAGCAGAATAATGACGAAGCCGAAGTTCGTAAGGCGCCATTATTTAGCGCGCTTGATGACGAGTCTTCAGCAACTCTTCGGGAATCTATGATCCCGGTCAAGGTTTCGAAGGGCAGCACACTTTTTAAAGAAGGCGATGCCGGAGATCGGTTATATGTTGTTGTTGAAGGAAAATTAAAGCTTGGAACAACTTCTACCGATGGCCGTGAAAACTTACTTTCAATTCTTGGACCCGGCGAAATGTTTGGCGAGCTTTCACTCTTTGATCCAGGACCACGCACTGCAACTGCAACAGCAGTAACTGATGCCAGATTGCTATCGCTTTCGAATGACAAAGTTATTGGTTGGGTTACACAGCATCCAAAAGTTTCACTGCAACTTCTAGGCCGCCTGGCACAACGCCTGCGTCGCAGCAATGAAGTTCTTGCCGATTTAGTTTTCTCTGATGTTCCGGGCCGGGTTGCTAAAGCAATCATGGATCTTGGAAATCGTTTTGGTGTTCAAAAAGAAGATGGCCTCCATGTAAATCACGATTTAACTCAGGAAGAACTTGCGCAATTGGTTGGCGCATCTCGCGAAACCGTAAATAAAGCGCTGGCAGATTTTGCTGGCCGCGGTTGGGTTCGCTTAGAACCACGCGCGGTTGTAGTGCTTGATCTAGAACGCTTATTAAAGCGCGGTCGCTAAAACTTACTTAAGTTCGAAGGTTAGTTCGACTTCAACTGGTGAATTCAGTGGAAGTTCGGCAACACCGATTGCAGAACGTGCATGTTTTCCTCTGTCATCGCCCCAAAGTGCAATTAGAAGTTCAGATGCACCGTTAACAACTGATGGATGATTTATGAATCCCGGGGCGCCATTTACATATCCAACAACACGAACAATTCGTTCAACATCATCAATATCTGCAACGAGATTAAGTGCGGCAAGCGCGTTTAGCGCGCAAAGCTGGGCAAGTTCTTTAGCTTCTTCAGCGGTTACATCAGCGCCAACTTTTCCAGTTTTTGCAATTGCGCCATTGGCCATTGGAAGTTGTCCGGCGGTGAAAACTAACTTTCCAGTTTTAACTGCAGGAACATATGCGGCCAATGGAAGCGCAGCGACCGGAAGTTCTAAACCAAGTTCCTTAATTTTTGCGCGAATGCTCATTAAGCAATTACTCGCTTCATGTAAGCAACAAGTTGTTCGCCGGTGCCAGGTGCTGGGATAACTTGAACGAGTTCCCAACCATCAGAACCCCAAGTATCTAAAATTTGTTTTGTTGCGTGCGATAGAAGTGGCACGGTTGCGTATTCGTATTTATCCATTAGTTTCCTCCGGTAAGTGCTGCTTTAACTAAACCTGAAACAGTTCCGCCATCTGCTTTGCCGGCAACTTTAGGTTGAATTGCTTTCATTACTAATCCCATTCCTGAAGGACCCGCGGCTCCAGTTTCAGCGATGGCATCGGCAATAATTTTCTTAACTTCATCTTCAGATAATTGTTCTGGTAGGTATTCGGTAATAACTTTACCTTCACTTGTTTCGCGTTCGCTGCGATCGGCATGTCCGGCATCTCTAAATGCATCTGCGGCTTCGCGACGCTTCTTTGATTCACGTGAAAGCACGGTGATGATTTCAGCATCATCTAAAACTCGTGCGCTCTTGCCTGACACTTCTTCATTTGTGATTGCAGTTAGAACCATGCGAATAGTTCCGGAGCGAAGCTCATCTCTTGAACGGATAGCCTCGGTTAAATCGCCCTGAAGTCGTTCTTTTAGTCCCATAGCGGTATCTTCTCATGTCTATGAGTTATCAACTACGCGAGGTCTCGGTCCCAGTTCTTCCCGCTGGCCACCGTTCAATTCGCG
>CAMCPZ010000020.1 GCA_945876865.1 Bifidobacterium breve | reverse complement strand
GCAAGTTCTAGTATTTCGCGAAGTGTTATTCCAAGCGGTGCTTCAAATTGTCCGGGATTATTGACATGGCCAGAGAGTGAGTAAAGGGTGAAACCTTTGCTCTTCTCGGTTCCCATAGCTTGAAACCATTCAACGCCATTGCTGATAATTGCTGGAACAGATGCGATTGATTCGACGTTATTTACAACTGTTGGCTTTGCATAAAGTCCGGCGATAGCTGGGAATGGTGGACGCAATCTTGGTTGGCCGCGGAAGCCTTCGAGTGAGTCAAGCAGTGCGGTTTCTTCTCCGCAAATATAAGCACCTGCGCCGGCATGCAATGTAAGTTCTAGATCAAAACCTTTGCCGCCAATATTCTTGCCGAGTAAGCCGGCTTTATATGCATCTTCAATCGCTTGTTGAACGCGACGATAAACATGGACGATTTCACCACGAAGATAAATAAATGCGTGATTTGCCCGGATTGCATATGAACCAATAATTATTCCCTCTATCAATACATGTGGATTTGCAAGAAGTAACGGCGTATCTTTGCAAGTCCCTGGTTCAGATTCATCAGCATTTACTACTAAATAGTGTTCTTTATTATCGCCCTGCGGGATAAATCCCCACTTGCTTCCAGTTGGGAATCCAGCGCCACCACGACCGCGCAGCCCAGAATCTTTAATCATTGTGATTACAGCATCGGGTTCCATTGCCAAAGCTTTTGTTACAGCTTGATATCCACCAGCACGTTTATAGCCTTCGATTGTGAATGAATCTTTATCATCCCAATTCGCTGAAAGAACTGGAGTTAACTTGCTCATTTATTTTCCACCTTTAGCAATTCGTAATCCAAGCAGAGTGGCTTCACCGGCTGCTACACCTTCATTTGCAAGTCCGTCATTTAACCCAGCAAGAACCTCTGAATTTTGTTTCCAGGTGCGAAGAGTTTTTGGTCCACGGGTTGGAGCCGTTGGATTTCCGGAGCGAGCACTATCAACTAAATCTTTAACGCTCTGCGGAGTCTGATTGTCATAAAATTCCCAATTGACCATAACAACAGGTGCGTAATCGCAGGCAGCATTACATTCAATTCTTTCAATTGAAACCTTGCCGTCTGCTGTTGTTTCGTGGTTCTTAATTCCAAGATGATTTTCTAGCGACTCATAAATTGCATCGCCACCCATAACCGCGCATAACGTGTTGATGCAAACACCTACATGATATTCGCCAGCAGGTTCAGTTCGATATTGGGTATAGAACGATGAAACCGCAGTTACTTCAGCGGTTGAAATATCAAGTAATTCGGCGATCTTTTCGATGCCGCGTGGTGTTACGTATCCATCAAGTGCCTGCACATAGTGAAGCAGTGGCATTACTGCAGAACGCGACCTTGGATAACGGGCAATTATTGAATCCATAATTTTTAATTGATCAGGAGTGAAGTTCATTAGCGATCAACCCCTCCCATAACTGGATCGATTGATGCAACTGCGCCAATAACATCGGCGATCATTCCGCCTTCGGCCATTGCAGAAGTTGCTTGAAGATTATTAAATGAAGGTTCGCGGAAGTGCACTCGATAAGGTCTCGTTCCACCATCAGAAACCAAGTGAACTCCGGTCTCACCACGTGGTGATTCAACTGCTGCATAAACCTGACCAGCTGGGACTCGGAAACCTTCAGTAACTAATTTGAAGTGATGAATAAGTGATTCCATAGATGTTCCCATGATTTCGCGGATATGTTCTAACGAATTACCGATTCCATCGCTTCCAACTGAAAGCTGTGATGGCCAAGCAATCTTCTTGTCCGCAACCATTACTGGTTGACCTTCAGATTTATCTAACTTGTCACAGGCTTGTTCAATAATTCGAAGTGATTGTTCAAGTTCTTGCATCCGAATTAAGAAGCGACCATAAACATCGCAGGTATCTGTTGTTATGACATCAAAGTCATAATCTTCGTAACCGCAGTATGGATCTGTCTTGCGAAGATCCCATGGCATTCCAGCAGAGCGAAGAACTGGTCCAGTAATTCCAAGTGTTGTACAACCAGCTAGATCTAAATATCCGATGCCTTTTGTTCGCATCATCCAAATTGTGTTTCCGACCAACAACTTCTCATTATCTTTAAAGTTGTGGCGCAACTCTTTTACAGTCTCGCGAATCTTTGCTACTGCGCCCTTTGGTAAATCTTGCGCGACGCCGCCAGGACGAACATAAGCCATGTTCATACGAAGACCCGAGACCATTTCGAAAACATCTAAGACTTTCTCACGTTCGCGGAAGGCAAAGATCATTGGTGAAAGCGCGCCAAGTTCTAGTGCTCCGGTGCCGAGAGCAACCATGTGTGATGAGATGCGATTTAGTTCCATCATTAGAACGCGAATCTGGCTTGCGCGCTCTGGAATATCGTTTGTGATTCCTAGAAGTTTTTCTACTCCTAAACAATATGCAGTTTCATTAAAGATTGGCGCTAAATAATCCATGCGGGTCACAAAGGTAACGCCTTGAGTCCAGGTGCGATATTCAGTGTTCTTTTCAATACCGGTATGCAAATAGCCAATGCCCGCACGAGCCTCAGTGATTGTTTCGCCTTCGAGTTCAAGAATTAAACGAAGTACGCCGTGAGTTGATGGATGCTGTGGGCCCATATTTACAACAACGCGTTCTTCTTTAGTTTGACCAATCTCGGTTACAAGTGAATCCCAATCGCCACCAGTTACTGAATAAACGCGACCTTCAGTTGTTTCGGTTGCAGATGCGTATGCGTCGTGAAGTGTCATCGGTAAGACCTACGTTCAGATGGGGCAGGAACTGTTGCACCTTTGTATTCAATTGGAATTCCACCGAGTGGATAATCTTTACGTTGTGGATGTCCTGGCCAATCATCTGGCATCAAGATCCGAGTTAAACCTGGATGGCCATCAAAGATAATTCCAAACATGTCCCAAGTTTCGCGCTCGTGCCAATTATTTCCGGCCCAAACTTCGACAAGTGATGGAAGATGTGGATCAGAATCAGGAACACTAACTTCTAATCTAATCCGACGATTATGTGTCATTGAAAGCAATGGATAAACCGCATGGAGTTCGCGATCTTTATCTTCTGGATAGTGAACGCCATTGACTCCAAGACAGACTTCAAATCGCAGTGATTCGGTATCACGTAATTTCATTGCAGTTTCAAAGAGCTTTTCGCGTTTAATGTGGAGAGTAAGTTCGCCGCGATCAACAATTACTTTTTCAATCGCATCACTGAACTCTGGGTATGCGCGTTCCAATTCATCTGCAACTTCATCAAAATAGCTGCCATATGGTCGCTCGCTTGAACCAAAGTTTGCAGCGCTACGAACTAGCCCGCCAAATCCTGAGGTATCGCCAGAGCCGCTGGCGCCAAACATTCCGATGTTTTCGTTCATGTAAGCAGGCCTTTTAGCTGGTGAGTTGGTTTTGCGGCAAGTGCTGCTGCTTCAACTTCTCGAATTACCTGCTCCCGATTTACACCAAGTTTTTCGCTGCCGATATGTTCGTGCAATTTCAAAATTGCATCCATCAACATTTCTGGACGAGGTGGACAACCTGGCAGATAAATATCAACTGGAACCACGTGGTCAACGCCTTGCACAATTGCATAATTGTTAAACATTCCACCAGAAGATGCACAAGCACCCATTGCAATTACCCATTTAGGTGCAGCCATTTGATCATAAATTTGTCGAAGAACTGGTGCCATCTTATTTGAAACTCGGCCTGCAACAATCATTAAATCTGCTTGGCGAGGTGATGCTCTAAAAACTTCCATTCCAAATCGTGCAGCATCGTAGCGACCGCCACCAAATGCCATCATCTCGATTGCGCAACATGCAAGACCAAATGTTGCAGGCCAGAGCGAATTCTTACGCATATAGCCTGCAAGTTTTTCAACTGAGGTTAAGGCAAAGCCTGCTGGTAATTTCTCTTCTAGGCCCATTTAATTAATCCCATTCCAATCCGCCGCGGCGCCAAACGTAGACATATGCAACAAAAACTGTTGCAATAAAAATAACCATTTCGACTAAACCGAATAGTCCTAGCTGATCAAAAGTTACTGCCCATGGATAAAGGAAGACAATTTCAATATCGAAAATAATAAATAACATTGCAGTTAAGAAGTATTTAACTGGGAAACGCCCACCACCAGCCGCTTGTGGAGAGGGTTGAATACCGCACTCATAAGCTTCAACTTTTGCCCGGTTGTAACGCTTTGGACCAGTAACCGCAGCTGCAACAATTGAGAAAATTGCGAAGCCGAAGCCAATTGCGCCAATTACCAGGATCGGTACGTATGGGTTCACGGTAAGAGAGTCTACGGGTTTAGGCGTTATAGGTCACAATTTGTAAATGTGAATTCGCAGGGCTTGTAGGAGTTGTGGCATCAATCACGGTTTTACTCCCGTATGTATAGCGACGATACCGAAGGTTAAGTTTTTCCATTGGACGCTTCCAAAACCTGCCCGCTTCATTAAATCTGCAAGGCCGATTTGATTGGGCCAGGCCAAAATAGATTCGGCCAAGTAAACATATGCGTCAGGATTAGATGACACTTTTTTTGCGACCGTCGGAAGTGCGCGCATCAAATAGCGGAGATAAATTGTTCGAAAAATTCGATTAGTTGGTTGGGAAAATTCAACAACCACCATTCGCCCACCAGATTTTAAAACCCGAAAAGATTCTTGTAGCGCTTTACTTGTGTCAGCTGTATTTCGTAATCCGAAAGAGATTGTTGTTACATCAAATTCATTTTCCTTAAATGAAAGTGCGAGCGCATCACCTTGCATAAATGTTAAATCTGGATGGCGCTTACGACCAGCATCTAACATTCCTTTAGAAAAATCTAATGAGATTACTTCTGCTCCGGCATCAGCTAGTGGTCGACTTGAAGATCCAGTTCCAGCGGCAATATCTAAAATTCGCATTCCTGGTTTTGGCGCAATTATCGAGGTGGCAACTTTGCGCCAGGCTTTGGTGCGCCCGAGGCTTAGCAGGTCATTTAGTAAGTCGTATCGACGGGCAACGCCATCGAACATTGCCGAAACCTCTTCGGGTTCCTTACCTAAATCAGCTCTACTCACGCGTATATTCTCGTGGTAGTAGGCTCCGACCACAAATTAAAAGGAATCGAGGTTGGTCAAATGGTTCAGGTTTCACAAGTAAGCACCCTTAAATCTGCGTTTATCACTCGCTCTACAGTGGCATCACAAATTTCTTTGATTCTTACCGGAACCGTTTTCCTCGCCGTGATGGCTCAAATTGCTTTTCCAATTCCCGGCTCTCCAGTTCCATTCACCGGACAAACCCTCGGAGTTTTATTACTCGGAACTGCATATGGCGCTGGACTCGGGGCCAGCACAGTTGCTTTCTATCTTTTAATGGGCATGGCTGGTGCGCCAATTTTCTCTTCCGGAACCAGTGGAATAGAGCGAATTGTGGGTCCAACTGGCGGTTACCTGGTTGGAATGTTGATTTCTTCTCTTGTACTTGGCGCTCTCGCTGGCCGTAAATGGGATCAGAAAATTAAGACCGTAATCCCAACAATGATTATTGGAAATTTAATTATTTTTGCAATCGGACTTCTCTGGCTAAATCAATATACGGGTCAGAGCTGGCTCTGGACTTTTGAAAAAGGTTTCACCCCTTTCATATTTGGTGAGATTATAAAAATTGCTATCGCCAGCACTGCGCTTCCCGCAGTATGGAAATATGTTGCAAAGCGCGCATAAAAAAAGTTATTGATTAATCGTGCCGACAAATATAACTACTGAACTCCTTGGCGCGCATCCAGCGCTCGAGTTCGCAGCCACAGAGTTAGAGCTCACTACTTCATGGATTCGTGGTGGCGATGGGTTGATTGGTTTCGGTGAATGGAGAAGCACCAGCGTCAAAGGCAAGAATCGTTTTGCAGATGCCAGAAAGTGGTGGCACGAACAGCTTGCAACCCTAAAGATAGAAAATAGCGTTCACGGCAGTGGAACTGGTCCAATTCTTTTCTCATCTTTTGCCTTTGATTCTGCTGAAGAATCGAAATTAGTTATCCCAGAGATAATCATTGGAAAACGAGGAGATAAATCCTGGATTACTTGGATTGGCCAAAGGAGTTCGCCAACAATTTCTGACTTTAAAGGTTCAAAATCTATTGGCGAAATTTCCTTTGAATCTGGGGCGCTTAATGATGTTGCCTGGAAAGAAAGTGTTGCAAAGGCAGTATCCAAAATTAAGAATGGCGATCTTGAAAAGGTTGTTTTAGCACGAGATCTCATTGCCAGAAATACTGAAGTTATTTCAAAGCGAAACTTAATCACTTATCTAAGTGCGAATTACCCTTCAACCTGGGTCTTTATGGTTGCTAATTTAATTGGTGCTACGCCCGAACTATTAGTTCGCTTAAATAAGTCATTGGTTACCTCGAGAATTTTGGCTGGAACTATTAGAAAATCTGGCGATGAAGCAAAAGATCTAGGGCTAGCTGCCTCACTTGCTAAATCTTCTAAGGATTTAGAGGAGCACGAATATGCAGTTCGTTCGGTGGCTGAAGCCTTAGCGCCTTACTGTTCATCAACAAATGTTCCAGAATCACCATTTGTTCTACACCTAGCGAATGTAATGCACCTAGCTACGGATGTAACTGGAGTAGTTAACGATGCAACGACTCCGATCGACATCTTTACCCTGATAGCTTCGCTTCATCCATCGGCTGCTGTTTGCGGAACCCCAACCGAAACAGCTAGCGCTGTTATCAATGAATTGGAAGAGATGAATCGTGGTCGATATGCCGGGCCAGTTGGCTGGGTAGATGCAAGAGGTGATGGCGAAATTGGAATTGCACTGCGAACTGGTGAACTTTCCGACGATCAAAAATCTATGCGGATCTTTAGTGGTTGTGGAATTGTTGCTGGCTCGAATCCGGAAGATGAATTAGCTGAGAGTCAGGCTAAATTGAGTCCGATGCGAACCGCGC
This sequence comes from Bifidobacterium breve, assembly GCA_945876865.1. Classification (GTDB taxonomy): domain Bacteria; phylum Actinomycetota; class Actinomycetes; order Nanopelagicales; family Nanopelagicaceae; genus AAA044-D11. Next base: position 8,460 of record CAMCPZ010000020.1, on the reverse strand, counting down.
TTGAAATGCGAGAATAAGTCTTAGTCAAATTAGTTGCCATAGATTCCCGATCTGGAACTTCCACAATAACAAAATTTAATCCAGGATTATTCTGAGAAAAAGTGAAATTCAAATCAGAGGCAGTTTTTACTTTGGTCACGCTTATTTGAAAGCTTGAAATGATTTTGGCAAGATCTTGGTTCTGTGGAGTCGCAAATATCTCTTCAAATCCAGAAACGCCTGATTGTGGCAGAGTTGAGAAAATCCCACCACCATTATTGTCAATGATAAAAATTGTTAGGTTGTTCATTGGCGGTGCAAGTAAGGCTGTTAGATCATGTAGAAAAGTTAAGTCACCGATGACCGCATAGGTGCGTTCGAAACTATTTGAAATGCCGAAAATCGTAGATAAATTGCCATCGATTCCTGCGAGCCCGCGATTTGCAAAAACATCAATCCCGCCACGAGGTTTAGCAAAAGCTTCGATATCTCTAATTGGGCGAGAGGATCCAACAAAAAGCGCTGAACCAGCTGGCACACCTGCTGCGATTGTCCGCAGAGCGTTCTGCTCGCTCCAACTTTGATCTTCATCGATAACTTTCGTTGCTAGCCTTGAGATTTCGTTCCAATCTGAAATCCAAGTTGGGTTTAGCGTTGAGACTTCAAGTTTTGGAAGCGCAAAAAATATCTGGGAGGCGGTGCGTTTGGTATCAATAGTAGAAATTCTAGGATCAATTACATAAGTTTTTTCAGCCAGAGTCAGAAAGCTATTTATACTTCGAGAGAGCGTTGTTCGACCAATAACAATTGCATAATCTGGCTTTAAATAATTTCGAATAGTCTCATCACTTAAAAATGCACTTGCATGGCTGATTGAATTTGGAAATGTCAAAGGATCCTCAGAAATCACTGGCAGCCCTGAGGTCTCAATAAACTTAGAAATTTCAGAAGCGCTAAGTGTTCCTCGATCATGGCCGATAACGATCAGGCCATTTCCGGTAACTGTTAAAGATTTTGCAGTTTCTTGGGTTTTATTTGGCGGTTTAACGTGCAACCCACTTAACCAATCATTTGAATCATTTGGCAGCAGGGGCTCATCAAATTGAATATTTAAATGGGTCGGGCCATTTCCTAATTCGAAGTTAGCCCCAGGAACTAAATCAAATGCTGGAATATTTGGAAACATTCCAACTTGATCTGTTGTCTGATTCGCCCCAGTTTTGCGTAAGCGTTCTGGTCGATCTGCAGTGATTGCGATTAATTTATTTGTTGCGTGCCAGGCTTCAAGAAGTGCGGGATGAAAGTTCGCGGCAGCAGTACCGCTAGTGCAGATAACAGCAACGTGTCTATCGGTTGCTTTAGCAATACCAAGTGCGAAAAAAGCCGCACCGCGTTCATCTAATTTGATATGTAATTCAATAATCCCAAGTGATTTAGCCTCATGAAGTGCAATCGAAAGCGGTGCGTTTCTTGACCCTGGTGAAATCACGAAATCACTAACGCCAGACTCGATTAACTTGCGGATGGTTTGGCGGGCTAGATCAGTCGAGCTGCTCACTCTGCCACCTTTCGCCAAATCCAGATTCCCAAATTCTCTCAATCCGATTCTGCCACCAAAGTCTACGGTCGGCAGAAGCCAAGTATTTGGCTACTAGCTTCTCGTCAGGCGCTGTTCGACTAACCAAGACAGTGCCAGCAGTTATTTCAATTGGCGGGGTTACAACATCGCTTTCAAGCAGTGAAGTCGTTGCCAACCCGCAATCAAAATTTAGATCATTCTGACTTGCAGCTAGAGCTAGCCCATGTGAAATTCCAATACCCGTATCTAAAGCACTTGAAATCACGGCAGGTAAACCAATCTTTTCTATTAACTTATTGGCGCTTTTTATGCCACCAGAAGGCGCCCACTTAATAATTGCCACATCCGCAAATTCTTTGGCATCTGAGAAATCACTTGAAAGTGCCTGCCTAATTGATTCATCGATTGCAATCTTCATCGGTATCTCTTTTTTTAGCTCTCTCAAATCTTCAATTCGCAAGCAGGGCTGCTCAATGTATTCAAATATTTTGCCAAATCGCAGATAGAAGTTATAGAGATTTAGAAGTGCAGTTTGAAGATCCCAACCACCATTGACATCTAAACGAACTTTAAAATCTGGATTGAAATCAAGTGCTGCTTCAACCAGTTCACTGTCATTCTCAAAATCGTCAATCTTTATCTTGACAGTTTTTGCACCAGGAAATCTATTCAGTATTTCGGGGACTCGATCTATTTCTACTTTGGGAAGCGTTGCATTTACACCAATTGAATTTCGCTCCAACTTTGGCCACGGAAGATATGCGCCCTCTAGCGCTGCATTTAGCCAGGGCTCGGATTGCACATCAGCATATTCAGTAAAAGGTGAGAATTCGCCCCACCCCGCTGGCCCACGAAAGAGCGCTGCTTCGCGAATATTTATGCCGCGAAAATTAGTGCGAGTAGGTATGGCAACAATAGTTAGATCGTTAAAGACCTTATCTAAGTGCCACATTATTTATTACGGACGCTTTGGAAATTTATTGAAATTTGGTTCGCGGTTCTCTTTAAATGCATCTCGGCCTTCTTGGCCCTCTTCGGTCATGTAAAACAGAAGTGTTGCATCGCCAGCAAGTTGTTGCACACCAGCTAATCCATCATCTGCCGCATTTAATCCAGCTTTCAGTAATCGAAGCGCCATTGGTGAATGTCTTAACATTTCACGACACCAAGAAACTGTTTCAGCTTCAAGTTCAGCGACTGGAACAACAGTATTTACTAAGCCCATTTCGAGTGCTTCGGTCGCATCATATTGACGACATAAGAACCAAATTTCACGAGCTTTCTTCTGGCCAATGTGTGCAGCCAATAAACCTGCGCCATATCCACCATCGAATGATCCAACCATCGGACCAGTCTGACCAAACTTCGCATTGTCAGCAGCAATAGTTAAATCACAGACAACGTGTAGAACATGTCCCCCGCCAACAGCCCAACCCGCAACCATTGCTACAACTGGTTTTGGCAATCTACGAATTTGAATCTGCAAATCTAAAACATTTAATCTGCCAATTCCTTTTTTAGCAAGTGGATCATTTCCTAGATAACCATCATCGCCGCGAACATTTATATCGCCACCAGAGCAGAACGCGTCGGTTCCAGCACCGGTAAAAATAATGACGCCGACAGAATCATCATCGCGGGCCAATGAGAAAGCTTCTTGTAATTCGAAGAGTGTTTGCGGGCGAAATGCGTTGCGCACTTCTGGCCGGTTGATTGTAATTTTGGCAATACCTTCGGCCACTTCATAAACAATGTCTGAAAAAGCCTCGCCACCACTTCCGATAATCCATTTTGGAATGGTCCGACTGCCTGGCTCGCGCTTAAAGGGTTTGCTCACATTTCCTCCTACAAAATATATAGATAGCCTACGCGGGTCATGAAAACTTCGGTAATTGATATTGGGCTCCAATGGGAGATGCCAGCGCTGACCCGCGCCCTTTCCGAGGCGATGGGGCAGAGGGAAGTAACCCAAGTCATCGTAAACACAACTGGATCTTCAGGAATTAAAAAGCGCGTCCTTCTATCTATAGATGCAGTTTCGACATCAGCCCAATTATCAAATGAACGAGTTAGCGCGATGCCTGGCGATATCTGGTCGTTGCTTCTACCTATAAACCATATTGCCGGAGTAAATGTCTTGACCCGAGCGCTAAAACTTGGAAGCGAGGTTGTGGGAGCAGATGAAAGAGCTGATTACACCGCAATTGTTCCGACTCAATTACACCGTGCTCTTTTTGGGGATGAAAAATTATTAGCGCACTTGCAAGGATGTAAGTCGGTATTAGTTGGTGGAAGCCCAGCAAGTAAAATACTTTTAGAGGCAGCATCGAAGGCCGGAATATCGGTAGTCACCACATATGGAATGACTGAAACATCTGGTGGCTGTGTTTATAACAAGAGAGCGCTAACCGATGTCTCATTGATGGTTGATGAATCTGGCCGAATAAAAATTAAGGGGCCAATACTTGCAAGCGGCTATGAAGATAATCAGGAACTTTGGTCGCAGCACTTCAAGGATGGTTGGTTTATTACGAGCGATCTCGGGAAAATTAAGAATAATGAAATCGAAGTGATAGGCCGAATTGATGATGTAGTTATTACCGGTGGCGAAAATGTCTCACTTTATGCAATTGAAAATGAATTAAGCGCTGGCTTTCCTGACACAAGATTTCTTGCTACCGCAATCCCTGATGCAGAATGGGGCCAAAAAATCTGCTTGATTGCAGATAGTGAAATTGATTACGATCACCTTTCAGAACTTTTGAAAACGACATTAGGAAAGCAATGTGTTCCGAAAGAATTCTTAGTTATGGCGCAGATTCCTGAAATTGGAATTGGCAAACCTGACCGTGTCAAAGCCAGCCAAATATTCATAGATAAGCAAAGATAAGAAGATGAATACTTGGGTTGCAGGTGCCAGACCGCGCACACTTCCAGCTGCAATAGCTCCAGTTTTAATAGGAACTTCTCTTATCAATTCTGATGGAAGAGAGATCAACTGGGTAAATGCGCTGCTTGCATTAGGTGTTGGTTTATTGCTTCAAATAGCGGTGAATTATTCAAATGATTATTCTGACGGAATCCGAGGAACTGATGAAGCCCGAGTTGGGCCTGTGCGACTTGTTGCAAGTGGGTTAAAGAGTGCAACTGCCGTAAAGAATGCTGCAATCATTAGTTATCTATTTGCCGCAATTTGTGGATTGTTACTTTCAATTCGAACATCTCCTTTTTTAATTTTAGTTGGAGCACTAGCAATTGTTGCGGGTTGGACATATACCGGAGGCAAGAAGCCATATGGTTACCAAGGATTTGGTGAAGTTTCGGTGTTTGTCTTCTTCGGCTTAGTAGCAACAATGGGTTCTTACTACGCGCAATCTCAAGAGATTTCTTGGAAGGCGTTTTTGCTGGCAATTCCAATGGGCGCTTTATCGTGCACAATCCTTGGATTAAACAACTTACGAGATCGGCCAAAAGATGAGCTGGTCGGAAAGAAAACCTTGGCGGTTAGATTGGGTGATGCTAAAGCCCGCCTTCTGTTGATTCTTTTCTTGTTGATCTCCTTCACTGCCACTGTTGCAGCATCAGTGATTACTCCTTGGGCACTAATTGTTCTGGCTACTGCACCTTTTTATTACCTACTTATTCGGGGAATAACTAGCGGGGCCATTGGTGCCAGATTGATTCCGCTTCTGGGTAAGGCTGGCGAGCTTCAATTGCTCACGGCGCTGTTGATAACGTTCGCGCTAATGATTACAAAGGTTTAAACTCTCTCCATGCGCCTTCTGATTACCATCGCCTTACTAGCTCTCACTTTTTATGCTTTCTTTGACTGCGCTAGAACTCCGCAAGAAGAAGTTCGTAAATTACCTAAGTGGGCTTGGCTCTTAATAATATTTTTATTCTCTTCACTAGGTGCAATTTCTTGGTTCGTAATTGGTAAACCAAAGCGAAATCCAGGACCTGGACGCGGCGGACGTGGAAAAATAATTCCACCAGATGACGATCCTGATTTCTTACGTAAGCTTTAGAGCCCGCTGTAAGTGTGTTTGCCACTTCCCCAAATATTTATATAAACATAATTAAATAGGAACGTTGAACCGGCGAACAAACATAACCAAGCTGCTTTGCGACCACGCCAGCCAACTGTTACTCGTGCGTGTAGATATGCGGCATAGGCAACCCAAGTAATGAATGCCCAAGTCTCTTTTGGATCCCATCCCCAGTAACGACCCCAGGCGGCTTCGGCCCAGATTGCGCCGGCAATAACTGAAAATGTCCAGAGTGGAAATACAAACGCGACAAGGCGATATGAAAGTTGATCAAGTGTTTCAAGTGCCGGCAGTTTTAAAGCCCAAACTGGACGGGCGCCTCTGCTCTCATATCGATCTAAAATCAAATATGTGCCTGCAATGCAATTTGCAAGTAGAAAGACTCCGCCAGAAATAATTGCGGCAGATACATGAATAACCAACCAGGCTGATTTAAGTGCAGGGACAAGTGGTGCGCTTGGTACATAAAGAATTGAAATTGCAGTTCCTAAAGTTAAGAGAACTGCTATTGCGACTGGAAGACCAAGCCATTTAATTTTATATTTCCAGAGCGCGTAAAGATAAGCACCCGTAAAAGCTAGAGCACCGGTAATCGAAAACTCATACATATTTCCCCAAGGAACTCTCTGAGCCGAGATTCCCCGAAAAATAACAGCAACAAAAAGCGCAATAAAGGCGAGAACAATCATTACAGTTCCGAGATCACCAATTCGCTTAGTACGCGAGAAATCTAATTGAGTCTTCTCTTCTAAATTGCGAACAGAAAATGCAACATCAATTCCATGGGCTAAAAACGCAACAGCGAATAGCACCATCGCGGTATAAACACCGTAGTTAGATAGATATGCATAATCTGAAGAATTCATATGCCTATCCTTTCATCTTCTTAACAAGTGATGCAATTTCATTTTCAAGACCTGGCGCTGCATTCTTTGCAAGTCCTGCAACTTCAACACCTGATTTATCTGGAACTTCTTTAATCCAAATACGGCGAGATCTGGTGAAGAGTGACATTAGTAGACCAAGAATTGCAAAGATTGAACCGAGCAATGCATATATCTTGCCTGGGTCTTTAACAATTTGCAGGTTGACCCATGGCGTCCAACCTTCGAATGTGATTGAACCGTCACCAAAATCATGGGTCTCATTAAGCTTTAGAGTTTTCAATCCAATTCGCTTCATCTCACTTGTATCTAGCCGATAAACAGATTGCGGGATACCAGTATCTAAGCCAAGGTCGCCGGTCCAGATCGAAACTAATAACCGCGGATCCAAGGCTTCAGGATATGAGGAGAATGATCCGCGCTCAGGACTCCTGTCATAAGTCGGGACAAAGGATCCAACAAACCCAATTTGTGGCTGCATATCTGGAACTTTAATTGCGCCAATAGAAGTTAAATTCCCATCTTGTGGCAAGAAAATAACCGCACCTTGAAATTTAATGTCACCACTCTTATCTCGAACTGTGACAAGCGGCGAATAACCATTTGCCTGCAAATAAACTTTGGTGGTGCCAAAAGTTAGTGGCGAGTTGACTCTAACGATTCGAGACACCTCTTTAGTGCCAACTGGGCTTGCAGTATTTACCGATAATTTGAAATCACTTGGTGTTCCAGTTACTAAATCATAAGTTGCTTTAAAATCTGTGGCGGTAACCGAAAATGGCGTGAGATTATTTCCTGATTGTAGCTTTCCATATGAAATCACATCATATGACGTAGGGGTATTTATGAATCGTTCACCAACATTGATGATTGCATCGCCTCGCATTCCAAAGAAGGATCCCAAGGCAACTCCGATTAAAATCAAAATAAGTGATAGATGAAAGAGCAAGTTTCCAGTTTCACGCATGAAACCTTTCTCAGCCGAAATTGAATTTTCATCTCTTCTAATTCGAAAACGGTTTTTGCGTAACCAAGCTTCGGCGCTATCAAGGCTTCCTCCCACAGCTTCGGTATGGAACTCCATACGATTTAAATTCTTCGGGGTAAGTGAAGGTTGTGCCCGAGCTCCCTTTAGATGCTCGAAGGATCTTGGTAGGACACAGCCGATTAGCGAAATAAAAAGCAGAATGTAAATAGCACTAAACCAGGGCGAGCTATACACATCAAACATTTGAAGTTGATCAAGGAATTTAGCGGTTCCAGGGCTGCTCTTAAAGTAATCACTTACCGCAAGTGGATTCTGAGTTCGCTGCGGAAATAGTGAGCCTGGGATTGCGGCAACTCCTAATAATAAGAGCAGAATAAGAGCGGTGCGCATGCTTGTGAGCTGTCGCCACAACCAGCGAAACGAAGAGCGAGCATCAAGTTCAATATTTGTGGACATTTATAACACCGGAGCAAAATCTGAAATGTAACCACGGATTGAATTCATGGCATCTGCCCATAAACCTGTGACTTGTAAAATACCAATCAAGATTAAGAAGATGCCACCGATTAGTGTCAAATAATTTCCGTGACGGGAGATAAATTTTCTTAGTCGATTAGATTTATCGAAAAATATGCCAACAAGAATGAATGGAAAGCCAAGGCCGATGCAGTAAGCGAAACTTAAGATTGCACCGCGAAGCGCGCTCGATTCTTGAAATGAAAGTGTCTGCACAGCGGCCAGAGTTGGTCCAATACATGGCGTCCATCCGACCCCAAAGAGGAAGCCGAGAATCGGTGCACCGGCAAGCCCGGCACGAACTTTCCAGACCGGTTTAAAGGAGCGATAAAACTTCTGGTTAAATAAAAAGATTACTCCCATTGCAATAGTGAGTAGTCCTAGAACAATCGAAATTGCAGTTGAATTACTTGAGATCTTTGATCCAAGTGAACCAAATATTGCGCCATAGGAAATAAAGAGGAT
>CAMCPZ010000019.1 GCA_945876865.1 Bifidobacterium breve | reverse complement strand
GTGCGCTTTGATCTTGGAATGGATTTAACAACCCCTGAAGCAAGAAGTTGGCGCACGTTGGTTGACACGCTTGTTGCAGATGTAGATCGTGGCGGATTGACCATGCACAGTGGCGTTCGAAACCAATTCCAAGATTTGATAATTAGTGGTCTTCTACTTTCCCAACGCCATAACTACAGCGAATCAATCGGAACAAGCATTGAACCAGCAGCACCAAGATCTGTCCGTTTAGCAATTCAAGCATGTGAAGCCAGTCCGGAAGAATCACTAACGGTTACTGATATGGCACGAATTGCAGGAGTAAGTATTAGGTCATTGCAGGATGGATTTAAGAAATATGTTGGTATGAGCCCCACCGATTATCTTAGAAATGTACGTCTTACCAGAGTTCGTGAAGAACTTATCTCAAACCGCAGCTTAAACTCTTCAATCTCTGATATTGCATTTTCTTGGGGCTTCACACATATGGGCCGATTTGCAAAGATGTATCACGAACGTTTTGGTGAATTGCCATCTGAAACGATCCGACGATAATTAGTTTTTAAGTATTTTATAGCTCGTAAAAATCAATTGAAGTAAGGCGAAGTTCTGCATTGCAACCCAGATAATTGCAATTGCTGTAACAAGATCAAGCCCAACCAAATTGGCAACAATCGCAATGAAGATCAAACTTGCTCGAACCGGACGCTCGCAGATAGTTACGATTCCGACTTCATTGTGGCCAAGTCCGCCAGACCGAGCACGAATATATTCCTGAACGTAGGTTGCAAGTAGCGCAACAAATACCAAGGCTGCAGGAGCACCCAGATTGTATAGCGCAAGTGCCCAGAAGAATTCAGAGATTCGATCTACAAATGAATCAGCGAATGCGCCGAATTTGGAAGTTTTCTTCTGCAAGATTGCAAGCGAACCATCAATTCCGTCAAAGAATAGTGAGAGAACCAGAAACAGCGCGGCCACCCAGCTGTTTGCAAATTGCCAGAGCGCGATTGCAAAGAACAATCCAGCAAAAGTTAGAAGGTTTGGAGTAACTCGTAATTTTGAAAGAAATTTGGCACTGGCATATGAAATGTGCAACCAAGTTTTAACAATTCCTTCAATCTTTGCACCGCCATGCAAATTGGACCAGGTGGTGAAAAATTCGTTCTTATCCACGGTTATTCAATCCCAGGTTTCCACAAATTTCTAGGGTGGCCACGGCAGTATTCATAGTATAAAAATGTAAACCAGGGACTTTTAGTGCAATTAATTCTTGGCAGAGTTTTGTGGCTAAATCTGCGCCAGCTTTTCTAACTGCATCTGGGTCCTCTGAAATCTCATTAAACAACTTAGATATTTTCTCAGGAATAGGTGTGCCACCAAGTTCAGCCATGCGGCGCAACTGCTTAACGTTTGTAATTGGCAAGATTCCGGCAATTACTGGAAGTTTTGAGCCACGTGCTTCGAGCTTTGAAACTAAGGTCTCCCACTTAGAACTTTCGAAGAAGAACTGTGTTGTTGCAAATGTTGCTCCTAATTGTTCTTTGCGAATCAGAACATCGATATCATTCTCCGAATTACCACTGCTCGCCGGATGACCATCGGGAAATGCTGCTACCCCAACATCAAATCCACCTTGACTTATTGCAAGTTCGACTAATTGGTCGGCATGATCAAAACCGCCATCGGTTGTAACCCAATTAGCTGCAGGTCCGCCAACTGGATCACCGCGAAGTGCCAGGATACTTTTAATTCCTGCACCTTTGTATTGATTTAGTATTTCGATTAACTCTTCTTTAGTAGAACCCACACAGGTTAAATGCGCAACGGTTCCGCGCCCAGTCCGCTTGGTAATCTCTTTCGTAATTGCAATTGTTCGATCGCGGGTGCTTCCGCCGGCGCCATATGTCACTGAAATAAAATCAGGTGCAATGGTTTCAAGCGCAGAACTTGCCTCCCAGAGTCGCGCTTCGCCAGCATCGTCCTTGGGTGGAAAAAACTCCACCGAGACTGTCATGTGTTCCATAGCGGGTCAGGTTACCCTTACGCCGTGAGTTTTTCTGCTTCCGCTGACCTTAAAGAGATTCGTAATTCTATAAATCAAGAATTGCTTAACTTCGTAGCGGCTGAGAACAAATACTTAAATGAAATTGCCTCCGAGTTAGCTCCTGTGGCTTCCGCTATGGAGCGCTTTCTTTTGGATAGCGGAAAACGACTTCGCCCACTCTTCGCATATATTGGATTTCTTGGAACCGGTTCAAAACCTAGCGCTGAAATTTTACGTGCATGTGCCTCCCTTGAATTAATCCATGTCTGCGCACTTATGCACGACGATGTAATGGATGCATCTGACACTAGACGCGGAGCACCAGCAATTCACAAAGCTTTTGAAGCGCTGCACAAAAATCAGAAGTTAAGCGGCTCTAGTGAACAATTTGGAATTTCAGCAGCTATTTTGCTCGGAGATTTAGCACTTGTCTGGTCGGCAAAAATGTTGCACCAATCTGGAATTGATGGCGAAACGTTAATCCGATCACTTCCAATGTATGACGAGATGCGCGTTGAATTAATGGCTGGACAATATTTAGATGTTTACGAACAAGCGCTAGCTTCAGAATCGGTAGAGCGTTCGCTTAAAGTTGCACGCTACAAATCTGGAAAATATACAATTGAACGACCACTACATTTCGGTGCAGCACTTGGAAATGGGAAACCTGAATTGTTTGATACTTATTCAAACTACGGACTTCCTCTAGGTGAAGCGTTTCAACTTCGAGATGACATTCTGGGAATCTTTGGTGATCCCCAAGAAACTGGAAAACCTGCGGGCGATGATTTGCGTGAGGGCAAGCGAACAGTTTTGTTGGCAAAGGTTTTGGAGCTGGCAGATTCGAACCAGAAGTCCGAGATAAGTTCGGCCCTAGGCAATCAGAGTTTGGATATATCCCAGGTAAGTAAGGTGCGTGAAATCTTTATTGCGACTGGCGCGCTTTCGGAAGTCGAAGAGCTAATCTCAACACTTACTTCCAACGCGCAATCTGCGCTCGAACATGGTGAAATTGACCCACTGGCATTAAGTGCATTGGTGCAGCTATTGACCATTGTTACCCAACGAAAACTTTAAGAATCGGATATTAAATGACGGCTCGTGTAAAAGGACCTACAGACCATGTTGTAATTGTTGGTGCTGGCTTAGGCGGACTTAGCGCTGCACTTCGATTAGCTGGTGCTGGCCGAAAAGTTACAGTCATCGAACGCGAAGGCGTTCCAGGTGGTCGAAATGGTTTATTGAATAAAGACGGATATGCCTTTGATACTGGACCATCTGTTTTGACAATGCCTGATCTAATTCAAGATGCACTCTCCTGTGTCGGTGAGAAACTTGAAGATTGGATGGAACTACTTCCACTTAAGCCTTTGTATCGTGCTTTTTATCACGACGGTTCAACGCTAGATGTTCATGCTGAAACCGGCCGGATGCAAGAAGAAATTCGCAATGTAATTGGTCCCGATGAAGCGGCTGGATACGGCAGATATGTAGATTTTGTTACCAAGCTTTATAAGTATGAGATGAAAGATTTCATCGATCGCAATATTGATTCACCTTTCCATCTATTAACGCCAAACCTTGCAAGGCTAATTGCGCTGGGTGGCTTTAGAAGACTTGCGCCAAAAGTTAATGACTTCTTAAAAGACCCTAGAACTCAGAAGGTTTACTCATTCCAAGCTATGTATGCCGGCGTCAGCCCGCAACAAGCACTAGCTATTTATGCGGTGATTGCATATATGGATTCAGTAAATGGTGTTTTCTTTCCTAAGGGTGGAATGCATGCGATGCCTCGGGCACTTGCCGGTGCTGCTGCAAAGCATGGAGTTGAATTTAAATACAACCAGACCGTTACATCTATCGAACATTCAGGTGGTCGCGCCCGCGCCGTAATCACGGCAGAAGGTGACCGAATCGAATGCGATGCGGTAATTCTGAATCCAGATCTACCAGTTGCTTGGCGCGAATTATTAGGACGCACGCCTCCTTCAGTTAAGCGCCTCAACTACTCTCCTTCTTGCGTAACCCTTTTGATTGGCTCAAATAAGAGTTACGACAGATTGGCACATCACAACATTCACTTTGGAAAGTCGTGGGACGGTGTCTTTGACGAACTCATAAAGAAGAAGACCCTGATGACCGATCCAAGTTTGTTGGTAACTGTTCCAACTCATGATGATAAAGATTTAGCGCCGGCTGGAAAGAACTCCTACTACGTTCTCTTCCCGACTCCAAACTTGTCTGCGGATATTGACTGGAAAGTCACTGGACCTAAATATCGCGATCAGATGCTTCGCACAATGGAAGAGCGCGGCTATGACGGCTTTGCAGATTCAATTGAAGTTGAACATATGACGACTCCCCTAGATTGGCAGAACCAAGGAATGGAACAAGGCGCACCATTTGCTAGCGCCCATACCTTCTTCCAAACGGGACCATTTAGACCACGCAATATTGCAAAGGGTTTTGAGAATGTGGTCTTTGCAGGTTCTGGCACGCAACCAGGTGTTGGAGTGCCAATGGTTCTAATTTCTGGTCGCCTTGCTGCAGAAAGAATTGTTGGACCAGTTAAGTAGATGAATGAGTTAGACGCTGCTGGAATCAGTGACCCACAACTTCGGGCATCTTTTACTGAATGCAAGCGCCTTAACTCGTTACACGGAAAAACTTATTATCTAGCCACACTTTTACTGCCACCTGATAAACGCCCATTTGTTCATGCGCTATATGGCTTTGCGCGATATGCCGATGAAATCGTTGATGATTTGAATTCGACACTTACCGATGAAGAGAAAGCTGCCGAACTTTCAACTTGGGGAAATCAGGTATTGGCAGATATCGAAAAAGGGGTAAGCCACGATCACATCGGGCGGGCACTTGTAGAAACAGTTAACCGATTCAATATTCCAATTGCCCACTTTCAAGCCTTCATGAAATCCATGACTATGGATTTAACGGTTAGCGAGTATCAAAGTTTTGATGACCTCATGGAATATGTATACGGATCAGCTTCAGTAATCGGACTTCAAATGGTCCCGATCCTTGGCGTCACATCACCTGATGCTTATGTTGCTGCTGAAAAACTTGGAACTGCATTTCAATTAGCCAACTTCATCCGAGACGTCAGTGAAGATTTAGACCGGGGCAGAATTTATCTGCCGATTGATGAACTTACTGCGCATGGCGTGACACATGAAATGTTGGAGGCCAGAGTCCTCACACCGCAGATTAAATCTGCGCTGCAAGAACAAATCGCTCGGGTTCGAAGACTTCAGAGAGAGGCAGCCCCTGGCATCAAAATGCTGTCGCCAGAATCTCAAGCTTGCATCGAAGCTGCTTCCGAACTTTATTGCGGCATCGTTGATGAAGTCGAAAAAATTGACTACCAAATCTTTAACCGCCGTGCGAAAACATCGACCTGGCGCCGAATCAAAGTCGCGCTCCCTGCGTTTCTGAGAGCGCGTGCCGCCAGATAGTTTGCTAACGTTCGTGATAACGGGAGCCGAGAAATTGGCTGAGAGGATCTGAAATTCAGATCGACCGTAGGACCAGTTCGGTAATGCGAATTGGAAAGGGGCTAATCTATGAATTTAATGGTGACAGTTTTTACTGCTTGGGGATATGAACTCTCCCTCCTAGAGCTTCTTGCATTCATAACTTCACTCATCGGAGTATCACTCGGAGTTTTTGGCCCACGAATAACTTGGCCATTTTGGATTGTAAGTTCTCTGCTTTATGCCGCACTATTCTTCCAGTGGAATTACTACGCTAGTGGTTTTCTCCAATTCATATTTATCGCTGGCGCAATTGCTGGTTGGTTCGGTTGGGGACCAAAGGGCGCGCGACCAAAGCGGCTTACCAAACGCGATGCTGCAATTTGGGGCGCAGCATACTTGGTTGCTTGGTTCTCGCTATATCCAATTCTTAAGAACATTGGCGCAGCCGCATCTTTAACAGATGCTTTCGGATTTGTTGGAAGTTGCATTGCGCAACTCCTACTAGTGCTTCAACGCTATGAGACTTGGATTATTTGGGTGGTAGTAAATGTGGTTTACACCTACCAATATTGGCGGGGTGAGCAATACTTAACCGCAATTCTTTACTTCATATTTATCTTGATAGCAGTTGCCGGCTGGAAGCGATGGCGTCGTGAATCAGCAACTTCAAAAGCTTAAGGATTCGCTGCCAAAGCTCACTGCAAAATGTGGTGAGTGCATTGTGATAACAATTGATGGACCAGCTGGTTCGGGCAAAACAACTCTGGCCAAAGAACTTTCATCAGTTCTGGATTCTTGCTACACCATTCATATGGATGATTTATATGAAGGCTGGGATTCAACTCTGAATCTAAAGTTAACTGCCAAGTTAAAAACAATTTTGTCCAACGTAAAGAATGGGAATCGAATTAGCTTTCGCCCATTCGACTGGGTAGAAAGTAAATTCGCTTCTCAGGTGGATGTCGCGGCACCCAAATTCCTAATCATCGAAGGCGTAGGTTCCGGCCAAAGTTGCGTTAGGGAGTTCGTCTCACTTTCGCTATGGATTGAAGTCTCACCAGACCTTGGTTTGGAACGGGTTATCAAACGGGATGGCCCATTGATTGCCGAATTCATGCCCGCATTTATCGTGGCGCAGAACGCTCATTTTGAGAAAGAAGCGACCAAGAAGAGCGCGGATTACCGCTTAAGTGGGCAGAGCACTGTCTAAGATTTAAGTGTGTCCGACTTAACCGGCGAATTAATTGATAACCGCTATCTGCTCAAGCATGTAGTAGCGGCAGGTGGCATGGCCACAATTTATTTCGCACTTGATCTTCGATTAGATCGACCAGTCGCAGTAAAAATCATGCATCCTCATTTAGCGAATGATGAAGATTTTGTTGGCAGATTTATTCGCGAAGCTAAAGCTGCCGCTGCGCTAGCTCATCCAAATATTGTTGCAATTCAAGACCAAGGTTGGAATGAAGGTGGCGTTCCCGCAGTCTTTATTGTTATGGAATACATCGAAGGTTTTACGCTGCGAGATGTCATAACCGAACAGGGCGCACTTGGTGTTAATGAAAGTTTAAGATACTTCGCACCCGTCCTTTCGGCGATGTCTGCCGCACACAAGAGTGGGATTTTGCATCGAGATATTAAGCCTGAAAATATCTTGATCTCCAAGGATGGCCGAGTTAAGGTCGCAGATTTTGGTCTTGCTAAAGGTGCGCAATTGGGATCAACGCTAACGGTCGAATCAAGCGTTATTCTCGGAAGTGTCTCGTATCTGTCACCAGAGCAAGTTGAGCGCGGTCTCTCTGACATGCGAAGTGATGTTTACTCATTAGGGATCGTTCTATTTGAGATGTTGACCGGCAAGAAACCATTTGATGGTGAGAGCCCAATCCAAATCGCATATATGCATGTCAATGAAAATGTAGCTGCGCCATCAACTCTTAATCCGGCCATCCCCGCCGAGCTCGATGAAATTGTCTTGAAAGCAACTGCAAATAATCCCGATAAGAGATTTAAGAATGCTGGGGAAATGCACGAACAGGCCCTTGCCGTACTTACTAAGTTGGACCCCAAGCGAAGGCAGATGAGCCTTGAACTTGATATTCCGATTCCTATTTCTATTACTAAAGGCAAATCGCCAAAAGGAAAACGAGAAAAACGCGATAAGTTCGATATTATAAAAAATATAACAACTCAGTTGGATCTAAAGAGGGGCGATGCTGTGCGTGAGACCTCTGGCACCACCAAGAGAAAGCGCAAGGTTTCGACGCGAGTAAAACGCAATCGAGCCATCGCACTCCTTATTGTTCTGCTGATTATTGGAACAAGCTGGTATCGAATCTCTGGCCCAGGAAACAAGATTGCCATTCCATCTCTTGCTGGAATGTCGCAAACCCAGGCAGCTACCGCGGTGGCGGAGCTAGGGCTAAAGATTGGCCAAGTTCAAGAAGTATTCAGTGAGGATGTGCCGAAGGGCAAAGTCATAACTTCAGATCCTGCCGGAGGTGGACGCGTAGAAGTGGCTGGCGAAGTTTTGCTTATAGTTTCTAAAGGTAAGGATCGAATTGAAGTTCCTGAGCTAGTTGGTTTAACAGTTGAAGAAGCTACTGCAGCCCTTAAAAGTAAAAATCTTAAAATTGGACGAGTGAGTGAAAAATACAACTACACCCTAGAAGCAGGTCGGATAATTGACGGTAATCCTCCGAGTGGATCACCTGTTAGAAAAGATAGCTCCGTTGATTTGATAATTAGTAAGGGGCCAGAGCAGATTGAATTAACAAATTTCGAAGGAAAGACAAGTGATCAAGCCCAAAGTGAATTAACTTCTGCTGGATTGATTGTAAATAGTAATTATGAATATAGTGAAACAGTTCCAATAGGAACCGTCATTTCACAAACTCCGAGCGATGTGTCGACGGTTGGAAAAGGTGAAAAGATCGAGTTAGTTATTTCTAAAGGGCCTTCAAAGATTTTTATTCCAAATGTCTACTCCCTAACAAAAAAGGCGGCAACTAAGATTCTTGAGGATCTAGGCTTCATAGTTGAATTCAAATACATCGCAAATAAGAAAACTGTTACAAATATGGTTCCGAAGTCTGGGACTGCGGTAACTCCTGGCTCAACCGTGACCATTACCTTAGGGTAAAAAACTCGTCACGATGAGTTAGGGTTTGCTAATGGCCAGCCCAAGAAAACTCCCCCGTTTGGGCGCGCATACTCCAACTTCCGGAGGCATGGCTAAACGTTCGATCGCATATGCCCAAGAAGTTCGTGCAGAAGCGATTCAGGTATTTGCCTCTAATCCCCGAGGTTGGGCGATGCCCGATGCAAATGTCGAAGCCGATACCTTGTTTCGAGATAAGGCTCTCGAACTTGATATTGAAACTTATGTTCATGCACCGTTTTTAATTAACCTAGGTTCACCAACGGTTGCTACGTACGAAAATTCAGTTGCATCTACCGCTTATTCGCTTCGCAGAGCGCGAGAAATTGGTTCAAAGGGTGTGGTTGTTCATACTGGATCTGCCGTTGACGTTGACTACGTTGATAAAGCTTGGAAACAAATTAAAAAAGGCATGATGCCAGTTTTGAATAAATTAAAGGATGAAGATCCTTGGCTGCTACTAGAGCCGACCGCAGGACAAGGGCAATCCTTAGTTAAAAAGCTAGATGATTTACTTTATTACTTTGAAGCCCTGGAATGGCATCCCAAAGTTGGAGTCTGTCTCGACACTTGTCACGTTTTTGCAGCTGGACATGACATCGCTAAAAAAGGTGGAATGACGGAGACTCTCGACCTGCTCGTTAAATTAGTTGGAATTGAGCGCATTAAATTAATTCATACAAATGATTCGATGGATGTCTGTGGCGCGTTGAAAGATCGTCATCAGAATCTTGGTGATGGTGAGATTGGGTTAAAAGCTTTTGAAGAATTGTTGGCTCATGCCGTGGCCCAGAACGCCCCATTGATTCTCGAGACACCAGGTATGGAAGAAAAACATGGCGAGGAAATTGCACTCTTGTCGAAAATGAGAGCCAAGATTAAATGAGAGATAGCAAAGTCTTCTCTTCAATAGCACTGATGGCAGTTGCAGCTATTTGGGGTAGCGCTTTTCTTTCAATGAAAGGCACCTTAGAGCGCCTTGATGTAAATTCATTTCTTACTTGGCGATTTGTCATCGCGACACTCTTATTAATCGCGATTCGCCCAACGGTCCTTAAGAAAATTGATCTGCCCTTC
The DNA here is from genome assembly GCA_945876865.1 of Bifidobacterium breve. Classification (GTDB taxonomy): domain Bacteria; phylum Actinomycetota; class Actinomycetes; order Nanopelagicales; family Nanopelagicaceae; genus AAA044-D11. Next base: position 5,792 of record CAMCPZ010000019.1, on the reverse strand, counting down.
TTAAAAAAGGGAGTCATTCTTGGTTTGTTTCTAAGTAGTGGATATATTTTTCAATCCTTTGGACTGACTCTGACTACAGTTTCAAATACTGGCTTCATAACCGGCTTATATGTTGTGTTCACTCCAGTGGTTGCTGCGGTGATCCTGCGAAAGAACATAACTTTGGTGGAATGGTTTGCGGTCTTGGTTGCGACTGTTGGCCTTGCGCTACTTTCCTTCAACGGAGTTAAATTCGGAGTTGGTGAATTTTTAGTTCTCATAAGTGCACTTCTCTTCGCCTTCCATATCGTTGGCCTTGGCGAATGGTCAAAGGGCCTTGATACCTATGCGCTAACAGTTATTCAACTAGGAACCTGCGCAGTGGTTACATTTCTTGCAAGTTTCAAAAGTGGATTCAAGGCGCCACCAGATTCTGGTGTTTGGTGGTCAATTATTTACACCGCCATCTTTGCAACAGCCTTGGCATTCATTGTCCAGACTTGGGCCCAATCATTTATTGCGCCATCGACAGTTGGCGTTATTTTGGCTGCCGAAGTCGTATTTGCTGCCGCTTTCGGAATTTGGTTGCTAAATGAGCCAGTAACACTTCGAATTGCACTTGGGGGCTTGCTGGTTCTGGCTTCCATGTATTTAATTATTCTGCTTGATCAGAGAAAAGAGAGTGCAAAATCTTGAGCCAGCTATCTGATTTTAGATCTGACACCGTAACTAAGCCATCACCTGAAATGCTTGAGGCTATGTCAACAGCCGCTGTTGGCGATGATGTTTTTGGAGATGACCCCACGGTAAACGCTCTGGAGAAAAGAGTTGCGCAAATGTTTGGCAAGGAAGCTGCGCTCTTTGCAGCTACAGGTTCACTTACCAATCAACTTGCTATTCGCTCATTAGTTAAACCGGGCGAAGAGTTATTAACTGAATTAACTTCACATATTGTTCGGGCAGAACTTGGTGCTGGTGCAACCTTTAGTGGCATCACTACACGAACCTGGGAGGGCCATCGGGGATCCTTTAAGGCAAGTGAAGTAATGCGAATCGCTTCACCGGATGCGGGGCCATATTTAGTTTCAACGAAGGCGATTGCAATTGAAAATTCTCATAATTTTGGTGGCGGCTATGTTCAATCATTCGATGAGATCAAAGAGCTTCGTAAAGCAAGTTCTGCTGTCGGGATAAACATGCACCTCGATGGTGCGAGAATTTGGAATGCTCATGTCGCTAGTGGAATCACGCTAACGGACTTTGGATCACAGTTCGACACTATTAGCGTCTGTTTCTCAAAAGGACTCGGCGCACCTATCGGTTCAGCTATTCTTTCAACTTCAGAGCGCATTGCTGATTCGCGTATTTGGCGCAAACGATACGGTGGCGGAATGCGCCAAGTCGGTTTCCTAGCAGCAGCAGCAAATTATGCTCTTGATAACAATATTTCTAGATTGAAGCTGGACCATGCAAATGCAAAGGTGATAGCTGAAGCTTGCTCCGCAATCTCCCCTAGTTTGATTGATTCAACTAGTGTGGAAACAAATATTGTTGCTTTAAATTTATCAGGCACCTCAATCACGGCAAATGAATTGAATAATCAATTGAAGGAAGCAGGAATCCTAGCTGCCGCACTCGGGCCGAAGTTTCTTCGAATCGTAACTCATTTAGATATTACTGAAACTGATCTGGCCAAGATTCTTGAAGTTCTTCCAAAATTACTTAAGCGCGCCCTCGTGGCGTAATAGCCAATCCTTTATCTGCAACCCATAGCCATAATTTCCTAAAGCACCACCACTCTTCACAACTCTGTGGCACGGAATGATTGGGGCGATTAAGTTTCTGGCACAGGCTGTTCCCACGGCACGCACAGCATTGGGTGAACCTGCCCTGCTTGCTAAATCTGAATACGACCAAGTTTTACCCGCTGGAATCTTTCGCATAACTTTCCAGACTTCTTGCGAAAATTCGGCACCAGGTTGTCTAACTTTTATCCCACCTAAGGCAGATAAGTCCCCATCAAAATAATCTTTTATCAAATCACTAATTATCGGAATGCTTTTAACGCTCTTTGTTTCGAGATTGAGATCCGCGGCATCCATTTTGGAGAATAAATCTTTAAAACTCTTAAAGCCTGCGGCTAGCAAGATATGTTCATGGCTTACAAGAAACAACTCTCCGACCGGAGTCTTCTGAGTAGCTTGAAATAGCATCCCTTAAGGCTAATACGAATCTAAATAAAATCTAGTGGTCGCGCAACATTTCTGCCACAAGGAAGGCAAGCTCGAGAGACTGCGTATGGTTCAAACGTGGGTCACAAGCACTTTCGTATCGCGTTGCTAAATCAGATTCCAAAATTTGTTCGCCCCCGCCGACGCATTCAGTGACGTCATCTCCAGTCAATTCAATGTGAATGCCACCAGGATGGGTGCCAAGGGCTTTGTGGACTTCGAAGAAACCACGAACTTCATCCATAACATCATCGAATTTGCGAGTCTTGTAGCCACTTGGGGCCTCATAGGTATTTCCGTGCATTGGATCGCAGACCCAAAGCACTTTTGCGCCGGAATCAGTTACGGCCTTAACGAGAGTTGGTAATTTTTCGCGAATTAGAGAAGCACCCATGCGAGTAATAAAAGTGAGGCGACCAGGTTCATTGTTTGGATTCAATTTTTGAATCATGGCAAGAGCATCTTCAACTGTGCTCTTTGGGCCGAGCTTGATTCCGATTGGATTCTGAATTTTAGAGGCGAAATCCATATGTGCGCCATCTAATTGTCTGGTGCGTTCACCAATCCAGACGAAGTGCGCAGAAACATCGTAAGGAAGATCAGTTCGGGAATCGATTCTGGTTAGTGCTTTTTCGTATTCCAAAATTAGCGCTTCGTGTGATGAATAGAAATCAACGGTCTTGAATGCATCTGGATCGACACCTGCAGAAGCCATGAAATCTAATGAACGTCCAATCTCTCCTGCCATCTGCTCGTAGCGCGCACCAAAACGTGGATCCTTTGCAAACCCTTTGTTCCATTCATGAACTCGGCGGATGTCAGCGAAACCACCTTGAGTAAATGCGCGAACTAAATTAAGTGTTGATGAAGATGTGTTGTAAACCTGCACCAATCGCTGTGGATTTGGGGTCCGCGCTTCTAGCGTGAAAGCTAAATCATTAACTGCATCGCCTCGATAGGCAGGAAGAGTTACATCGCCGCGAGTTTCGGTGTCGCTGCTGCGTGGCTTGGCGAATTGTCCAGCCATTCGGCCAACTTTGATTACTGGAAGACTTGCAAAATATTGTAGGACCGCTGCCATCTGCAAAATTGTTTTGATTCGGTTTCGAATTGAATCTGCTGTTGCAGCTTCAAAAGTTTCGGCGCAGTCTCCGCCTTGCAACCAAAAAGCTTTACCTTCTTGCGCAATTGCGATACGAGCTTTAAGGCTGTCGCATTCACCAGCAAAAACTAGCGGTGGCAATTTACGAAGAGTTTCGACAGCCGCACTAACTTCTGGACCATTAACTCCGCCAGGCCACTGTGGTTGTTGGGCAGCCACAAGTCCTGGGGTAAATAGTGAATCGATATTCATCATGTCCTTAAGTTTAGGGAAGTAGGGATACTCGGCGCTCGTTATTTATTCTGGATTATCCGAAGAAGACTTCTGCTTCAGCGTATAAATCAGGAGTTACTAATTTAAGTTGGGTAGTTGCCGATGCCAGCGGAACTCGCTCAATCTTGGTTCCGTGTAGCGCGACCATCTTGCCAAAATCACCCTCGTGGATTGCAGTGATTGCATGTAAACCGAATCTTGTTGCCAACACACGGTCGAAGGCAGTTGGTGAACCACCGCGTTGAATATGTCCGAGAACAGATGTGCGAGCTTCTTTGCCAGTCTTCTCTTCAATCTGCGCGGCAAGCCACTCACCGATTCCGGATAATTTAACGTGGCCAAATGAATCAAGTGTCTGATCTTTAACAACCATGTCACCGTCCTGCGGAATTGCGCCTTCGGCAATAACGATGATTGGCGCATAAGAAGATTCGAAACGAGAATTTACCCACTCGCAGACCTTGTCTACTGAGAATTTAACTTCTGGGATCAAGATACAAGATGCCCCACCGGCAATTCCGGCATGAAGTGCAATCCAACCAGCATGGCGTCCCATTACCTCAACGATGAGTGCACGGTGATGCGATTCTGCTGTCGTATGAAGTCGGTCAATTGCTTCAACTGCGATATTTACCGAAGTATCGAAACCAAATGTGTAATCGGTGTTATTTAAATCGTTATCAATTGTCTTTGGAACACCGACAACTTTTACGCCCAATGAATCGAGCTTTGTTGCAACCCCAAGTGTGTCTTCGCCACCAATTGCCACAAGTGCATCGATATTCATCTTTGCAAGGTTTTCTTTGATGCGCTCTACGCCATTTTCAATTTTAAAAGGATTTGTTCTAGATGAACCAAGAATCGTTCCGCCCCTAGGCAAGATGCCACGTGTTGTTGCTAGATCCAAAGGCATTGTTAAACCTTCAAGTGGACCCTTCCAACCATCGCGAAACCCAACAAACTCGTAGCCATACTCTTTAACACCCTTGCGAACCACCGCTCGAATAACAGCATTTAATCCTGGGCAATCTCCGCCACCTGTTAGGACACCAATACGCATCTTTACTCCTGATTTTTAGTTTAATTAGCTTGAAAAATATTTAGGGTGGTCAACTTTGACTAGGTAAGTCTACCCTCCGCAAAGTGGTGGTTAAATCATCCCCTAGAGTCTTGAGCGAAAGGTCCGGAGCGAAAATGCAATTAGTGGCTGGTATCGATTCCTCAACACAGTCGGTCAAAGTTGTTATTCGTGACGCTCAAAGTGGCCAAATTATCCGCGAAGGCCGAGCTGCGCACCCTGATGGCAGTGAGGTTGATCCGGCTCATTGGTGGAGCGCAACCCAAGATGCAATAAAGATTGCTGGTGGTTTAGATGATGTCGCAGCAATTGCGGTTGCTGGACAACAGCACGGGATGGTTGCACTTGATAAATCTGGAAATGTTATTCGACCAGCACTTTTATGGAATGACACACGGTCTGCGAAAGAAGCAGCTGATTTGAATACTGAAATGGGTGGCGGCTCCGAAATTGCTAAAGCAGTTGGGTCTTCATTGGTGGCGGCATTTACAGCAAGCAAAGTGCGTTGGCTTGCAAAACATGAACCAGCTAATGCGGCAAAAGTGGCAGCAATTGCCCTTCCCCACGATTGGATATCGTGGAAGATTTCTGGAAGTGAATCAATCGCAGACTTGTTTACAGATCGTGGTGATGCAAGTGGGACTGGATATTTCGACTGCGTTAGCAACAAATATCGAGAAGATGTTTTTCAGTTAGCCATAGGAAGCAAACAAGAGATTACATTTCCAAGAATTGTTGAACCTAAATCTTTTGCCACGAAAACAAAGAGTGGAATTCCAATCGCTGCCGGAACTGGCGATAATGCGGCAGCTGCAATTGGTGTTGATGCCCAGCCCGGAGATGTAATTGTCTCACTTGGCACAAGCGGAACCGCATTTGCGGTTTCAAAAACACCAGCACATGATGCAAGTGGCGAGGTTGCAGGTTTTGCAGATGGAACCGGTTATTTTCTCCCCTTAGTCTGCACTTTAAATGCGGCTCGAATTCTGGATGCAGCGGCTCGAATTCTTGGAGTCAACCATGATGAACTTGGTGAACTTGCACTTAAAGCAGAACCTGGCGCAGGTGGTCTATCACTTCTTCCATATTTTGAAGGTGAACGAACTCCAAACCGACCAGATGCAACCGG
>CAMCPZ010000018.1 GCA_945876865.1 Bifidobacterium breve | reverse complement strand
CTTTCACGATAGAGATTAAGTGGGCCCACTTCAAAACGCTCACCAGTTCCAAAAAATGGCATGAGAATTGCAAAGAGAATAAATGGAATTTCGATCAACGATCGTTTAAGTAGCGTAGGGGTTGGAATTTTGGCAATGAGCGAGACTAGAAATATCGCTACGAAGTAAGCAATAAATGCCTGCCATTGAGTAATGGGTGTTGAAGCCGCAATGATTATGAAGGTAAGAACCGCCATGATCTTTACATGCGCTGGCAGGCGATGAACTAAGGAATGGCGATGTAGGTAGAGTCTTTCTCCTACATCATGGCCATGATGATGCTGGAGCTCTGTTTGAGTTTTTACGGTTTGCTCTTATTGAATCGACGCAATCCGTAAAAGATTGCAAATGAAATAGCAGCGGTTGCTCCGACACCGACTACACCTGCAAGGCCCCCAGAGATGCGTTCATTCTCTACCCCGGCAACACCATATTCAGCCAACGGGCTATCTTTCAACGGGCTCTCTTCGGCCGTATCTAGAAAACCAATTTCACCAGCCGCCTTCTCAAAGCCATCAGGTTGTGATGATGCGTAGTAAGAAATCCCACCTGCTAGAAAAAGCGATACTGCAAAACCGAAAATAATCAAAGGATTCTTCATCTTATGCCTTTCGAATTTCAAGTTGCTGTTTTGTGCCACGATATCCATATACAAGATCAGGCCGGGTCGCCATAACAGCGGTAACTGAGAAGGCTGTAATTACTGCTTCGCCAATTCCAATCAGAACATGAGTGCTCATCATTCCGGTAAAGACTGCTGTAAGTGAAAATGTTGAATTCGCACCGATTGCATATTGAAGCAAGAAGCCCATGACTGCTGCCGGCACAGAAATAAATCCAGCGATGGTAGCTGCCGTTGAGATCGAAGCTTTATTCTTCGGAAGCGCCTTCTTCACTAGAAGAAACACTCCGTAACCAACCCAGACACCAACAAGTGAAAGATTAAAGACGTTCAACCCTGCGGCAGTTAATCCACCATCAGCAAAGAGCAGCGCTTGCAAAAGCAAGACCACACTTAGAGCAAGGGTTGCAACGTAGGGCCCGACTAAGACAGCTGCTAAGACGCTTCCAAAGAGGTGACCGCTCGTGCCAGCTGCCACAGGAAAGTTAAGCATTTGAACTGCAAAGATAAATGTTGCGGTCAGTCCAGCAAGAGGTGCAGTTTTCTCATCAAGAGATTTGGCGGCACCTTTAAGACAAGCACCGACGGCGAGCGCAGAAACACCGGCAAAGGCCGCTGAGGTCGGGATATCGATAAATCCGTCAGGAATATGCATAAGTGAATTTTAATGCAAGTTATTTGCATCTGCAACTTAAAAGCACTAATTGCGAGTCTGGGAATTGTGCCGGCCTAGGTGTGGGAGTATCGCTCAGTGATTGCCACTCAAAGCGTAGAACTCCGAGCTGGCGCAAGACTCTTAGTTAAAGATGTGGCTGTCCGTATCAACAGCGGTGACCGAATCGGCTTCGTAGGCCGAAATGGCGCCGGCAAATCCACCCTTGCCAAATGCCTTGCAGGTGAAACCCTGCCTGCTGGTGGCCAGATAACCCGAACCGGAACTATCGGCTATCTCCCACAAGATCCCCGAACCGGCGACCAAGATGAGAGCGTCATAAATCGAATTTTATCTGCACGTGGCCTAGACCAGATTGTCATACGAATGCGCAAAGCCGAAGAAGCAATGGCAACGGCATCTCCTGAAGAATTAGAACTCGCGCTAGAACGTTATGCCCGAGTCGATAGCGAATTTAATGCTGCTGGTGGTTACGGCGCATCGGCTGAAGCTGAATCAATTGCAACAAACCTTGGATTACCAGAACGGTTATTTGAAGAACCAATCCAAGTTCTATCTGGTGGCCAGCGTCGCCGCGTAGAACTTGCCCGACTTCTATTTAGTGGCGCCGAAACTCTTCTACTCGACGAACCAACAAACCACTTGGATGCCGAATCGATCAACTGGTTGCGCGAATACTTAACAAAGTATTCAGGCGGGCTAGTCGTTATCTCTCACGATGTTGCCCTAATCGAAACCGTCGTAAACAAAGTTTTCTATATCGATGCCAATCGAAACGTTATCGATGTCTACAACATGGGCTGGAAGAAGTATTTATTGCAGCGCGAAGCTGATGAGCACCGTCGCAAGAAGGAACGCGCGAATGCCGAGAAGAAGGCTGAAATCTTGCAGAAGCAGGGCGAGAAGATGCGTGCTAAAGCGTCAAAGGCAACTGCCGCCCAAGGCATGTTGCGTCGTGCTGAATCCCTTATCTCTAATCTTGAAGATGTTCGTAAATCTGACAAGGTCGCAAAGCTTCGCTTCCCTACCCCAGCCCCCTGTGGCAAGACACCGCTTATGGCGACTGGCTTAAGTAAGTCATATGGTTCACTAGAAATCTTCACCGATGTCGATCTGGCAATTGACAGGTCTTCTCGCGTAGTAATCCTTGGATTAAACGGAGCAGGTAAAACGACACTGTTAAGTATTTTGGGTGGCACAAACGAATCAGACACTGGTGAAATCCTGCCCGGCCATGGCTTGAAAATTGGTTACTACACCCAGGAACACGAATCACTTGATTTCGAACGAACCGTCCTTGAAAACATGCTCTCTGCCGGTGACAAAATCAGCGAACAACAAGCAAGACAAACGCTGGGCTCCTTCTTATTCTCTGGCGACGATGTTCAAAAGCCGGTAAAGGTTTTAAGTGGTGGCGAGCGAACCAGATTAGCTCTCGCAACTCTCGTAGTCGGATCTGCAAACGTTCTCTTACTTGATGAACCGACTAACAACTTAGATCCAGCATCACGCGAAGAAATTTTGGCCGCACTTGGTGAATATCAAGGCGCTGTAGTTCTTGTAAGCCACGATATCGGCGCAGTGCAGGCCCTCAAGCCAGAGCGTGTTTTATTGCTTCCAGATGGCGATGAAGATTTGTGGGGCAATCAGTATCTAGAACTAATTGCCCTTGAATAAATCTAACTTCTTAGCTTTAAGCTCGAAGTGCGACCGCAAATGAGCGGAAATCTTCAACCAGCAAGTCAATCTCTTTCTGACCATGTGCAAAAGAAATCAGCCACTGCTCATCAAGCCCCGGAGGCGTGATGATTCCGCGGTTCATTGACCAGAGCCATGAAAGTTCGGCAATTGCAAAGTCAGTTGCCTTGTAATCACGGTAATTGCGAACTGGATCCTTCGACCAAGTTATGCAGCCCTTAACTCCGAAGCCAACTGTATGTGCAGGAAGCTGGAATTCTTCAATGATGTCAGTGATGCGATCAAGTGCTTGCTTGTTTAGAGCTTCAGCTTTAGCGAGAGCTTCGTCAGTACACAAACGATCCATTGCGCGAAGTCCAGCCATTGCCAATGGGTTGCCGTTGAAAGTCCCGAAGTGGGCCATTGCACCGGTTGTGATTGTGTCCATGATTTCTGCTTTTCCCCCAAAAGCGGCAAGTGGAAGTCCCCCACCTATTGATTTAGCAAGACAGATTAAATCTGGCTGAACACCGATGCGATGTGCTGCGCCTTGTGGGCCAGCGGTTAGACCAGTTTTAACTTCGTCAAAGATAAGAACGATGTTGTATTTGGTGCAGAGATCGCGAACTGCGGCAAGGTAGCCAGCATCAGGAAGAACGATTCCGAGGTTTTCTAGAACTGGCTCTAAGATAAAGCAGGCAATTGATTCGTGATCACGTGCGAAAACCTTTTCAAGTGCAGGAAGGTTATTGAACGGAACTACAAATACAACACCAGCATTTACGCCATGTCCGATTACTGGATTTGGCTCTTCTGGATTGCCAGCTTGATCTAGAGATGGCTTAGCCGAAACTGTAAGTGGGTCGTAGCTACCGTGGTAGCCGCCCTCTAACTTAACGATTGCAGATTTGCCAGTGAATGCTTTTGCAGTGCGAACTGCATACATCGTGGCTTCAGTGCCAGAGTTTGCGAAGCGGACTTTCTCGATTCCAAAGCGCTTGCACAGGCGTTCTGCGCCATCGCGAGAAATTGGGGATGGAGTAACAAATAGCGTTCCACCTTCTAGAGCTGCCTTGGTCTCGGCAATTACTTCTTCGTTCAAGTGACCGGCAAGCATCGCACCGAAGCCCATTGAAAGGTCAAGTAGTTGTCGACCATCAACATCGGTCATCCAGGCACCCTTAGCTGAAACAATGCTAATTGGGTATGGATCCCAGTATTGGAAGCTTGAAGTCACGCCTAGTGGCGAAGAGTCTTTTGCAATGGTGTTTTCAACACCTGAGGCGAAAGTTGATTTTGAAAATAACGCCCACTCGGCTGCCATTAATTCTTTTATTCTTTCAGGCGAAACTGGAGTGACAACGTTTGGGGTCTTACGGAAAGTCTGTGGTTCTAGAGTTCAGGTCATTTTGGAAAGAAGTACCTTTTGTTGGATGGCCCGCTAATAATCAGCGAATCCCTTTTGGGTACGAGCTCCTTTGTTTGATGGAAAACTTGGTAGTCCCCCTATAGAGGCGAAGGTATCAGGGAATGCCAGAAAACGCACTAATAGGCTGACTTCGTGCGTGTTTACCCCCTTTATTTTGGACAATTTTTGAAGATTTTTCAAAAGTTATGCGTGGGCGCCTGGTCTCAGAATTTTCTCATGACTGATTAATCACAAGCAAAGACGGACCTTTCGGCCATGAGTCGCGACTTAACTACGACAGAATAAGGGTAGAAAAACATAGACAAAACCCAAGGAGTTTAAATGGCTAAGGCGCGCGTTGAATTAGATGAAAATGGATTAGATCCAAATAGATGGCGCGCTCTTTTTGTTATTGCAATCGCTTCCTTGATGGTTGTTCTTGATGCATCAATCGTAAATATTGCATTGCCAAGTGCTCAGGCAGAGCTAGACATTTCAGATGCAAACCGACAGTGGGTTGTAACCGCATACTCACTTGCCTTCGGAAGTCTGCTTCTGCTTGGTGGCCGCATATCTGATTATGTTGGCCGAAAGAAAATATTTATTGTTGGTCTAATTGGTTTTGCTGTGGCCTCAGGCCTTGGCGGAATTGCCTCTAACCAAGAGTTGCTCTTTGCTGCTCGCGCACTTCAAGGTGCATTTGGTGCGCTACTTGCACCAGCCGCCCTCGCACTTATCAATGTGACTTTTACAGTTCCCAAGGAGCGTGCCCGAGCATTTGGTGTTTATGGCGCAATTGCTGGCGGTGGCGCGGCCATCGGCTTGATCCTTGGCGGCATGCTTACCGAATATGCAAACTGGCGTTGGTGCCTGGGCGTCAATGTTCCAATTGCGCTTGTTGCAGTGCTACTTGCGATTCCATTTGTAAATGAATCAAAGGCGACTGGTGACAATAAATATGACATCCCAGGCGCAACAACCGTAACTCTCGGACTGGTCGCACTTGTCTATGGCTTCAGCCAAGCTGCAACCGAAGGCTGGTCAGATTTCACTACCTATCGATTCTTTATCGTCTCAGCAATCTTTCTTATCGCCTTCTTCGTTATCGAGAAGAAGGTTCCAAATCCGCTCCTTCCACTTCGCGTCTTAACTGAGCGCAACCGCGGTGGTTCATATTTAGCCTCGCTCCTAGTCGGAACTGGCCTCTTTGCAATGTTCTTGTTCTTAAGTATTTACCTACAAAGTTTCTTGCAGTATTCATCGCTGAAATCCGGTTTCGCATTCTTGCCATTCTCAGCGGGCGTAATTGTCTTTGCTGGTGTTGCCTCACAGTTGCTTCCAAAAATTGGTCCCAAGCCACTTATGACAACTGGACTTATTGCGGCATCTGCCGGACTTCTACTGCTTTCAAGAATTACACCAACATCAACTTATGTTGCAGATATTTTGCCGGCACTACTAGTTATGTCCAGCGGCATGGCGCTCTTCTTTATTCCCAGCGCTTCCACCGCATTACATAACGCAGGTGAACACGATGCCGGAGTTGCGGGTGCTGTCCTAAATACCAGCCAACAGATCGGTGGCGCACTCGGAGCCGCACTTCTAAATACTGTTGCAATCTCTTCGGCTTCGGCATACGCGAAGGTCAATACCAGTCTTGGTGAAAATGTGCAGGTCTACGCCCAAGTCCATGGATTTAGCACAGCATTTAAATTTGGTGCTGGCTTCCTATTACTTGGCGCAATTGTCAGCTTCTTCTTTTTAAATGTCGGCAAAGATTCACTTGTAGAAAGTGAGTCCGGAGCAATCCATTAAATCTAAGGCTGACTAGTCCAGGAAGAAATCAAGCAAGAAATCTTTGGTTCCTGGCTTGACTGAATACTTCTCTAGATCTGTGATGCCCTCGGACGCAAGAACTTCATCATCAACAAAGAAGTTTCCAGTGGTTATCTTGGCATCGCGATTTAGAATTATGTAAGCAGTGTCGGAAAGAATCTCAGGCTTACGACAGAAATCAGTATCTACGCCCGGAATCATTTGAAGTGCTGCGGTATCAATTGCAGTGCGTGGCCAGAGTGCATTTACCGCAATACCTTCGCGCTTAAATTCTTCTGACATTCCAAGGACGCACATACTCATTCCATATTTAGACATTGTGTATGCAACATGATTTTTGAACCATTTTGGGCTCATTGAAAGTGGTGGCGAGAGCGTAAGAATATGAGGATTCCGACCAGCCTTCGCGCTCTCTCGAAGATATGGAATAGCGGCTTGTGAAGTTAAGAAGGTTCCTCGAACGTTTACATCAAACATCAAATCAAAGCGCTTTGCCGGGGTCTTTTCGGTAGGGGTTAGGTTGATAGCACTTGCGTTGTTGATCAAGATATCTAGCCCGCCGAATTGCGTTGCCGCTTTTGCGACAGCGGCTTCAATTGCAGCTTCGTCTCGAATATCGCATTGAATTGGCAGCGCGGTTCCGCCTGCCGCCTCGATTTCTTTAGCGGCCGAGAAAATTGTTCCTGGAAGCTTTGGATTCTCCTCCGCGGTTTTCGCTGCAATCGCAATGCTTGCTCCATCAGCTGCCGCCCGAAGTGCGATCGCAAGACCGATTCCCCGGGATCCCCCGGTGATGAATATTCGTTTTCCGGCTAGTGACATTTTCTACCCCTTTGATTTTTTCTCAAGAAACTTCATGAATGCGATCTGGGCTTCATCTGATTCCAGTGCAATTCTAAATAGCTCGCCCTCGGCTTCCATCACCATTGCTACTGCTTGATGTTGACCGCTCTTAAGAAGTGCCTTGGTGTTTATAACGGAAGTTGGTGGTTGATCTGCAATAACTTCTGCAATCTCTAGCGCCTTAGCAAGTGGGTCTGAAACTATTTCATTTACCAATCGCATCTGATGCGCTTCGGTTCCAGAAAAGTTGCGGCCAGTCAGAAAGATTTCAGATGCAATGGCATGTCCAACAAGTCTTGGAAAAAGTAATGAAGATCCAGCTTCAGGAACCAGGCCAAGTGAAACGAAAGGCATAGATAACTTTGCATCCGCTGTTGCATAAACCAAATCACAATGCATCAACATCGTTGTGCCAATTCCAACTGCGTTACCGTGAACTGCCGCAATCAATGGTTTTGGAAAATCGTGTAGAACGGCAAGAAACTGCATCACCGGTGAATCCGGCCCAGTGGGTGGAGTGTCCATAAAATCTAAAATGTCATTGCCACCTGTGAAAGCACATCCAGCCCCTGAAATCACGACCACTCTGATGTCGAAATCGTCTTTTGCAGTGTTGAGGGCCTTGGAAAGATCGGTATACATCGCTGGAGTGAGCGCATTCTTCTTCTCAGGGCGATCTAATTTGAGGTGTAAAACTTGACCCAACTTATTACTTGAAATATTCCCCATCAGGGCAGTTTATGGTGAACAATCAATATTTCAAAGGGTATTTCTAAAGTTGGAGAGGGCTTAGGTAACCCAACTATGGATATCAAGAATATGTCTCGAGAATTGACTCCATTTGAGCATTTGGTCGCCAATCATCTCTGTGATGGTTTATCAAACGCAGCTATTGCAAGAACTACTTCTCACAGTGAAAAGGTTATCGAGAATACAGTTTCCAGAATGGCCCGAGCATTTGGGATTAATTCTAATGGTGATACAAATGTCCGTGTCCTTCTCGCACTGGCCTATCGCACACATTTTGGTGATAGTTCACTCGACAGACTAAATCTTGATTGTTCACATAGCAAAATTGAGTAGGCTCGCGCTGTGAATTCCCTGATTGTTGTTCCTTCGCGTATTTGGGAATATTTCATTGCTGCGGTGGTGATTGTTTTAGCTCCAGGTCCATCAGTTCTCTTTGTCATCGCCCGTGCTATCGCTTGGGGGCGTGCGACCGCGGTAGCAACTGTTATCGGAAACGTAGCTGGCGCATTTACCTTGTCCGTAGTCGTTGCAGTTGGACTTGGTCCGATCCTGCAACGTTCAGAAATAGCTTTCATTTCAGTCCAGGTCCTTGGCGGTCTTTATCTTGTTTATCTAGGAATCACAGCAATAAAACACAGCCAGATTCATGCAAATGACATTACAAACCAGGGTGGCATCAGGCCTTCAAAGTGGCGTTCAATTCGCGAAGGTTTCTGGGTCGGCGCTCTAAATCCAAAGGGAATGGTTTTCTTTGCCGCTATCTTGCCGCAGTTCGTAGATCGCGAAGCTGGAAATATCACCTCCCAACTTATTCTGATGGGCGCAATTTTTGCACTTCTTGCTCTCTTCTTTGATTCTGGCTGGGGCGTCTTGGCTGGGACTATTAGAAATTGGTTGGCCACCGAATTAAAGCGGCTCGTGCTAATGCGTATGACTGGTGGAATAGTCATGATTATTTTAGGTTTATTGACGCTTCTCTCCGCGATTCGCGGCGAATAACTGCAGGAATGTCAGTGGCATAGAAGAGAATAAGGCTAATTATGGAACCTATAACTTTAAGTAAAGATGCCCGAGCATTCATCAGCCCAAGTGATTTAACCTTCGGTTGGGATAATTGCCATCGCTGTTTATGGCTTTATTACAATCACCAAGTTAAGGCGCCGTTGTTCATGCCTCTTGTTGGCGATCTCGCCGAAATGCAAGAACTCTCCTGTGTCGGAAAAACTTCCGCTGATTTGAATTCAGATATGCCTGAAGGAAAGGTCTTCAAGCATGCCGGCTGGGTTGTTTCTAAGCCAATAATCGTTGATGGCATCGAAACTCCATATGCAATTCGCGGAAAATATGACTTACTGATGGAGCACCCAGATGGCACCTTTGGAATTGTTGACTGCAAATTCCAAGCTAATCCAAGTGATAAATCCAAGTTTTATGCTGTTCAACTCGAGGCCTATGCCTTCGCACTAGAGAATCCAGCCAAAGATACACCGATAAAAGTAACGACTGCTGGATTGTTGGTCTGGTCTCCCGTAAAGGTGCGCGGAAATTCCTCTGGAAACTTTGGCCTTGAACTATCTTGTAACTGGTTTCCAACTGAACGAAGCCCAGAACTAATTGATTCTCGCCTATCTGATTTTATTAAGATGATTTCGGGGCCAGTTCCGCAAGCGAAAGCTAATTGCGATCAGTGCAAATATATTGATAAGCGAGTCGAGATTCTCTCTGGACTTTAATTAATCCTTTTCGCGCTTCTCTTTTTTCAACTCTTCACGACGTTGTTTCATCAGAATTAATTTAGCTTCTGAAGCATACATATCTACATACTCTTGTCCGGAAAGCTCTTGGATTTTATTCATAATCTCATCTGTAATATCGCGCAAAACTTTCAAGTCAGAGGTATCACCTTTGTAGTAAAGCGGTTCGCCAAAAATCATCTCTACCCGCTGCACCTTTGGCACAACTTTTCCAGTTGGTTGAATTTCAGCGGTATTAAACATCGCAACCGGAACAATCGCTGCGCCTGATTCAATGGCCATGCGAGCGATACCAGTGCGGCCTTTGTACAACTTTCCATCGGGAGATCTCGTTCCCTCGGGATAAATACCGATACAAGCGCCCCCTGCCAGAAGGTCCAACCCAGTAAGCAGTGCCGCCTCACTTCGGCGGCCACCTGAACGGTCCACTGGAACTTGGCCAAGGGCGATGAAAGTTATTTTCTTGATGAAGCCTTTAATTCCTGGCGAAGTGAAATACTCGCTCTTGGCCAAAAAGGTGACTTTTCGCGGAACAACTAGCGGCATAAAGATTGAATCGCTAAATGAGAGATGGTTTGACGCGATAATTACCGGCCCGCTCTGGGGGACATTTCGCAGCCCCGAAACCTTGGGACGAAATAGCAAGGTAAGGATTGGAATGAGGAAGGACTTCAAAGCTTGGTAAACCACGGGGATAATTTATGCCTTATCTGCTTCTTATGACACCATCTGAGCGTGACTAATATCCCAGAAAGCGAACCTTTACGGCTTTTTGCGGGAAAAACTGGAGTTCTAATGCTCCATGGCTTCACGGGTTCCCCGGCATCAATAAAACCTTGGGCGTTAGCACTACACGAACGCGGGCTGAGTGTTTCGGTTCCTAGATTAGCTGGACATGGAACTCATTGGAGCGATCTAAATAAAGTTAATTGGCAAGACTGGTATGACACTGTGGAAAAAGAATTTTTAGAATTAAAGAAGAGTTGTGATCAAGTATTTGTAGCTGGTTTTTCAGTTGGTGGCGCACTTGCACTCCGTTTATCGCAAATTCGTGGGAGCGAACTAGCCGGCGCCATTTTATTGAATGCATCAATTTATGATGAACGCAAGCGTTTTAAGTTGGTAGCACCCCTATCCACATTTCTTCCATCAATCGCTGGCGGTGCGGGCGACGTTTCAAAACCTGGCGCCCCAAAGCATGGATATGACCGCATTCCCCTGCGTGGTTTAAATCAAGTTCAGAAGCTATGGGAGATAGTTGAACAAGATCTATATCTAGTGGACCTACCACTGATGGTTGCATACTCTTTAAATGATCATGTGGTCCATCCAGTTTGTAGTGAGACCATTATCGATAACGTTTACTCCACCGATATTCGAGAGGTCGTATTCGAAAAATCTTTCCACAATGTTGCACTCGACCATGATGCTGAATTATTAAATCAGGAAACTATGGACTTTATCTTGGATGTTGTCTCCGGTGAGTTGAGACGAGGCGAATCTATTTATGAATCAGATGAACGTGAATTGATAGATGCTGAATTTGAATCAATAGTTTCTGGTCTTTCACTTGACGAATCTGCTCCCACAACTTATCTAGATGAATTAGATGCTCAGCAATATGAACCAGAAGGATTTACGCCACCTAACCCAAAGTTGCCCATCTCAGATCAAACTTCGCGACTTGCTCTAGTTGGAATAGTTGGTGGCGGTGGCTATATGTTCTTCGAACTGTTTTCAGATATTGACCTACTAGGAATGGGGCCCTGGCCCGGGCTCCTTGCATTCATTGGCGGACTCTCGACACTGATTTGGCGTTCAACTCGGGCTGAAGATGATTTTGGCGATGGTGCCGAGCTTTAATTCCTAGATAAATCAGCGGCACCAACTAGACCGGCTTCGTTGCCAAGTTTTGCCGCAACTATTTCTGGCACTGGATGCTTGCCTACAAATGGCATCTCACGCATCATTGCTTTTCTTGCAGGCTCTAGAAGTAATTCACCAGCATCGATTACTCCGCCGCCAATAACCACAATTGATGGATCAAATAGCATTGCTAGCGTTGCAATACCCTGACCAAGCCAGTCACCGGAATTTTGTAATATTGCAATTGCAAGCCTGTCCCCTGCTCTCGCTGCATCCGTGATGTGACTTCCAACAAGCCCTGCGATTGTTCCATCACCGCGAGCCAGTAAATCTCTTGCACTATCTGGGTTTTGAGAAATTGCTGCTTTGGCCTGACGAACAAGTGCGGTTCCCGACGCATATTGCTCGTAACAGCCACGAATACCGCAACCGCATAATTCGCCATCTGGAACAACTCGCATATGTCCAAATTCGGCGCCAGTTCCATTTGCACCACGAAGCGGTTTGCCATCGACAATTGCCGCGCCACCAAGTCCGGTTCCAACGGTAATCATTATTACATTCTCTTGACCTTTACCTGCGCCATAAACGCGTTCGGCCCAAGCTGCACTATTTGCATCATTTTCAACGATTGAGTTAATTCCACAAATTTTATTTAAGGCCTGTGCAATATTTACCCCATCCCAATCTTTTATATTGGGCGCACCTAACATTGTTTGGCGATCGGATGAAACTAAGCCTGCGGCAGAAATTCCTATGTTCTCGGTTTTATGAGTCGAGAGTAATTCTGTTACAACGCTTGCAATTACCCGATTAAGTGCATCTCCGCCTTCACGCGGCGTATCTTCTCTAAAGGTGCGGAGGATTGAACCATTTGTATCGACAACTCCACCAAGAACTTTTGTTCCACCAATATCAACGCCAATGGCCAAATCAGAACTAGTTAAACCAGAACTAGCTAAATCAGAATTAGCCAAATCAATTTAGCCTTCGAGTTTAGTTTTTAATTGGTTAAGTGCAAGATCGATCGTTGCGCGCTCTGCTTTCTGGCGCATCATTGCTGGAACTGGCATTGAAAGTGCAACCGTTAATTGGTATTTCACAGTTGTTGTGTCATCGCCATTATCTGCTATTTCATATGTTCCAGACATCTCAGTAAGTAAGTCCGCATCATCAAGTGCGAAGGAAATTTCAGTTGGAGATTTGCTCCAGTCATAATCCAAAATCACTCTATCTTTCATGACACCTGCATCAATCGACATCTTTGCTTTTGTTGCGCGGCCACTTGCATCTTTATCTTGGACTTCAACGCTCTTAATCGCGGTTGACCAAGTTGGATAAGAAGCAAGGTCGGTCAAAACTGCAACTACCTCGCCGATTGGGGCTTCAATTGTTATCGAATTCTCAGAAATGTCGCTCATGCGCCAAGGTTACCCGTAAATTCTTTAGATGACATCTTCCAAAAATGGCCGCCTCGGCGATAGCGTTCACCTTATGGATCAATACACAGTACCGGCAATCGTCCCGCCAGCTACATCTGGCAATCTCTCTGACCTTGTTGCAAATCGCGCAGCAAATGAACCTAACCGAATCACGCTATCCCGTCCGCTTGGCGAAGGATGGCAAGGGGTTACTGCAAAAGAATTTGATAGCGAAGTTCGAGCAGTCGCAAAGGGTCTAATGGCCGCAAATATTGCAGTTGGTGATCGCGTAGCGATTATGGCCAAGACTAGATATGAATGGACAGTTTTAGATTTTGCAGTTTGGTATGCCGGCGCTGTTTCAGTTCCAATTTATGAAACTTCAAGTGCCGAGCAGGTCGAATGGATTCTCAATGACTCTGGTGCCGTAGCGATCATTGTTGAAACGCCAGCAATTAAAGAAGTTGTAACGCCAGTTTTGACATCTGCTTGTAAGAATATTTGGGTTATTACAGATGGCGCTCTCGATGAACTTACAAATCTAGGAAGCAAGATTTCAGATAGCGATGTCGAAACTCGCAGAAATCAACCTAATCCAAAATCTCTTGCAACCCTTATCTACACATCAGGAACAACTGGAAAACCTAAGGGCGTTCAACTTACACACGGGAACTTTCTCTCTGAGTGCGGAAATGTCGTCCAAGGTGCAAGTGATTTATTCTTAAAGCCTGGTGGATCAACTCTCCTATTTCTTCCGATTGCTCACGTCTTTGGTCGCATGGTTGAAGTTGGTGCAATTACGGCTGGTCTTCATCTTGCCCACTGCGGAGACATAACCAGACTTCCGGCAGACCTTGGTACATTTAAGCCAACCTTCGTTCTGGCAGTTCCAAGAATCTTCGAAAAAATTTACAACGGCGCTGAAGCCAAGGCTGAAGCTGCTGGCAAGGGTTCTATCTTCCGCAAAGCTGCAGATGTTGCCATCGCTTACAGCGAGGCACAGGATTCAAAGAAGAAGAGCCTTGGATTAATAATTAAACATGCCCTCTTCGACAAACTTGTGTATTCAAAGATTAGAGCTGGAATGGGTGGCCGAGTAGAAGCTGCAATCTCTGGTGGTGCGCCGCTAGGTGCACGTCTTGGACACTTCTATCGCGGTGCTGGTGTAAATGTTTTGGAAGGTTACGGCTTAACTGAAACAACCGCAGGTGCAACACTAAACCTTTCTTCAGCGCAACGAGTTGGATCCGTAGGACGCCCACTTCCAGGAACAACAGTGAAGATTGCCGAAGATGGCGAAGTATTAATCAAAGGTGACATCGTTATGAACGGTTACTGGCAGAACGATGCCGCCAATAGCGAAACCTTTACTAGCGATGGCTTCTTCAAGAGCGGTGACCTTGGAACACTTGATCACGCAGGCTTCCTATCAATTGTTGGACGTAAGAAAGAGTTGATTGTTACTTCCGGTGGAAAGAATGTTGCTCCTGCCGTGCTAGAAGATCGAGTCCGCTCGCACCCACTAGTAAGTCAATGCATGGTCGTTGGTGACAACAAGCCATTTATCGCAGCGCTAGTGACAATTGATCCAGATGCAATTAAGAATTGGATTACCGCGAATAAGAAGGAAGGCGCAACTATCGCTGCGCTGACCAAAGATCCAGATTTGAATTCAGTAATTCAAACTGCGATTGATGAAGCGAATAAAGCAGTAAGCCGCGCTGAATCAATTCGTAAATTCACGATCTTGCCAACTGACTTCACAATTGCTGGTGGTCAGCTCACTGCAAAAATGTCAGTCAAACGACATGTTGTTGCTGCCGAATTCGCAGAGGAAATCGAAGCGCTCTTTACGTGAAAACCGCTCGTGGCCTACACGACGAGATAAGTGAAGAGTTAAGCAATATTGGCAATGGTTTAGATGTCCTAGCCGGACGGAACGAGTGCGGCACGGAGCATCGGGCCTTCTTGCGAGAGCTAAGGTCGAAGGTTTCTGCCCTCTCCGACCTGCTTAGCGCTGAAATTCCTGCTGCTGATGAGACTTCTAGAACTATTTTCTCGATCGAAATTCGCCGAGCAATTACTGAAATCAACCAACAGCTCGACGCCGATAACTCTGCCGAAGAGATTCTCGTTCAGCTAAAGGAACTACTCGGCTTTCCGAAGTATTTTCTGGAGCTGAGTAAAGAGAAGCGGCCGGCTCTTACTCCACTTACAAAACGCGAGAAAGAGGTTCTATTGCTCTTGCCTCGGGGCTTAACCGCGAAGGCTATGGCCTCAGAGCTATTTCTAACTGAAGCGACAATCAAGAGTCACCTGGCAACAATTTATCGAAAATTTGAAGTTCGAAACCGCTCGCAAGCAATTGCCATCGGTGTTGAAAACAAAATTCTAACCTTCTAAAACTTCCTTGAACTTGCTCCCCCAGTAATTCCAATTCCAATTTTCAACTGCCCAGATTCGACCGGCGCTTCCAAATTCTTCGGCGAGATCTGAGTTATTCAGTAGCAAAATACAGGCCCTCGAAATCTCATCAATATCATTTCCATCTACGACAATTCCAGTCTTATTGTTGAGCACTGCATCAGGTGCGCCACCAGAGTTTCCGACGATTACTGGAAGTCCAGATGAACTCGCTTCTAGATAAACAATTCCTAAACCTTCGACTTCAAGTCCACCGAGCCGTGACCTTGATGGCGAGACAAAAACATCTCCAAGTAAAAAATGTTTTGGGAGTTGGTCATATGTAATGCGGCCAAGTAACTTCACATCGTTCTCTAAACCAAACTTTCTAATGAGATTCCTTAGATGGGCTTCTCTAGGCCCACTTCCCACAAATAAAAGTAGCGCGTCAGGAATCTCAACTTTGATCTTCCTCATCGCTTCAATCAGTCGGTCCTGTCCTTTTCGGTGGACTAATCTGCCAACACACAACAAGGTTGGACGAACTCCGATTTCATATTTCTCAATCAAGTCTGCAGGTTTGCCGCCAGGTTGAAAGAGTTCGGTTGAAATTCCTGGGGCAATTTGGACTAGTGAAACTTTTTTGCCCACGGATTTAGCAATGGCAGATTTTGTATATGGGCCAAGATAAGTAAGCACATCAGAAGAATTGCCTATACGGCGCATTGCTAAATTGAAAAGCGGTAACTTCG
>CAMCPZ010000017.1 GCA_945876865.1 Bifidobacterium breve | reverse complement strand
TAAACCTAAATCTTTTGCTAATTCGTAAACGCGGACCTTTGCCACAGTTGCCTTCCTGTCTTGGCCCCACGTCTTAATTGGAGCCTAAATTAATGCCTTAATCATGAGCGCGCGGTGCTCATGGTTACTTGATTTCCCAATTTGGGTTTGTCTTACCTGACATAGCTTTCGCTCCTTATATTCGTAAAACTAGTTATTTAAAAACTTCTCCAACGGTTCCATCGAAAGACTTTCATCTGTCCGAAAGGCCCGTTGAAATGATCTGCGCTCCTTCGCTAAATCGAAACAGTTTCGATGTAGCCAAGCACCGCGACCAAATTTGCGGTGATCTTCATCAGGCAGAACCTGATTTCCGACCCGAACTACCCGAAGTAGTTCACTGTAGTTCTCTCGCTTGCGACAAGCTATGCAGCTCCGAATCGGAATCGGCATCTCTTATCCCTCGCATTTTTAAACTATCAGGGGCAAACCTTACCCGCGATATTGGGATGTTCACAATCTACGCGGGAAAATCACCCGCATCCTCTGGCTCATCGCTGGAAATCGGCTTTGGCTTTTCGATTCGCACAACTGGATTATCTGGATGAATATCGATTCGCCAGCCAGTGAGTCGAGCCGCAAGCCGAGCGTTCTGGCCATCTTTTCCGATTGCTAGTGAGAGTTGATAATCGGGAACAATAACTTTTGCAGATTTACTTTCAAGATCAACAACCTCGCAACTTGTTACCTTTGCTGGGGCCAGTGCATTTGCAACATAGACCGCAGGATTTTCAGAGTAATCGACGATATCTATTTTCTCACCATTTAATTCATCCATTACCGCTTTGGCTCGGGCGCCAACTGGGCCAATTAGCGCACCTTTGGGACTTACACCAGCGCGATGTGATCTGACTGAAACTTTGCTTCGATAACCAGCTTCGCGAGAAACGCCAACGATTTCAACAATCCGATCTTTTAATTCTGGAACTTCTAAAGTGAAGAGCGCCTTTACCAAGAGCGGATGGGTTCTAGAGAGCGTTACTTCTGGACCCTTCAAACCCTGCTTCACATCCACAACAAAACACTTGATGCGTTGGCCATGAACATAAGTTTCGGTCGGGACTTGTTCGTTAGGTGGGATTTTTCCTTCTACTCTTCCCAAGTCAACATAAACCAGAGTGGCATCGCGCCCTTGTTGGATTACACCAGAAAGAACATCACCAACACTTGCTGAGAACTCTTCAACAACATCTGCATCTTTTGCTGCACGCATCCGTTGTTTAATCTCTTTGCGGGTAATTGATTGGATTACTTGTTCAAAACCCTCGGGCATATGTGTGATGGTTTCGGTATAAACACCCTCATCATCAAATTGCGGAACATGAATCAGAATCTCGCCATCAACTCGGTTCAATACCGCGCGGCCTTGAGGCTTTGCATCTTCAAGTGCCAAGTAAGTTTCGGTTACCGCATTTTCGATCGCGCTAATCATTTTTTCTAGCGGAATTTCTTTCTCAATAGTTAGCGCAATTAGCGCAGCGACATCTACGCTCATTTGAATTCAATCTCTAAAACTGCACGCTTGATATCTTCGAAAGAAACTGTCTGATCTCCGACTGAAACCGTCGTCTCTGTGGATTTACCGATTCGACCTTGGATATCTTGACCACTTGTCATCGTGATTTTTACTAAGCGATCGAAATTCTTGCGCCAATGCCGTGGCTTTGTTAGCGGGCGATCGATGCCAGGAGACGTAACTTCTAGGGTGAAAGCGCTATCGCCAAGTTCTTCCAGAGTTTCGATAACCTCAGAAATTTCCTTTGTGACTGCAGTTATTTGATCTAAATTTAAGTGGGAGTCACTGTCGACAATA
Source organism: Bifidobacterium breve (assembly GCA_945876865.1). Taxonomy (GTDB): domain Bacteria; phylum Actinomycetota; class Actinomycetes; order Nanopelagicales; family Nanopelagicaceae; genus AAA044-D11. Next base: position 14,321 of record CAMCPZ010000017.1, on the reverse strand, counting down.
ACTGTAAGGATTTTTACCTTGCCGGCACTCGTGATTGTTAGCTCTTCTAAGTAATTTCCAGATGCTTCAATAATTGGCCTGATAGCGGCGCTGATGTCCTCGTTCAATGGCATATCCAAAAGCCTTTCTCAATATTAAGTTCTAGTTAGCGAGCCAATCATAACCCACTTTTGCAATCAGAATTGTCGTTACCACTAAAAACACTTTTCGCACCAATGGTGAGCCGCCGCGGATGGCAAGTCTCGATCCAATTATTGCGCCGCAAACATTTGCGATAGCTAGTGCAAGTCCCAACTTCCACAAGATGTGACCAGTCAGTTGGAAGGAGATTATGGCGCCAAGATTGGTGGCGATATTTATGAACTTTGCGGTTGCTGATGCTTTAAGGAAGGCATAACCAACCAGCCCAACTAGAAGGAAGACTAGGAAAGTTCCAGTTCCTGGCCCAAAGATGCCATCGTAGAAACCAATAGTTAAACCCAGAACAAAAACTATTTGATGACGCTGGCGCTGCGTGAATTTAAGTTTCTCGCTAATCCCAAGCTCTGGTTTGCGCCAGGTATAGATCGCTACCGAGATCAAGAGAAAGATAATTAGTGGCCGAAAAACAGATGTTGGAAATGAGCTGGCAAGTCTGGCTCCCAGCGCTGAGCCGAAAAACGCTGGCACCGCCATATATGAGGTTAATTTCAAATCTGGTTTTACAGTTCTAAAGTAATTTGCAGCCGCAGTAGTTGTTCCAAAGATAGAAATAACTTTATTTGTTCCAAGAATCGTAGGTATTGGCTTCTCGGAAATTCCGATTAGAAGGGCCGGTAATTGGATTAAACCGCCACCACCCGCGACTGCATCTACGAAGCCAGCAAAACCGGCAGCAATCACCAGAAATACTATGGTTTCAATTCCCATTTAATTATGAATTAAGGACCCTTGAAGTTATTTCAGTAACTGCTTTCAATAATTCAATCTCAGTCTTTTCGCCAGTTCGACGAACTCGGAATTCGACTTTCCCTTCAGAAAGCGCTTTGCCAACAATTACAATAAATGGAATTCCGATTAATTCTGCATCTTTGAATTTAACTCCAGCACTTGCATCTGGGCGATCATCGAACATTACCCGCAAGCCCTTCTCCTCTAAATCTTCGGCCAGAGTTAGGGCCGCCTTAAATACTTCAGCTTCTTTGCCGGTGGCGACAATATGAATATCTGCTGGTGCGATTTCGCGCGGCCAATTCAAGCCAATCTCATCATGTGTCTGTTCTGCAATTGCAGCAACCGCGCGCGATACACCAATTCCATAAGAACCCATTGTTACAACTTGAGATTTACCGTTCTGATCTAAAACAGTTAGATCAAGTGCCTGGGCATATTTGCGACCCAACTGGAAGATATGACCAATTTCAATTGCTCGGTCAATTACAACAGGAGTTTCACACTTTGGGCAGAGATCTCCGGCGCGAACTTCTGCCGCTTCTAAATACTTTTCAACTTTGAAATCACGCTCACTTGTTACAAAGCGAGCATGTTTATCTTTTTTATTTGCACCAGTAATCCAATGAGATCCCGGTGTGATTCTTGGATCGGCATAAAGAGTTACGCCAAGTTTATTTGCATCTTGGGGTCCGACATATCCTTTGACTAGCCCTGGAAACTTTGCAAAGTCGGCATCTTCAAACAATCGCAGTTCTTGCACACCTGGCAGATTTGCTTGGAGCCTCTTCAAATCAACTTCACGATCTCCTGGAACCAGAACTGAGATAGGTTTTTCATCCGCCATCAGCAGAACATTCTTGAGAGTGTCTGAAGCTTTATGACCTGGGCCAAATTTTGTATTCAAAAGGTCTACTAGCGAATCAATTGTTGGAGTATTAGGAGAATCAAACTCTTCTATTGCGGCTGGCGCACTGCCGGAATAGGCAGGAACTTTAGTGACCATAGCTTCAACATTTGCAGCGTAACCACATTTGTTGCAGAGAACATAGGTATCTTCACCAGTTGTGCAAGGTGCTAAGAATTCTTCAGAACCTGAGCCACCCATTGCACCTGATACCGCAGATACGATGTTGTATTTAAGTCCGAGGCGATCAAATGTCTTGATGTACGCATCGCGATGCTTGTTGTAAGAAGCAATTAACCCGGCATCGTCGATATCAAAGGAATACGAGTCCTTCATGACAAATTCTCGGCCCCGAATAATTCCACTTCTTGGTCTGGTTTCATCACGGAATTTAGTTTGGATTTGATAAATTGAAAGAGGTAAATCTTTGTAAGAGGAATACTCGCCCTTCACCATCAAGGTAAACATCTCTTCGTGTGTTGGCCCTAAGAGATAATCGTTTCCTTTACGGTCCTGCAACCGAAATAGATCAGATCCGTACTCATCCCAACGATTTGTTTTCTCATATGGTTCACGCGGTAGAAGCGCTGGGAAATGAACTTCTTGAAATCCTGCAGCATCCATCTCTTCGCGAATTACGCGTTCAATATTGCGATAAGTTAAATAGCCAAGTGGCAACCAGGAGTAAACACCGGCGGCGATTCGGCGAACATATCCTGCACGAACCAATAATCGATGGCTTGCTACTTCAGCATCTGCTGGGTCATCGCGAAGCGTGCGCAGAAGCAGGGTAGACATTTTCAACATGGGCGTACCCTACCGAACTTACTTAGCAGTTACGGTTGGTGCTCCACTTTCAACACCAGCAGCTTCCATTTCTTCGGCTAACCGCATTGCTTCCTCGATGAGAGTTTCAACAATTTGGCTCTCGGGAACAGTTTTAATTACTTGGCCCTTCACAAATATCTGGCCCTTGCCATTTCCGGATGCGACCCCAAGATCAGCTTCTCGTGCTTCACCTGGCCCATTAACAACGCAACCCATGACTGCAACGCGAAGTGGAACTGTCATTCCTTGTAACCCTGCTTGAACTTTTTCAGCCAAGGTATAAACATCAACTTGGGCGCGACCACAAGATGGACAAGAAACAATCTCTAACTTACGTTGGCGAAGATTTAGTGATTCAAGAATTGAGATTCCAACCTTTACTTCTTCAACAGGTGGCGCAGAGAGCGATACTCGAATAGTGTCGCCGATTCCTTCAGCCAATAAAATTCCAAATGCAGTCGCAGATTTAATTGTTCCCTGGAAGATTGGTCCGGCCTCAGTCACACCAAGGTGCAGTGGATAATCGCATTTGCTTGCAAGTAGTCGGTAGGCCTGAACCATTGTTACAGGATCGTGATGTTTAACTGAGATTTTAATATCGCTAAATCCATGCTCTTCAAAGAGCGATGCTTCCCAGAGCGCTGATTCGGCAAGCGCTTCCGGAGTTGCCTTTCCATATTTGGCAAGAAGCCTTGGATCAAGTGAGCCAGCATTTACGCCAATTCGAATTGGAATGCCTGCATCTCCCGCAGCTTTAGCAACTTCTTTAACCTTGTCATCAAACTGCTTAATATTTCCTGGATTTACTCGGACTGCAGCGCAACCAGCATCGATGGCTGCGAAGATATATTTTGGCTGAAAGTGAATATCTGCAATTACTGGAATCTGTGACTTCTTTGCAATCTGCGAGAGTGCATCGGCATCATCTTGACTAGGTACTGCAACTCGAACAATTTGGCAACCAGATGCAGTTAATTCTGCGATCTGCTGCAGAGTTGCATTCACATCCGAAGTAAGAGTTGTGCACATTGATTGCACGCTTACTGGGGCATCGCCGCCAACTAGAACACTTCCAACTTTAAGCTGCTTACTCTTGCGACGAGGCGCCAGCGTCGGCGGAGGTGTGCTTGGCATTCCGAGATTTACCATGGTTACATCCTAGATTATTGATAGATGTTTATTGGATTGAAAATATCAGCCGTGAGCAGAAGTAGAGATAGAACTGCTAAGAGTGCAAATACCGCAAGGGTGAGCGGGAGTAATTTCTCAACATCAATGGCGGGTGGTGGGCTGAGCTTCCGTCTTTTTGCATTAAATCTCCGGATACCGTCAACTATTGCAACTGCCATGTGGCCACCATCGAGTGGTAACAAAGGAAGGAGATTGAAAACACCCACGAAGATATTAAGGCTAGCGATAATAATTAAGAAGGTTGCAACCTTCTCCCGCGATTCCAGCGATGGCTCGCTAGCAGTCTGGGCGCTAACACGAGCAACACCGACTACCCCAACTAGACCTTGAGGATCGCGCTCTTCGTTGCCGAAAGTTTGGCGGAAGAGTGCCGGAATTTTCGTTGGGAGTGCGAATAGCGAGGTGACGCTGTTCTGCAATAAATCTCCAGTTATCCGTACGCTAGTTGAGACTGCCTTTATTGGATTCTCTTTCTTGGTTCCCAACTCATTAATGATTCCTAAATAGCCAATCTCTCTTCCATTAAGGGTGCGAGCAGCTGGTGTGACTGGAATCAATAACCGTTCGCCATTTCGATTGACTGCAATAATTACCTCTTTGCGAGCCGACTCACGGATTATTTCTGTGTAGTCAGCCCAATTATCAGATTCTTCGCCATTGATTGAGATGACTTCATCGCCCGCCATAAAACCTGCAGCCTTAGCTGGGGTTGGTATTGAGGTTGCGGTGCAATTTGAATCAAAAGTTCCGGTTGAAGAATTTGATACGCATGGGACCACTTGATCAATAGTTTTTGTTACTGCTGTTACACCAACACCTGAAAATAGAATTACTAATATCAAAAAGCCTAATACGAAGTGTAGAAATGAACCGGCCCCTAGAACGATTAGCCTTTTTGGAACTGAGGCTAGGTAGAAAGCTCGATGCTTATCAGCTTCTGGCAACTCTTCATTTACTGACATTCCTGAAATTCGACAGTAACCGCCGGCAGGAATTGCCTTGATACCAAATTCGGTTTCGCCTCGTTGGAATGACCAGATTCTGCTTCCAAAACCGAGGAAGAATTCAGTTACTCGCATACCGAATTTTTTTGCAGTTAAATAATGTCCAGCTTCATGAATCATAACCGAAAAGAGAAGTGCAACTACAAAGGCTAATACCCCGAGAATACCTAGACCTGGAAAATTCACCTGCGCTCCTGAACTAATTGATTGGCTAGAACTCTTGCATCATCCTCGATGGCACTGACATCAGAGAGCGATCCTATTGTTATAGGTGAGTTCCCACCCAATTTTTGAACTGTAGCGTCGACCACATCAACTATTTTCACAAATGGAATAGCCCCATTGATAAATGCTTCTACTGCAACTTCATTCGCTGCATTAAAGATTGCTGGTAATCCGCCGCCAAGTTCGCCACATCTGCGTGCAAGATCAACTGCTGGGAACTTCGCGCTATCGATTGGCATGAATTCCCAACTCTGCTTTGTACTCCAATCAATTGGCGCAGTTGCCTTTGAAACTCTGTTAGTGCCAGAAATCGCGTATGCAATCGGTCCCTTCATATTTGGCGGACTCGCCTGTGCGATTGTGGAGCCATCAATAAATTCGACCATTGAATGAACTACAGATTGTGGATGAATCACTGCAGATATCTTTGAGTATGGCAGATCAAAGAGATAGTGCGCTTCGATAATTTCTAAGCCTTTATTCATTAAAGTTGCCGAGTTGATTGTTACAACTGGACCCATAGACCAGGTCGGATGATTCAGCGCATCAGCAACTGAAATATCTGATAAGTCATTGCGATCTCTAAATGGGCCACCGCTAGCTGTCAAAATAACTTGCTTAACCTCGGAGGCTTTTCCGCTTAGGAAACATTGATACAAAGCAGAATGTTCGGAGTCGACTGGAATTATTTGATCTCGCCCGAAGGCCATCACTAAATCGCCACCAGCAACAAGTGATTCTTTATTTGCGAGCGCAACTTTATTTCCCACTGAGAGTGCGGCAAGAGTTGGACCAAGCCCAATAGATCCGGAAATACCATTCAAAACAATGTCACAAGCTATGGCTGCAATTTCGGATGAACTCTTAGCACCATCGATTACTTCGACCTTGTTTTTCCCAGTAAACATCCGAGTAAAGATTTCACGATCACCCGTGGTTCCGACAACTGGAACTGAGAATCGTTTTGCCTGATCTGCCAATAGTTGTAAGTTTGAAGATCCGGCAGCCAGCGCTACGACTCGAAATTTATCTGGATTGGCTTCAACTATTTCAAGTGCCTGGACCCCGATAGATCCAGTTGAGCCAAGAATTACTAAGTCGATTTGGTTGGGCACTTCCCCATTCTCCTATATCGGAAGTGAAAATGAGTAAAACATTTGCCTCAGATAGACTGAGTCCATGACTACCGGCCCAAATATTCCGCAAGAACGTCGCCTGATAACAGCAATCCCAGGACCAAAATCACAGGAGATTATCAAAAGGCGCAATGAAGCAGTATCGGCATCACTTGGAATGGCGATACCAGTTGTCGTTGAAAAAGCTGGTGGCGGAGTAATTGTTGATATCGACGGCAATTCAATTATTGATATGGGTGCTGGAATCGCTGTTGTAAATGTTGGAAATAGCGCAGATCGAGTAGTCGAAAATGTTATTAGCCAAGTCAAAGCCTTTACTCACACATGTTTCATGATTGCGCCTTACCTTGGGTATATCGAAGTCTGCGAGGCGCTTAATAGATTGACACCAGGAACACATAAGAAGAAATCAGTTTTATTAAATTCCGGTGCTGAGGCTGTTGAAAATGCAATCAAAATTGCCCGCGCATACACCAAGCGCCAAGCTGTGGTCGTATTCGAACATGGATATCACGGCCGTACAAATTTAACGATGGCAATGACTGCAAAGAGCATGCCTTACAAAGAGGGCTTTGGACCATTTGCTAGTGAGATTTATCGGATGCCAATGGCTTATCCATTTAGATTTAATGGCGATGCCGCTAATTGCGCTGCTCAGACTCTCGAAGAAGTAACTCATAAAATTGAGAAGGAAATTGGCGCTAGGAACGTTGCAGCGATTGTTATTGAACCAATTCAAGGCGAAGGTGGATTCATTGTTCCACCGAAGGGCTTCCTTCCTGGGCTCGCTAGCTTTGCTAAAGAAAATGGCATCGTCTTTGTTGCAGATGAAGTTCAAACTGGTTTTGGTCGTACCGGAAAGATGTTTGCTGTTGAACATGAGAACGTTGATGCCGATCTGATTACGACCGCTAAGGGAATTGCGGGCGGTTTCCCACTCGCTGGCGTAACTGGTCGAGCAGAAATCCTAGATTCAGTTCATGCCAGCGGACTCGGTGGAACCTTTGGCGGAAACCCAGTCGCGTGTGCTGCAGCACTAGGTGCGATTGCAACTATTGAAGAAGAAAAATTAGTTGATCGCGCAAATGTAATTGGCAAAATTATGGTTGATGCCTTACAGAATATGGCAAAGAAGTATCCAGTAATCGGTGAAGTTCGTGGAACTGGGGCGATGCAGGCAATTGAATTAGTTAAGCCTGGGACCACCGAACCAAATAGCGAAATTATGAGTGCGGTAATTAAATATTGCCAGCAGAAAGGTGTATTGATTCTGAGCGCAGGAACTTACTCAAATGTTATTCGCTTGTTGCCACCTCTGGTTATTCCCGAGCACTTATTAATTGAGGCACTTGAAATTATTGATGAAGCTTTTGCTGCGCAGTAAGTTACGAATCAAAGCCAAGCCCGAAGAAATCTAGGAACTTAAGCCATAGATTGCGCTTGCCCTGATTTTGATCTGATCTATTTAGTGACCACTGAGTTAAGCGAATAAAGATAAATTTAAATGGTTCAGGTGGGAATGGAATCGGCTTCTTTCGAACCATACTTAATCTTGTGCGCTCGTTATCTTCGCCATCCAAAAGGTCCAACATAACTTGGGCCCCAAATCTTGATGCACCAACACCAAGTCCGGTATATCCCATTACATATGCAACTTTTCCACGATAAGCCTTGCCCCAGAATTGGGTGAAGCGAGAGCAGGTATCAATAGCACCGCCCCAACCATGAGTGAATTTAATTCCCTTTAACTGTGGGAAGGTTTCTAGAAACGCTTGCGCTAAATGAGCATAAGTTTCGGCGCTAGTTTCATATTCGTGTCTTACTTTTCCACGGAAGTTATAAATGGCGTCATATCCGCCCCACAAAATCTCGTTATCTTTTGTTAATCGGTAATAATGGAATTGATTTCCGGCCTCAGATAAACCTTCACGATTCTTCCAGCCAATTGAGTCCATCTGTTCTGGCGTAAGTGGTTCGGTGACTAATTGGAAGTCATACACCGGCACAACATACTTTTTAGCACGTCTTAAAAGTGAGCGATAAATATTTGTGGCAAGTGCAACTTTTTTAGCATGAACCTCGCCATAAGGTGTGTGAACAATTATTCCGCTACTGGTGCGCTCTAACCAGAGCGCACTAGTGTTCTCGTAAATTACAACGCCGCTCTTGATACATGCTTGCTCGAGACCCCAGACCAATCTTGCGGGATCGATTAACGCAGTGCCATCTGGATCCCATAAACCACCAACAGAAATTGGTGAATTTACTCGTGCCTGCATCTCCTCTTTGCTTAAGATTTGAACGCTGTCACCGAATGAGTTACGCAGGTCAGCAATTTCAATTAGATCATTTAGCTGCCACTCTTCATTTGCAACGCTAATTTCACCAGTTAATTCAAAACCGCAATCAATATTATATTTCTTGATTGTGGCCTCAATTGCTTCCAGGTTTTCGCGACCTAGCCTTTCAATGATCGCCATCTCATCTTTAAAGCGACTGTAGCCATTCATAAATCCATGAGTTAATGAGTAACTGCAGAAACCACCATTGCGACCAGATGCACCGGCGCCAGTTTCTAACTGTTCAATAATGATTACATTGCGCTCGGGATTTTTCTCTTTAGCAAGGAGCGCAGTCCATAGACCGGTATAGCCAGCTCCGACTATGCAGAGATCAGTTGTTATTTCACCGATGAGCGTTGGATGCGCTTCTGGTTCTAAGGGGTCAGCGTCAAGCCAATACAACTGTGGTTGCATGTGTGAGAGATGTTTTAAATAGGAAGAGTCGATGTTTGACATCGCGTAATCCGGCCGAAACCGGGATCACCCCTTCAATCACAACTTAAAGTTGGCCCGGGTCCTCCGGAGTCCTACCCCACGACGCAGAGCTATTAATAACTCTGTTCTTCACCATGGATTCCTTGAAAGTTTAGCGCACCCTACGACGGTTTGCGAGTTGCCCCACGATGACAAGTGTCAGAGCTAAGAAGAACATTGCCGAACCAATTACATTGGCCTGTGCGGGAATTCCGCGGGCGGCCGAGATATAAATAAATTTAGGGAAAGTAGTTAGGGTTCCAGAATTAAAGTTCGTAATAATGAAGTCATCGAAGGAGAGGCTAAAGGCCAATAGGGCGGCTCCTGCGATTCCAGGTGCAACTAGAGGCAGTGTCACACGTCTAAAGGTCTGGAACTCATTTGCATAAAGATCCATAGCAGCTTGTTCCAACTTTGGATCCAAACTTGCAATACGAGCCTTAACTGTGACGACTACGAAGGAAATACAGAAAACAATATGAGCAATAACTGTTGGCCAGAAACCAGGATTGATTTCTAATACTAAGAATAGCGAGAGAAGTGAGGCTCCCAGAACAATTTCTGGAGTTGCCATTGGCAAGAAGATAAGCAAATTCGAGGTAGAACGGCCCTTGAACTTATGGCGACCAATTGCAAAAGCAATCATCGTTCCAAGAATCGTTGAGAAAATGGTTGCGATAAGGCCAATCTTTATTGAATTGCCAAGAGCGTTACAAACTTCAGGGGCGCCACAAGGGTTTCTCCAATTGTCTAAAGTGAAGCCCTTCCAAATTAGATTGCTTTTTCCAGAGTCATTAAATGAGAAAGCAAATGTGTATGCAACTGGAATGAAAAGATAGGTGAATGCAATAAATGCATAGATCTTAATTAAGTTGCGACCTACCCAGCGCTGAATCCGAGCACCAAGTGGAATTGTAGGAATTGGAGCTTGCTGAATTTTCTGACTCATACCAACTCCTCAGTTCCGACTTTGCGGATGTAGAGGGTTACAAGAATCAAAATTGCCACCATCAGAGTGAATGAAAGTGCGGCAGCTGTTGGGTAATCAACAACTCTGAAGTATCGAGACTCGATAACATTTCCAAGCATCTTGGTATTTGGGCTTCCAAGAATTGCTGCGTTTACATAATCACCAGCAGCTGGAATAAAGGTAAGGAGTGTTCCGGCTACAACACCTGGCATTGAAAGTGGAAGAGTTACCTTGCGAAAAGTAGTGATGCCATTTGCATATAAGTCGCCTGATGCTTCAAGTGTTTTCGGATCTATTCGATCTATTGAAGCAAATAACGGCAGCGTCATAAATGGTAAAAAGTTGTAGGTCATACCCATAACGACAGCAAATGAGGTCGAAGTTAGCGTTGTGCTATCACTAATAATTCCAAAAGTTCGAAGTGTCGGAACTACGAATCCCTCTTCTCCCAAGATTTGCTTCCAGGCAATTGTTCTAAGCAGGAATGAGGTAAAGAATGGCGCAATAACCAGCACTAAAAGAACGTTCTTATACTTTCCAGATTTGAATGCGATCGCATATGCCAGTGGATAGGAAATCGCAAGAGCTAATAGCGTGGCAAGTAACGCGTAGACAAATGAGCGAGTGAATTGTTCTCTGTTCTCAATAAATGCATCAAAGTAATTTGTAAAGCGAAGAGTCTGTTCGTATTGACCAGTGTCTCCCCCGGGAATTCTGGTCTGGGTAGAAGTCTGCGCCAAATTGATGATTGGGAGAATAAAGAAGGTGAAGAGAAAGGCGAATCCTGGAAGTAGAAGTAAATAAGGAGTTCGAATCTTTCTCATGAGCTGAGTTTTATTCTTCGTCTAAAACTTCTGGAGCAACTTCTGATCCAGCTGTTGCATCCTCATCGCCACGCAAGCCAAATGTAAAAGCTGGCTCCCATGAAATATTTACCGCATCGCCTTTTTTAAATGGTGCAACGCCATCATCATTCTGCTCGAAGACCATAAGTTCTTGTCCCCAAGGCATTTCGACTTGATACTGAGTTGAAACACCAATGTATGAAACATCTTCAATTCGACCACCGGTCAGAACATTTCCCTTGACCGGAGTTTCAAGCAATGAGATTCGGAATTTCTCTGGACGAATTCCAGCATAAGTTGAATTATCTACAGCATGCGAGCGGCTCTTTGGAAGTGAGATTTTCTGGCCAAATAAATCCACAATCTGCGAATCTCCATCATTGCCAGAAATCGTTCCCTTAATTAAATTTGATTGTCCAAGGAAGTTTGCGACATAAGCGGTCTCTGGATTGTCATATAAATCAGCAGGTGAGCCCATTTGTTCAATCTGGCCCTCATTCATAACTGCAATCGTGTCCGCCATTGTCATTGCTTCTTCTTGATCGTGAGTAACGTGCACGAAGGTGAGCCCGACTTCTTTCTGAATCCACTTGAGTTCAATCTGCATCTGGCGACGAAGCTTTAGATCAAGTGCGCCAAGTGGTTCATCAAGGAGAAGAAGAGCAGGTCGGTTAACGATCGCACGTGCAAGTGCAATACGTTGTTGTTGACCACCAGATAGTTGGGTTGGTTTGCGCTGCGCCAAGTGAGGAAGTTCTACCAAGTTGAGAACTTTCTCTACCGCCTCTTTAACATCGCTCTTTCCGCGGCGGCGTAAACCAAATGCAATATTTTCAAAAATTGTTAAATGTGGGAATAGTGCGTAGTTCTGAAAAACGGTATTAATTGGTCTCTGATACGGCTTAGTTGTGGTGATATCTGTTTCACCCAAATAAATACTTCCTGCAGTTGGCTCTTCCAAACCTGCAATCATTCGAAGTGTTGTTGTCTTGCCGCAACCAGAGGGTCCAAGAAGCGCGAAGAATGAACCCTTTGGAATTGTTAATGAAAGATCATCAACAGCGGTGAAGTCACCATAACTTTTCGTAAGCCGCGTTAGTCGAAGATCGCCTCTGGCTTCAATGGAGGCTTTGGTCACTTAGTTTCCTGCTGCTTTTTGGAAAGCTTCAGTCCAAGTTGTTTCTTCGTCAGTTGTTAGCGCACGGAACACATTTAGCTTTGCCATTGTCTTCTCGGTTGGGAAGATGTATTCGCTTGCTGCTAGATCTGGATCAATTTTCTCCATCTCAGCTTGTGCACCCTTAACTGGGCAGACATAGTTCACATATGCCGCAACTTCTGCCGCAACAGCTGGATCGTAATAATAATTAATCATCTTCTCAGCATTTGCCTTTGCGCCAGCTGTAGCTGTGTAAGGGATTACGAAGTTATCGCTTGAAATTGTTCCGCCAGATTCTGGAATCGCAAAGTCAAACTTTCCTTCATTCTCTGAAGCCAAAATAAACATATCTCCTGACCAGCCGATTACAGCGGTGGCATCGCCAGAAGTTAAATCTTCGGCATATTCGTTGCCCTTAACGCCACGAATCCAGCCATCAGAAATCTTTCCTTCCATGAAGTCAACAGCATTCATGTATTGATCCTCGGTCACCTTTGTGACATCTACTCCTTGGGCAAGAAGAATTACGCCGATGGTGTCGCGCAATTCAGAGAGAACAACAATCTTTCCCTTATTTTGTGGAGCAAATAGCTCATCAAGTGTGCGGATTCCCTTTGGATTCTTCTCAACATTCCAACCAAAGCCAGCCATGATTCCTTGCCAAGGCAGAGTCTGCTCGCGCTTTGGATCAAATGATGGGCTAGCAAGCGTATCTAGAATGTTTGATGCATTTGGAATGTTGGCGCCATCAAATTTTTGGGTGTAACCAAGACGGATCCAGCGAGCTGCCATCCAGTCGGTTGGTGTAACAACGTCATATCCAATATCTTTCTTAAGCTTTAATTGTGCTTGAACTTTTCCAAAGAATTCATCGTTATCGTTATAATCTTCGAAATACTTAGTTTCAATTCCAGTCTGCTCGATAAAAGCTTCGAGAGTTGGATACTTCTTTGTCTCTTCATCAAAATCTAAGTAGAGCGGCCAGTTACCCCAACGAAGCGCTTCACCACCTGCGGCTGAACCACTGCCACCATCTGAACCACATGAAGCTAATAAAGCTGCTGCGCCGACACCACCGATACCTGCAAATACCCCACGTCTTGATATTTTTGTAGAAATAATATCTTTGAAGGTTGATTGATTCTCTTCGTGGGAGTTATTTGTTGTCATGGCACCACTTTCGATTTAGGCCCGGCTCCAATTGAGCAGGGAGGTGAATGGGGAAAGTCTAGCCCCACGAAGTTGCGAAATTGCAACTCAGGGGCGAGAAATTTTCTAAGAAATTTAGGCCCTCAAGTTAGGCATTGACGTTAGGCATTGACGTTAGGCATTGAGGTTCGTCATCACGTGCTTGATTCGTGTGTAATCCTCGAAGCCATAGCTTGAAAGATCCTTGCCATAACCAGAGCGCTTGAAGCCACCATGTGGCATCTCAGCAACGATTGGAATGTGGGTATTTATCCAGACACAACCAAAGTCAAAGGCCTTCGCCATTCGCATCGCGCGACCATGATTACTTGTCCAGACACTCGAAGCTAGGCCATAAGCAACGCCATTGGCCATCGCAACCGCTTCGGCTTCATCTTTGAATTTCTGCACCGTAATAACTGGACCAAAGATTTCATTCTGAATCATCTCGTCATCTTGACGCAGGCCAGCGATAACTGTTGGGGCGAAGAAATATCCAGGACGATCTACCTTGCTTCCGCCGGCAACAATCTTGGCATGGCTTGGTGTGCGATCTACAAAGCCAGATACTCGAGCAAGCTGGTCGGCATTGTTTAGCGCACCATAAAGCACATCTTCGTCTGGGCTTCCAGTTGCTATGTTGTTCTTTGCCTGCGCGGCTAGAAGTTCAACAAACTTATCGTAAACACTCTCTTGCACAATTACGCGAGTGGCCGCTGTGCAATCTTGGCCAGCGTTGAAGTATCCAGTTGTTGCAATATTTTCAGCGGCACTTTCAAGATTTGCATCATCAAAAACAACAACCGGTGCTTTGCCACCAAGTTCAAGGTGGACTCGCTTCAAATCATTTGCTGCAGATTTAGCAACCTCAATACCAGCACGAACCGAACCAGTAATTGAAACCATTGCAGGAGTTTGATGTTCAACAAGTGCGCGACCGGTTTCACGATCACCGCAGATAACATTGAAGACGCCATTTGGTAAGAATTCCGACATAACTTCAGCCATAAATACTGTTGATGCTGGTGTTGTATCACTTGGCTTTAGAACAACAGTATTTCCTGCTGCAATTGCTGGTGCCCACTTCCAGACCGCCATCATCATTGGGTAATTCCAAGGTGT
>CAMCPZ010000016.1 GCA_945876865.1 Bifidobacterium breve | reverse complement strand
CTTGTTGATCGCGCTACTTTGAATACCGTTGGCGCCGGAATGATTGTGCACGCGTTGCGCAGATCCGAGAATGTGACAGAGCAGGCCTACGAGATTGATGCCGAGAAACGCGCCGCTCAGAAGGGTCAGGTCGGCAAAGTTCTCTGGTTTACCGGTCTAAGTGGTTCCGGAAAATCTACGATTGCTAATGAAGTGGCAAAAGAGCTTTACGCTCTTGGTCGCCATGTTTATGTCCTAGATGGCGATAACTTGCGACTAGGTCTAAATAAAGATTTGGGATTCACAAAGGAAGATCGTGCTGAGAATGTTCGCAGAGTTTCTGAAGTAGCAAAGTTAATGATGGATGCTGGCCTAATTGTGATTGTTGCACTGGTAAGTCCATTCCGAGTTGACCGAGATCAAGCGAGAGAATTATTTGCTAAAGGAAAGTTCATTGAAATTTGGGTCAATACACCTGCCGAACTCTGTGCCCAGCGAGATCCTAAAGGCTTGTATAAGAAAGCGGCGGCTGGAGATTTACCGAACATGACAGGTATCGGACAAGAGTATGAAGCGCCACTAAGCGCTGAAGTCGAATTAGATGGAACTCTAGAATTGAAAGTTAACACCGAAATCATTCTGGAGATTGCAAAATGATGACCTGGTTGCCCTTCGCGCTAGCCGGCGCAGTGGCCCAATTGGTTGATGGCTCACTGGGTATGGGCTTTGGCCTAACAAGTTCGACCCTTCTCTTAACCCTTGGTGCATCTGCTGCTGTTGCTTCAGCTGCGGTTCATTTTGCAGAAATTGGTACAACTCTTGCCTCTGGTGTATCTCATTGGCATCGCGAAAACGTGGACAGAAAAATACTTATCCGCCTTGCAATCCCCGGTGGAATTGGCGCAGCTCTCGGTGCAACATTTTTGGCATCAATCGACTTAACAAATGGGCGAATTTTTATCTCAACAATTCTCATGTTGCTTGGTTTTATTCTCGTTTACCGACATATCTTTAAAGCGAATCAGCCAAACTTGGTTGAGATTTCTAATCCTAACTATTTAACTTATCTTGGCTTCACCGGGGGTTTCATAGATGCTTCCGGAGGTGGCGGCTGGGGTCCAGTTGTTACACCTACTCTGATGGCCACGACCCAGACCGAACCAAGAAAAATTATTGGCACCGTAAGTGCCGCAGAATTTATTGTTGCAGTCTGCGCCAGCCTCGCTTTCTTAGCAAATATTGCCCGACTAGATATTGATTGGGCTGCTGTTGGCGGCCTAGCACTTGGTGGCGTTTTGATGGCGCCAATTGCCGCCAAGCTCGTATCTTGGTTACCGAAGAGACAGCTTGGAATATTTGTTGGAATTGCAATTATTCTGATTAACGGCGTGCGACTAATCGGTGGCTAAATTGAAGAAGCTAGTTATTCATCCCGGATTTCATAAAACCGGAACTACCGCATTGCAGCAAGCCTTAAGTGAAGTTAGATCTGAATTACGTGCAAGCGGATTCAGCTATCCAAAAATCTTAGGCAATGCCCATCATCGCGCTGCTTGGTCCATCATTGAAAATACCTGGGGTTGGAAAAAACGTGGTGGCCGTTTAATGGCTCCGGTCGAATGGCAGAAATTAGAGAAGAAGATTAGATCAAGTAAAGATGTTTCAGTTATTAGTAGTGAATTTTTCTCGCAGGCGAACGACGAACAATTAGCCAACTTGGCAGGAAAAATTAAAGGCATGGATGTTGAGGTTATCTTCACCTGGCGGCCACTGCCATTTATGCTGGCGAGTTCGTATCAACAATATTTGAAATATGGGTTAAAGCTCTCCTATTCGCAATGGCTGGATTCGATCTTTGAAACTTCCGGTCAGGCTAAAGACACTCCCTCTTTCTGGCTCCGAAATTTACATGGTGATGTGGTCTCTAGGTGGGCAGAGGTTTTTGGCGTAGAAAATATCTCTTTGATTGCGGTAGATGAATCAAATCCGAATTTTCTTTATAACTCTTTCTCGGAATTGGCTGGTATCCCAGCTGGAATCATTCGAGAGCCAGCCCACAAAGAGATGAATCGCTCACTCACCTTCAATGAATCTGCACTACTTCTAGAGATTAATCGTGCTTACCCAGAAGATCTCGATTGGGATTCTTATGAAATATTTATTCGAAAAGGAAATGTGAAGGCACTGATTGGTTCTGATGTTTACGAGACCAGCGATGAAAAAATCTTTACACCGGAATGGGCAGTGGCCAAGGCGGCTGAAATCAATTTAAAGAGCGTAGAGCAGATTAAGTCCCTTGGTATTAAGATTGTTGGGGATATTGATAGAGGAGATTTTTCAAGAATTCCTATCGGAGTGAATACGCCTGTCACAACTATCTCGATTGCTACTGCCGCAAGAGCCATGATTGGCGTTGACATGGATTCAATCAAGCGGATGCATGGAAGAGCAATAACAAAAGAATTCTTTCATCGTTTGAAAAAAATCACCAAAGCGCGATTACGCCTTAAGTAATTCCTATTTCATCCTAGGTATTGGTAGCCCCGACGGGATTCGAACCCGCGTAGCTGGCTTGAGAAGCCAGAGTCCTAGGCCACTAGACGACGGGGCCGAGATTTATTGCTATTAAGTTTTTTACAGCGCTGGGGTACCAGGACTCGAACCTAGACTTACTGAACCAGAATCAGCAGGGCTGCCAATTACCCCATACCCCAAAGAATAAATTCTTCGGGCAAAGGATACCTGAATGGAATGCTCGATATTACCTAGCTTTATAGAAATTCGTGCGGCCCTTCCAATTGTTTAGGTAGCGCTCGGCTGGGCTTTTTAGAACGTCTTCCAAGAGTGTTGCGTAAACATCTCTGAAGTCTGAAGTAACCGCGAGGTCGCCATCTACTAGCTTGGACAATGACGGTTGTTCCCCATAAAAACCACCTTTAATCTTATCGCCAATGATAAACATTGGACCTGAAGTTCCGTGGTCAGTGCCCTTAGACGCGTTACCAACAACCCGGCGCCCGAATTCACTGTAAACAAGCACCACTACATTTGATCCATGTTTGGAAGTTTTTATATCCATCATAAATTTATCAATCGCGGAAGATACTGAACCCAGCAAAATAGATTGTGCATTTGCTTCATTCGCATGGGTATCGAATCCCCCGAGTGAAACAGACCAAACTCTAGTTGGCGCATCTGCCTGAATAAGTTTTGAAACAATATTCAACTGCTGAGCTAAATTCGAATCACCACCAGCATTGCCACCATTAATTGTTGGGAGTTCAATTTCTTTTGGCTCTGGTCTCATTAAAATTGGAGTAATCGTCTCAGAAATATTAAACAGGTCCTTCATGCTATTTGCGGCAAGAGATCGCAATTTTGAATCTGAAGTCGAGGGTGAACTTAGTTTTCTAAAGTCTGCGCCAATTGTCCCTTTCGGAATAACTAAGCCACCAAGGGGCAAAGCCGAACCAACTTTTTTTACACCTGCTAGCAGAGGCGGTAGAACTGATCCCAAGCTGATTGCCAACATAGGGTCATCGGGTTGCGAATCTATCCATCTACCAATCCACCCTGAATTTGAATGGGTAGTTGGACTTCCAGACTGCCACTTTGCCATTGAAGAGAAATGTGAACGGTCTGGACTTGGATAACCGGCTCCGCGAACAATTGCTACTTTTCCACTTTTCCAAAGATTAGCAATTTGAGTCATTGATGGATTCAAACCGAACTGCGAATCCAATTGCAGAATTTCCTCCGCTTTATAGGAAATATCTGGTCTGGAACTGTAATAAATCGGATCCTTGAATGGAATTACTGTATTCAGACCATCATTTCCGCCATACAAGGTTACAACAACTAAAATTGGAGTTCCTGCAACTAATGGGCGGGTATTGGCAGCGAATACAATCTCATCTAGAGACAACAAGGAAACTGCAGCCCCAACGCTGGTCCCTGCGGTCAGTTGCAAAAATTTACGACGAGTAATTGTATCCATTAGGCATTCACCAAATATTCTGGGCTGCAAATTGCTAACAAGATCAAGCGGTAAGGGTCTTTTACATTTCCTTCAAGAGCAGTCTTCGTTCTAGAGCTCCATTCAACAACTCCCAACAAGTCTGCAGTCTTTTGGATTCGTACTACTGGGGCTAAATTTGCAATGGGGGAAATGTCGCCTTGCTTTATGAGCCAGGAAGCGAAGCTCGCTCTAAACTGTGCGCTAGCTGATGATAGCCATGCATCATCTGTCGGCCAACCTCCAACGTTTGGTGGATCGAAGGGCACCTGCGCAAGTTTTGATAGGTAATTTAATAGCGCAGAATTCTTTGTCAATTTCGATGGCGTAATACTTAGGGCACGACAAACCGCTACAAACCATTCAACGGGCGATTTAACGATTTCATTCTTTGTATCTCTCATGGCGTCGCTAGATGCTAGTGCAAGAAGTAGTGCTCGAATTTCACGACCTTCGAAAGCTCTCTCAATTTCAGAGTTTTTAGGCAATGGGAATTGGCTCGACATATACCGATACCAAACTCGTTCCGTAATAAAACGTTGACTATTTGGTTGGGCGACCAAGAATTTCCCGGCGGAATATCGATCAAAATTCTGTGAGGAGCCGAGGATTGACTTAACCCCATTATCAAATCTATTTTTTCTAAATGAAACTTCCCCATTAGTGCGGTTTACTTGAATCCCAGTCAATGCTCTAGAAAGTTCCTTTACGTCATTCTCTGAATATCTCCCAACACCCAAAGTGAAGAGTTCCATCAACTCGCGGGCTAAATTTTCATTTGGAGACTTTGCAGTGTTCTCCTGGCCATCTAGCCAGAATTGAAGCGCACCATCGTCCAGCATCGCTTGGACCATCTCGTCGAAATTTCCAAGGGCATACTTTTGTAGTGTTTGATGTTGCTTATACATTGGTAGAGCAAAATTCAATTTTTTGATTGAAGTTGCCCAGTGCCCATGCCAGAACCAAGTAGCCTTTTCTTGAAGAGAAAAATCTGCGAGCACCATACGGTCTAACCACCATGTTGTTAACTCTGTATTTTGTCTGCGCAATTCGCTTGTGAAAGTCGCTAACTTTGGATCTAATTGTGAAGGCCGCGGGCCTAGGTCCGTTATTGATATTTCAGGAACTTTCATTAACCCTAAATCTGGTTCAGATTTTCTAAACAACTCATCGCGAGTAGCAACAGTTCCAGCATTTAATGCGCCGGCAAATTCCCCAGGACGCGGACCGAACCCAAATCTATGAAAAAGGCGAGCGGTTTCAAGTCGATTTAGATCCACGTCGCAATGCTATTTGAAAAACAAATAAATTCGACTGTCGAAGGTTAATTTGCGGTTAATTCTCAGCATTAAAGCATGAGACTAATTAATTGAACCTGCAATTCGCTCGAGGCTGCGGGTGCGACCTAGGAGTTCCATCGATTCAAATAGTGGTGGTGAAATATGACTTCCAGTCACCGCGATTCGAACGGCCCCGAATGCAACTCTTGGCTTGAGACCCAGCTCTTCAATTAGTGCACTCTTTAGCGCCACATGAATCGATTCGTGATCCCAATTTTCTAGCTTCTGCAGAACCTCATTTGATTTCTTTAAAACTGCTTGTGCTTGTTCATCTTTAATCTTTGGCAGTTCTCCCGCATCGACTTCAAACTTGCTAACAAATAAGAATTTAAGCATCTGTGAAACTTCAGCCAGAGTAGCAATACGCTCCTGAATAATAGGTAGCGCGCTCTTTACAACCTCGAGCTCTTCTGGTGTTCCAGTAATCACGCCATCTTTTATCAGGAATGGAGTGGTACGCTTCAATAATTCATCAAGAGTAAGTTCACGAATTTTGTCACCATTTATGGCTTCAAGCTTCTTCATGTCAAAACGGGCAGGGCTTGAATGCACACGTTCAACGGTAAAGAGTTCGGTTAATTCCTTCATCGTCACATTCTCGCGATCATCTCCTGGTGACCAACCCAGAAGTGCCAAGTAATTACAGATTGCCTCTGGCAAGAAACCGCGTTCGCGATACCACGCAATTGAAACTTCACCATTTCGCTTTGAAAGCTTGGCATTGTCTTGGCCCATAACAAATGGCAGGTGAGCGAAAGTTGGGTAATCAGATTCAGCCACGCCCATTGCTTGGTAAACCCGAATCTGGCGAGGTGTAGAAGATAGTAAATCTTCACCGCGCAGAACATGAGTAATTTTCATCATGATGTCATCAACCGCAACGGCCAATGTATAAAGCGGGGAACCATCGCCGCGAACTAGAACAAAATCTGGGACGAAATTATGATCGAAAGTGACATCGCCTCGAATCGAATCATTGAATGTTGTCGAGCCATCTGGCATGCGCATGCGCAACACCGGCAATCTTCCTTCGCTCTTATATTTTGCTAAATCTTCCGCACTTATTGTTCGGCACTTGCCGTCATAGCCAGGTGCAACATTTGCAGCCTTCTGCGCTTCACGCCTTGCTTCTAATTCTTCGGAAGAGCAGTAGCAATGATAAGCATCGCCTTGGGCAAGAAACTTTGCTGACCATTCGGCATAAATATCTAAACGTTGACTCTGCAAATATGGGCCATATGGTCCCCCAACTTCTGGACCCTCATCCCAATTCAAACCAAGCCACTTCAAAGTATCTTGTGCTGCTTTTATATATTCATCAGTTACGCGTTCGCGATCGGTATCTTCGATTCTAAAAATAAATTGGCCGCCGGTGTGACGGGCATATGCCCAATCAAAAAGCGCAGTTCTGATATTTCCGACGTGCAAGTCGCCGGTTGGCGAAGGCGCGAAACGGACTCGAACCGGTCTATCAGATTTTTTAGTTGGCACGAGGCGATACCTTATTAGAGAGCGAACCAATTCCTTCAATCAGGACAGTAACTTCAGCGCCAGCTGGCATCGGACCGATTCCTGCAGGCGTACCCGTAAGAATCACATCACCTGGAAGTAGTGTCATAACCGAAGAGATGAAATTAATAATCTGCGGAATCTTGAAGTTCATCGATGACAATGGTTCGGATTGCTTTACCTCACCATTTAAAGTCGTGATTATCTTCTGTGACCCAGGAATGAAATCAGTTTCAATCCACGGTCCAAGTGGGCAGAATGTGTCAAAACCTTTAGCGCGGTTCCACTGGCCATCAACTTTCTGCAGGTCTCGAGCAGTTACATCATTTCCAATCGTGTAACCGAAGATAACATCATCAACTTTTTCTACCGGAACATCTTTACAAATTCGGCTTATAACAACAGCTAGTTCGCCTTCAAAATCTACGCGCTCACTCATTCGTGGCCACTGAATCAGGTCATTTGGCCCGATTACTGAGGTATTAGGCTTTAAGAAAATTACTGGCTCCTTTGGAACATCTGAGCCCATCTCGGCCGCATGATCTGCATAATTCTTACCAACGCAGACAACTTTGCTTCTAGGAATTACGGGTGCAAGTAGACGAACATCAGCCAGGGCAACTTTAGATTCGGTTGGAACGATGCCACTATAAATCGGATCGCCGCGGAGAACTAAAATCTGGTCTTCGTCATTTAAGACACCGAAGAGTGGATCATTTCCTAAACCAGAATTGGCATTTGGTGAGAATCTAACGATACGCATCCGCTGATTCTACCTGTAGCTACTTACTCAAAGCGAAATTAATTCATCCGCTTCGCTTGCTAGATATATCTTTGCGCCCGAATCTTCGCTCTTTATTGCCGAGATGCTTGAAGCGGCTGGTTCCTGTCCGCAAGTAACTACGGCCTCAATGCCACTTATCGAACTAGCTTTAGCAACAACTAATACTGCTATAAGTGAATCAACTTCGAATTCACCGCTCTTTACTGGGATAGCAACATAGGTTCTGCCAGTGTTATCTCTAAGAGCTGCAGCAGACGTGGAATTACTTCGAGCCATCGTCGCTTTTGCGAGAGTCAATAACTTTAAATCTTCAGGATTATTGCTCAAGTACGCTCTCCGCTTCATCAACGATTCTTTCGGCCAGAACTGTGGCAATTCTATGACGACGTCCAACTGGACGCTCTGCAGTTAATTTAACTCCAGCAATTGAGATTGTGCTTCCTGGAATTGGCACTCGGCCTAAAGTTTTTGCCAACAATCCGCCGATGCTATCTACATCTTCGCGCTCTGATTCTGGGATTTCAATCTTGAAGTTTGAGGCAAAATCTTCAATATGCAATCTTGCTGAAAGGCGAGCACTAGTCTCTGACAGCCACTCTATTTCTAAATCATCATCGTCATATTCATCTGCAATCTCACCAACGATTTCTTCGAGAATATCTTCGATGGTAATCAACCCTGCTGTGCCACCATATTCATCGACAACAATCGCCATATGTATTTGATCGCGTTGCATTTCTTTCAAAAGTTCGGCAGCGGTCTTGGATTCAGGAACAAATGTCGCCTTACGGACGTGCTCTACAACGTTCTCACTTGATTCAGATTCGCGATGCTCGTGGGTTCGTCTTGCAAGATCCTTCACGTAAGCGATACCAATTACATTATCGAGATTCTCATCGATAACCGGGATTCTGGTAAAACCAGAGCGCAGTGCAAGTGAAAGTCCTTGTCGAAGTGTTTTATCTCCTTCAATCCAGACAATTTCGGTTCTCGGAACCATCAGTTCGCGAATCAAGGTATCCCCTAATTCGAATACTGATTGGATCATTTCGCGTTCGGATTCTTCTACTAAACCATGTTGGCTCGCCTGATCTACTGCTTCGCGGAGCTCTTCTTCATTTGAGAACTGACCAGCCCGAAGTTTGAATCCCGCCTTACGCAATGTTTTTACAACGGAATTCGGAAGTATTGCAATAACTCGTGCGAAATCTAGGTTGTGCTTCTTGCCGAATGTGCGACCGATATAGAAACCGATTACCAGCCAGACGATTGCATCAAATAAAAACTTAAGAGTCTCCATTTACTTCGCTTTCCATTCCGCTAGGGTCTTATCTTGAAGTCCGAACATAACTTTGTGTTCCTCTTCTTCGACATGATCGAAGCCCAATAAGTGTAGAACTCCATGGACTGTTAGTAACGAAATCTCATCTGCGGTTGAATGATTGATTGCCTGCTTTGCAGCAAATTGCGGACAGATAACAATGTCTCCGATGATCCCAGGTCCATCACTTGCCGAAAAGGGTTTCAATTCATCCATTGGGAAGGAGAGAACATCTGTTGGACCCGGTAAATCCATCCATTGAACATGCAATTTAGTGATTTCATCTTCATCTACCAGAGTGATCCCTAAATCTGATTCAGGATGAATTCCCATTTTCTCCAGCGCAAATGCGGCAACATCAACAATTTCATCTTCATTGCAAGCGATACCGCTGTTATTAGCAATTTCTATTCCCATGGGAATTAGCGATCACCGCTTCCAGATCGAATTGATCTCGTTACATTCGGTGGAACAACTTTATTTTCGTCATGTCTTCCATATGCATTAACGATGTCACCAACAAGTCGGTTTCGGACAACATCTTCAGAATCTAAACGAATAAATGTTATGTCATCTACACCTTCAAGAATCTCGTGGACGATCTTCAACCCAGATTGCGAACCGTGAGGTAAATCAACCTGCGTGATATCCCCAGTAATGACCATCTTTGATCCGAAACCAAGGCGAGTCAAGAACATCTTCATCTGTTCGGCAGAAGTATTCTGCGCTTCATCCAAAATGATAAATGCATCGTTCAGAGTGCGACCACGCATATATGCGAGCGGTGCAATCTCTATGATTCCAGATTGCATAAGTCTTGGGATCGAATCCTGGTCAATCATGTCGTGCAGCGCATCGAAGAGTGGGCGCAGATATGGATCAATCTTCTCTTGCAGAGTTCCAGGCAAGAAACCAAGGCGCTCTCCTGCTTCGACGGCCGGTCTGGTCAAGATAATTCTATTTACTTGCTTTGATTGCAGAGCCTGTATTGCTTTAGCCATTGCTAGGTAAGTTTTTCCTGTTCCAGCTGGCCCAACTCCAAAAGTAATTGTGTTCTCATCTATCGCTTCAACGTATCGCTTCTGATTCGCAGTCTTTGGGCGGATAGTTTTTCCGCGGTTGCTCAAGATATTTAGCGAAAGAACTTCGGCTGGATGATCAACTGGCTCATGATTAAACATTTCAATTGAACGCAGAATCGCATCGCTATTTAGACTCTGGCCGGCACGCAGCAAGACCAATAATTCGCGAACGAGTGCTTCGAATTTTGCTATTTGCGCTAGATCTCCACCTGCAAAAATTTCATTGCCACGAACAGTGATAGAAATATTTGGGAAGGTTTTTTCGAAAATACGAAGGTGAGTATCTTGGGCTCCAGTAAGCGCGACCATAGGAATCGCGGTTGGCACAGTAATCAGTGCAGTTTTAATGGGGTCCATTGAGGGAAATCTTACTTTTAACCGGGCGGCCAGGCGAACGGACGCCCGCTAAGAATATGCAGATGAGCGTGAAATACGCTCTGACCTGCGCTTGCGCCGGTATTAAAGACACTTCGATAGCCATCCAGGTTGAGATCTACCGCAATTTTGGCAGCGGCGCCATGCATCTCGGAAAGAACGCCAGGAGCATTCACCGAAAGCTCTGCAGCGTTTTCATGATGAGCTTTAGGAATTATGAGGATGTGAGTCGGAGCCTGAGGAGCGATGTCTTTGATAGCAAAAAGGTTTGAAGATTCGAAAACGAACTCAACCGGAATTTCACCAGCTGACATTTTGCAGAATAAGCAACTCATTTCGAAATCACCATCTCCCAATCAAAGCAGATACTGCGCTCAAAGCGGCGCCACCTGCATGCGCGCTTCTGAAAACTTCGGGACCAAGCCCAACTATGTGAGCGCCGGTGCTCTGCAATAGCTCGAGTTCGCTCTCACTGATACCGCCTTCAGGTCCAATAACGATAATGATTTCACTCATTCCTGCAAATTTCGAAGTTACAACTTCAGATAACTTCGTTGTTGCTGACTCGTGCATCACCAAGACAGCGCTGTTTTCACTCTCGATTTCCAGAAGTTGTGAAAGCGACAAGCCATCAATAATTTCTGGCTTTCTAAATCTACGAGATTGCTTAGTCGCTGCTACAGCGACACTTTGCCACTTTGCCAGAGAATCCTTCTGCCACTTTGAAATACTTCTATCGGCTTGCCAAAGAATGATTAGATCAACACCTGACTCAACCAAAATCTCAATTGCATCTTTGACTCGATCAGATTTCGGCAGTCCTTGCACGACAATCAGCCTTGGAGATTTCTCTGGCTGAAATCCACGTTCTAAGACCTTAGCCGTGAATGTTTTCTTCTCAATATTTTCAACGCTTGCCCGGACCCAATTTCCAGCACCATCCGATATCAAAATCTCTTCGCCGACATTAATCCGAAGCACCTTTATCGCGTGATGTGCTTCATCGCCAGAAACTTCAATTAAATTTGAATCTTCTAACTTATCAACCAAGAAGAGCGTCAGCATTTAGCGGTGAAACGCATCTCTAAATCGACCAAAAAATCCTGTGCTCTGGGTGCTGCTTCGGCGATGAATCTCAACATCATCACTTTTTTCACCACGTGATTTTGCCAGTGACTTCAGTAATTCTTCTTGCTCTTTATTCAACTTACCCGGAGTCGTAACTTCTACATGCACAATCAAGTCTCCGCGCCCAGGACCACGCAATTTACTCATACCTAAACCTTTTAACAGGACGGTATCTCCACTTACAAACCCAGATTTGATAGTTACCTCTTTTGGCCCATCAAGCGTTTCAATCTTTACGGTCGTTCCTAGAGCTGCCGAAGTCATCGGAATCACGATTGAAATATGTAAATCATTTCCCTCACGCACCAAAAAGTCATGAGCCACTTCGACAATTTCTACATACAGATCTCCGGCAGGTCCACCACCAGGACCAACTTCGCCAGCGCCACTCATCTGAATTCGATTGCCAGTTTCAACACCTGCTGGAATTTTTACTGGAATAACTTTTCTAGAACGAACTCGGCCATCTCCAGAACACTCTAAACAAGGATCTGAAATAACGCTGCCATAACCTTGGCATGCAGCGCATGGTCGACTTGTCATAACCTGGCCAATTATTGAACGTGTAACTTGCTGGGTCTCACCGCGACCTTTACAAATTCCGCAAACACTTGGCTTCGCTCCACTTGCACAGCCAGAACCAGAACACTTATCGCAAGTTGAGGCAGTCTCTAAATTCAATTCGCGATCAGTTCCAAAACAAGCCTCAGCTAAATCGAGTTCAACTCGAATCAACGCATCTTGTCCGGCGCGCATCCGTGCACGTGGTCCACGATTCTGTCCACCGCCACCAAAGAAAGCATCCATAATGTCGCCGAAACCAAAATTCTGTCCGCCACCAAATTGTGAAAAGGGATCTCCGCCTAGGTCATAGCGTTGACGTTTCTCTGGATCACTCAAAATTTCGTAAGCAGTTGTAATCTCTTTGAATTTCTCTGAAGCATTTGGATCTGGATTTACATCAGGATGATATTCCCGGGCTAGTTTGCGATATACCTTCTTGATTTCATCGAAAGAAGAGTCGCGGTCCACGCCAAGGGTTGCGTAATAATCAGCCATCTAAGCCTTATCCCCTAAGAAGCCACTGATATATCTCGCAACGGTATTAACCGCAGCCATAGAACTCGCATAATCCATACGAGTAGGTCCCAAAATTCCAAGTGCGCCATGATTTTGTGCACCGCTTCCAAAACTCATCGAAACCAGACTTGTTGTCTTAAGTGAACTTTCACCTTGCTCTTCACCAATTTTTACCTGCAGTGAAGTGCCAGCATCTGACAATAAACGGAGCAATACAACTTGTTCTTCCAGAGCTTCAAGGATTGGATGAATTGCAATTGAAACCTCTTGCGTTGAACGAGCCAAATTCGCTGTCCCAGCCAGAACAACTTTGTCTTCATCTGGATACTGAATAACGGCAACCTGCTTTGTAATCTGTGCCAAAAGTTTTGCAGTTCTACTAAATACATCATCCAAATCAACTGCGCCATCTAAGAAGTTTTCAATCGCTCTGCGCTCGGCAGAAGATAACGGCTTGATTTCAGCAATCTTGTCGACGAACATGCGATACCCGCTGTTGGTCGGAATTCTTCCCGCACTTGTGTGTGGTTGCTTTATCAGCCCGGCATCTTCAAGTACGGCCATATCGTTTCTGATTGTGGCTGGCGAAACACCAAGCCCATGTTTTTCAGCAATTACCTTTGAGCCAACTGGTTCTTCAGTCGCAACATATTCATCAACAATTGCCCGAAGAATCTCGAGCTGTCGATTTTGCATTGTTAATTCCATTTCAAATCCAAATTAGTTAATTACAAGAACTACTGAAAGCAGGAGCAATAAGACAACGGCAGGGGCAGCAGTCTTCATCTTGTTTGCCTTCGAATGTGCGTAAACCGCAATTCCCATAGCAATCCAAAGAACCAAGATTGCAAGCCATCCGATCAATTCATCTGGATACCTAATTGCGTAAATCAAACCAATCGCAGCAACTGCTTCAACCAAGCCAATTAACCGCGCAATTCGATCTCCGATATTCACATCTCGGGTTCCTTGAAGTCCCTTTGGATTACCACTTAACTTCATGGCGCCAGAAACTAGGAATACAACGGCTAACAGGCCGAGCAAGATGTCATGGGCTAATTGCATAGGCAAACGCTACTACATCAATATTTCTCGAACGATTCGATCCGCCATCAAGCGCCCAGACAAAGTCAGCGAAATCTGCCCTTGATCCCATTGCTCCTTCGAAATCTGCCCACCAGCAAGGTAACTCTCTAATCTGAGGAGTGCTGCATCATCTAAAGAATTCTTAGCAATTCCTTCAGGCATTCGGATTTCAAGCATTATTCGCTCGCTCTCCTTCTCCTCCAGTTTCAATATTTCGCTCTCCATAACCGGAGATTGATTTGATTCAAGTCGCTCGCGATATGCATTTGGATGCTTAACATTCCAAAAACGTTCTCCATCTACATGCGAATGTGCGCCTGGCCCAAGTCCCCACCAATTCGCACCCTCCCAGTAAGCAATATTGTGTCGACATTCTCCGCCAGGCTTCGCCCAATTTGAAAGTTCGTACCAAGTAAACCCAGCTTTACTGAATTTTTCATCTGCTAACAAATACTTATCTGCAGTCTGGTCATCATCAGGAATCACAACTTCCCCACGTTTCACCTGGGCCGCAAGTTTTGTTCCGTTCTCAACTATCAGCGCATATGCCGAAATGTGGTTGATTGGCAAGGCCAGAGCAGAATCGATTGTTGCCTCCCAGTCAGCAATACTTTCGCCAGGTGTTCCATAAATTAAATCAACACTTACTTGATCAAAGCCAACTTCTTTTGCCCAGTTGGTTGCCTTAACTACATTCTCTGGGTTGTGCGTCCGATCAAGCACAGCAAGAACATGTGGCGCCGCTGATTGCATTCCAAAAGAAATTCGGTTAATCCCAACACTTCGCAGTGCGGCTAACTTCTCTTTCGAACCCGTATCTGGGTTCGCTTCAATTGTTATCTCAATGTCTTTTGCGAAACCAAAGTCCGACTCAAGTGCTTTAAGAACTCTCCCCAAATCAGCTGGCTCCATAAGGGTCGGAGTTCCACCACCGAAGAAAATAGTCGGGATTGGCTCATTCGTATTAGCTTCCGCACGAGCTATTTTTGCCTCTTGAATTAAGAGATCAATATAGCCATTTGAGACTTGTGCGATATCGCTTCCCTCTTTCAATTCACCTGGGGTGTAGGTATTGAAATCACAGTAGCCACAGCGCTTAACGCAGTAAGGAATGTGGATGTAAAACGAGAGAGGCATAGTGGATATTGTCTCTTACTTTTCTAATAAACAATACTTACGGTGAGAAAGAAATTACGGAGGTCCTATTTTCATGCTTGACCTCGCTATGTCAAACTTCGAATAGAAATCGGAAATATCTATACCTATAGCCTTCTTGAAACCTTTTTCAAAGTTTTGCTCGCTTTTGGTGAATTTCCAAATGTTTAAGAATTTCTCAAATCCCGCTGAAGCCACCAAATACTCGGTTGCTGCCTGGCCTATTCCATATGGATTGGATTCAAAATTATCATAATACGATAAAGAATAAAGACTTCTGTATGCGGTGTTATTAGTAACTTCCTGATTTCTGCCACTTAGGTAAATATCAAACCCTAGCTTTTCGTTGATGTAATAACCGAAATAATTTGCACTCCCCTCCATTAACCATCTTGGGATATGGGTTGGTTCTGATCCCCCAACATTTGGTCCAGCAAGAGCAAATTGAACCGTATGGAACATCTCATGAGCAGGTGTGGATCGCCGACCAACATCCCATCTAGTTTTTGTCTTACCTGAATACATGTCACTGTAAATTAGTAAAACTATATTTCGCTCAGCACAATAAGCATCAAGAAGTCCTGGACCGCACGGAAAGGGCGAATTGCGATCGCCTACCCAAAGATTTGCAGCTCGTAAGGTATTTGCTGACCAGTCATGATTCGATCCTAGGAAAACTCTTACCTTCTCGCGTTCGATGTTAGAGAAAGCTCCGTTTACATAATCCAGCACTCGAGTTATCCAAGCCCGGTCGTCCGCAGTAATAACCGGATCTATATTCATTTCATACGAATCGCTTGGCTTTACCTCACCAAAATACGCATCGGTGGCATCTAGGGCCGCTTGTATCATCAGTTGGGTATCGAATTGTGTTGCCCATGGAGTGAAGACTACTTTTTGCTTAGTAGGAACCGGGGCTGAAACTTTTGCTGCCTTTTTCCAAACCAATTTCTTTCCAGATTTAACGCAGGTATAAATCTTCTTTAGATAAGTAACTGATTGTTTATTCACCTTGCAGGTTGTGCCAGGAGTTACTTTCGGGGCTGAAATGGCCAGTGCTGGAATTAGAGTTAAAGGAAGAGCAACCAGAAGGCTTTTTGCAACTAAGGCCTTAAATCTCATATCAAAAGTGTATCTACAACTAACCCTTGGCTTTGGCCTTTGCCTTATCAACATCAGCATCGGTTGTAAGCGCTGCGATGAATGCCTCTTGCGGAACTTCAACGCGGCCAACCATCTTCATGCGCTTCTTACCTTCTTTCTGCTTCTCAAGAAGTTTGCGCTTACGTGAGATATCGCCACCGTAACACTTGGCAAGAACGTCTTTGCGAATCGCGCGAATACTTTCACGGGCGATAATTCTTGATCCGATTGCGGCCTGGATTGGGACTTCGAATTGTTGTCTTGGGATTAATTCGCGAAGCTTTGTCGTCATCATTACGCCGTATGCGTAAGCCTTGTCTTTGTGCACGATTGCGCTAAATGCGTCTACGCCCTCGCTCTGCAGCAAGATATCGACCTTTACTAAGTCGCCTTCGGCTTCGCCAATTGGTTCGTAATCTAGTGATGCGTATCCACGAGTCTTTGACTTAAGTTGGTCGAAGAAGTCGAAGACAATTTCAGCAAGTGGCAAGGTGTAACGAATCTCTACGCGATCTTCGGATAGGTAATCCATACCTAGAAGTGAACCGCGACGCTCTTGGCAGAGCTCCATGATTGCACCGATAAATTCAGATGGGGCTAATACGGTTGCACGAACAATTGGTTCGAAAACTGCTTCGATTTTCTCGTTAGGAAATTCTGATGGGTTTGTAACAATCATCTCTTTGCCATCGCCCTTAACAACGCGATAAACCACGCTTGGTGCGGTTGAGATTAGAGATAAACCGGCTTCACGTTCTAGGCGTTCGCGGACAATTTCCATGTGCAATAGACCCAAGAAACCACAACGGAATCCGAAACCAAGCGCGGCAGAAGTTTCTGGTTCGTAAACAAGGGCGGCATCATTAAGTTGCAACTTATCTAGCGCTTCACGGAGCATTGGATATTCGGCGCCATCCAATGGGAACAGGCCAGAGAAAACCATTGGCTTTGGATCTTTGTATCCGGCAAGGGCTTTAGTTGTTGGGTTGTGATAAGTCGTGATGGTGTCACCGACTCGAGATTGGCGAACATCTTTAACACCAGTAATTACATAACCCACTTCGCCAACACCAAGACCTTTGCTGACAACAGGTTCTGGTGAAATCACACCAACTTC
The DNA here is from genome assembly GCA_945876865.1 of Bifidobacterium breve. GTDB lineage: Bacteria > Actinomycetota > Actinomycetes > Nanopelagicales > Nanopelagicaceae > AAA044-D11. The sequence continues at coordinate 672 of CAMCPZ010000016.1, read as the reverse complement.
AAGCATTTCGTGGCGAACACCGGTTGAGAACATTTGGATTTGGTCGCGAGTTGAAAGGTGTCCATCGACTACGCGAACGTAAGTAACAACGCCGCGGTATGTGTCATAAACCGAGTCAAAGATAAGTGCACGGGCTGGCGCATTTGCATCGCCAACTGGTGCCGGGATTTGTTTAACGATTTGATCTAGAAGTTCGGTAACGCCTTCGCCAGTTTTTCCAGAGACGCGTAAGCAATCTTCTGGTTGGCAACCGATTAACTTTGCAAGTTCTTCAGCAAATTTTTCTGGTTGAGCTGCAGGTAAATCGATCTTATTTAAGACCGGAATAATTGTTAGGTTGTTCTCCATCGCAAGATATAGGTTTGCAAGAGTTTGTGCTTCGATTCCCTGCGCGCAATCGACCAAGAGAACTGCGCCTTCGCAGGCAGCAAGAGATCTTGAAACTTCGTATGTGAAGTCAACGTGACCTGGGGTATCGATCATGTTGAGGATGTATTCCTGGCCATCGATTCCAGAACGCCATGGCAGACGGACTGCTTGACTCTTAATTGTGATTCCGCGTTCGCGTTCGATATCCATGCGGTCTAGATATTGGGCGCGCATATTGCGCTGTTCGACAACTTCGGTGATTCCGAGCATGCGATCGGCAAGTGTTGATTTGCCGTGATCGAT
>CAMCPZ010000015.1 GCA_945876865.1 Bifidobacterium breve | reverse complement strand
ATAAGTGCCACAGAAAATAAACCGCCGTTAGCAATAACGGTAAGGATGAAACGGTGGTGTAAGAGACCACCAGCAATTGCAGTGATGTGATTGGCTAGGTAAACCCCACTTGGAGCAAGACCAAAAAGATGGCGCTTGAGAGCTGCTCGCTCGAGTCATCAGGTAGGTTGCTTGAATCTGTAAGCAATTGCAGATCTAGATGGATGGTGATCGTCTCGCAAGAGAACAGGATCCGGCTTATAGGGCGACTCTTCTTTTTCTTTTTTTACCGCGAGTAATCGGGAATCTATGCAATACTTTGGTAACAGTGGTTTGGTAGTAATTGGGACTTGGTTAATAGCCAAGTCCCATTTGCTTTTCCACAACTCTCTCCTATTCACAGATTTTTTCTTAACACTAATTTGATCAACTCCTAAACCGTAACTTCACGTCCGTGATGGGGGCGTGTTGTAATTGGCAGCCTAGTCATTTACCAAACCACTGGTGCGGGTTCAAATCCCGTCGCCTCCACCACAGTCTTAGGTGTTTCAACTCGATCTATTGGTATCAATCAATGTAGTTATTTCACCTTTGCATGGGGGAGCCTCGAGAGATCGGGGCTCTTTCCAATTCATTGGCCTATAAGGTAATTCTTCTACTTACTGATTGAAATTAGTATTTAGCCAAGAGCTCTTTCATTTTGGAGATTTCCAATTTTTGAGCTTCTATTATGGAAGCGCTTAGTTCGGCCACGCTTTGATTCTCTGAACTGACGGTGGCTTGAGCCATTTCAATTGCGCCCTCGTGATGTTTAATCATCCCTTTAAGGAATAAGGCATCGAACTCTTTACCCTGTGCATCGCGCAGATTCGAAATTTCACCGCCGCTCAACATGCCATCCATTGTGTGGCCCGCATGAGCGGAAGTATTAACTCCAGTCCAACTCTTCATTAATTCAATTTCCGGCCCCTGCGCAGCTTTTATCTGCTGAGCTAGTTCTAGGATCTCTGGATTTGAGGTATTGAGTAGTGCTAGCTCAGACATTTCGACAGCTTGCTCATGATGGGGAATCATCATTTCAGCAAATGCGATGTCTTCTGCGCTGTACTCAGAACTTGATTGGGATGATGCAGAGCACCCTGCAAGTAATAGAGCTCCTATTGCGGTGAGAGAAATAGCAGCCAGGGTTCTAAGACGCATCGACTACTCCTCCAGTGGTTCAAATATAATTCTTAAAAGATAGCAACCCCCATATGAATTCTCTAGTTGAAACCCCATTTCTCCGTAAGATAAGAAAATTCATAGGAAAATTTAAGGTTTTGGCGGCGCGTTTGGCTTGAAAATGACCTACGATTTGCAAATACGAAGCCCCAAGCTCTCCTCTGCAATATTTCTAAAAATGAATGAATGCTCTGCGAGAATAGGACCTCCTAATGTTCAAGGAACCCGTGGTTGGACTCAATCGGACGGAATCAGCAAGAAGCGGAGCTTGTTGACGGAAATCGACTAGAACCCAGAGGCGAATTCACTATGAAAAAGTTGTTGGCTTTATTTATGGCACTGCTATTCATTTGGCAACCCACGACGCTGTGGGCTGCGCCATCACTTGCCTCTTTGCAACGTGAGATAGACCAATTGCGAACTGTAGCAGCCGAAAAGTTTGAAGCAGCAAATGAAGCCACCTTGAAGATCAAGAAATTAGAGAATGAGACTAGAAATTTAAGAGACAAGGGATCAGTTGCCAGAGAAAAACTTGATGAAGTGAACAAGGTCTTGGCTACGATTGCAGTCAATAACTATAAAAATTTGGGTCTTGGTCAAGGTCTCGAACTTCTATTTAGTGCAAATCCTACGCAGTATTTATCTGACGCATCATCTCTCAAAATCGTAGAGGCGAGATATGCAAGACAATCACGTGAATTTGCGGTATTAAAGCAGCGCGTTGCGGCCTCTGTAACACTTTTGGAGGATCGCACAGCAAAACTTACAGCTGAGAAAGTGATTCTTAACAGAGAAGTAGCTGCTGCAAAATTGGCCCTGGCCACAGCAAATAAGAAATTAAAGGCTTTGAGCAAGAAAGATCGCGAGAGGTTGCTCCGGGCTGAATCGCTACGTGAGAAGAAAATATTTGATAACTCAAAAAAGTATGCGAGTTCATTTAAAGGAGATAATTCTCGGGGTTCGATTGCGCTGCGATATGCGTTAAAACAAATCGGGGATATTTATGTTTGGGGGGCAGCGGGTCCTACCAGGTGGGATTGCTCTGGCTTGACCATGCGCGCGTTCCAAGCTGCAGGAGTTTCGCTACCTCACTTTTCTGGAGCACAAATTAGATATGGAAAACCCGTCTCATATGAACGGCTTAAACCAGGAGACCTATTGTTTTATGGAATTCCGAACAGTCATGTGTCTATGTATATGGGTGGTGGAAAAATGGTGCAAGCTCCACGCCCAGGCAAAAGAGTCGAGGTCATTTCCGTAACGAGAATGTTTGGCTCCAAGCCATTTGTGGGAGCGCGCAGAATATGAGTAAAAAATATATTTCAATTTTTATGATCTCGGTGCTCTTTTCTGCCTTTCCATTTGTGAATGGAGTTGCTGTAGCAAAAAAGCATAAACCCACTCTGGCACAGATAGAAAGTGCCAAGAAGGTTGAATTAGAGAAGAAGAGAGTTGCTGAAAATGCTGCTAAGAAACTAAACGATGCCAGAGGGAATCTAAAAAAATTGGCAGTTCTTGCGAATGCTGCGCAATTAAAATTTCTAGCAGCCCAGAGAGAGTTGACGGCCGCAACGAATGAGCTAAACGTTGCAACAGCTGCACACACAGCGGCGCTAGCGGGAGTTTCTGATACTCGTGATGAAATTGGCAATTTGGCTAGAAATGCCTACATGAACGGTGGCGGAATAAGTAACTTTGATGCAATTTTAAACGCCAATGGGCCACAAGAAATTATTGACAGAATTTCCACGTTGGAAAATCTGGGTGCTCGTAATAAGACTGTGCTGTTTAGGTTTAAGGAAGCTGAAGATATTGCGCAGAAAGCGAGAATTGTCGCGGATGATGCGCGAAAGAAGCAGCAAGTTGTCGTGGAAAAGGTCAGTGCAATCAAGAAAGAGGCTGAAGATGTTCGAAATGCCCAGCAAGCAGAGGTAGCAAAGCTACAAGCAGTCCAGGACAAATTACAGCGAGAATTAGCCTCGGCTAGAAAAATTAGATTAACTCTTGAGCAGAGAAGACAACTTGCGATTCTTGAAGAATCTCGATCTGTTGAGGCTGGAAAGACCACGAATCAATCTAAAGTTTGGCCAATTGGTGGACCAACTGGTGCAAAGAATATTCGCACAGACGAAGGGGAGCGGCTTAAGGCTGTTGAATTTGCAAAGCGACAAGTATTAGCAAAGAAACCATATGTTTGGGGCGCCGAAGGGCCAAACTCTTTTGATTGTTCAGGTCTTGTATATGCGGCTTACAAACATATAGGGCTTGGATGGCCAAATTGGGATCGTCTCAATGCAAGTTTGTATTACACCTATACCAAGCAGATACCGATTGCTGAGATGCAGCCGGGAGACCTTATTTTCTATTCTTACAAGGGAACTCAAAGCACGATTCATCATATGAGTATCTACGCAGGTAATGGAATGATGTGGGAGGCTAGATCGACTAGATCAGGTCTCAGGTATTCAGAGATTTACAGCGTTCCTGGAATGATGCCTTTTGCGGGAAGAGTCTAATTTGCGTAAAATTAATTTGCTTTCAGCCATTCTTTCAATCACCGTATTGATGTCATTATTTTCAGCGCCTTCAATTCATGCGCAAAGTTTTGACTCGGTCACACACATACATTCAGTCAAAGTGATTGGTAAAAAGACACTGATAGGCACACATGAGGGCCTATTTGTTTATAAGGGTCCAAACAATATGAAGCCGATTGGCAAAGAACGCTTCGATATTATGGGACTCGCAATCTCTGGCAAAACCATGTACGCGAGTGGGCACCCTGGGAAAGGTTCAAAATTGCCAGAACCCGTCGGATTACTCAGATCTGATGATGAAGGAATTACCTGGAAGAATGTCTCACTTCAAGGTCAAGTTGACTTTCACTTTTTAGAGGCGCGAGGAAGTGAAATTTATGGCGTTGATGCTCAGACAAATATGCTCTTGTATTCCTCGAACTCAGGAAAAGTTTGGCGAAAAGTGGAGCCCAACCAATTCTCTGATATTGCTATCTCAGGTCAAAAATTGGGTGATAGTTTTGTAATTCAAGATAAAAAGCTTATGAAGAGTTCAGGGGCATTTGCAGATTTATCCCCGATAAAAACAGCGTTTCCGATTAGCGAGATAGAAACTGTGGGTAGATCTCTTTACGCTTCCTCCGGGAAATCAATTTTTAAATCTTTGAATCAAGGCAAAGCCTGGAAGAAAATCTATACATTTGATATCGAAGTATCTGGTTTAAGCTCATCAAATGATCTGCTGGTCGCAGTTGTAGGAAATCAGATTTTTGCCTCCAAAGATGGGGGAGAAAGTTTTAAGTAGCAGATAGCGGATCAGGCTTGATTTTGGGCGTTTGCGCCACTCCAAGGTTCGGCTGTGACCCGAATTACGCAACGCTTTTGTTGCGTAATTCCCTCATAAGTTCTAGAGTTTTGGGCGTAGATAAACAACCAAAACTCTAGAAAGTGCAGCTAAATGACTCCCAAACATCGAATCGGGCTCGTGCTCGGTGCCGCAGTAATCTCAATTTCAACTTTGACTGGATGTTCTTCAGGTTCTGATCAGGCAAAAGATGTCACTGAAATTACCGTTTATTCCGGCCGTGCCGAAGAGTTCATTGCTCCGTTCTTTGCTGAATGGGAAGCGAAGTCAGGTATCAAACTCAATGTTCGTTATGGCGATTCTGCAGAACTGGCCGCTCAAATTTTGGAAGAAGGCGAGAATTCACCGGCGGATTTGTTCTTATCGCAAGATGCAGGTTCGTTGGGAGCAGTTTCTAGTGAAGGTCTCTTCACAAAACTAACTTCGAATGTTGCTTCAGAAATACCTGCCAAATATGTAGCAGCGAATCGAAATTGGGTTGGAGTTACAGGCCGCGCGCGAGTATTTGCCTACGCGCCAGATCGCGTAAAGACCCTTCCGCTATCAGTTGCAGATTTAACAAAGCCTGCTTACAAGGGTCAAGTAGGAATTGCACCTACTAATTCATCATTCCAGGCTTTCGTAGCGGCGCTTGTTGAGAACAAGGGCCAAGAATTTACAAAGTCATGGCTTGAAGGCTTGCAAGATAATGGCGTAAAGATTTATGCCAAGAATAGTGCAATCGTTGAAGCCATTGATAAGGGTGAAATTTCACTTGGATTGGTAAATCATTATTACATCTGGGAAGTTAGCGAGGCCCTTGGTCGCGACATAAATGTAAAGAATGGATTCTTTGTCGCCGGCGATCTTGGAAACTTGATTAATGTGTCAGGCGCAGGTGTCCTAGCCTCTAGTAAGAAACAATCAACTGCCGAAGAACTTATCAATTTCCTAACTTCTGCGGTTACTCAAAATGAGTTTGTAGAGAAGACACATGAATATTCATTGCTAGAAGGCGCCAAGCAACCGGAAGGACTTCCGGCACTTCTTGAAATCGGTGCTCCAACTATCGATCTTGATTCTCTAAAAAATATTTTAATTACTCAGAATATTCTGGTTGAGGTCGGCCTTCTCTAAAAATGCAAACTACCTATTCCGGTCGCACGCACTCATCGACATCTGCTTTATCGAAGAGTGCGCGTAATCAGAGTGCCTCAAAGCTGGCACTTCGTAGTGCAGTCGGGATAGTTTTATTCTTATCGACAGTCCCAATTATTTACCTGTTTATTAGAGCTGCCCAGAAGCCATTTGGCCAAACTATCGACCTACTATTTCGAGAAAAAACCTCACGAGTTTTGGGCACAACAGCGATATTGGTTTTAGCCGTTGTTGTCCTAACCCTACTTATTGGCGTTACCCTAGCTAGCGCTCTTCATTTTATTCGACTTCCGTTTCGCTCGTTATTAATCATCCCAACGGTCTTGCCCCTAGCTATCCCATCTTACGTTTTTACATATACCTGGATTGCCTTCATTCCTGGATTTAGTGGAACCTTTGCAGCGATTTTTATTCTCACACTATCCACACTGCCATATGTCATTCTGGCGACTCTGGCTGGCTTGCGCTCTGTTGATGAATCGCAAATCGAAGTTGCTCGATCATTAGGATTAACAAATACCGAAATTTTCTTACGTGTTGTGTTGCCTCAAATCAAGGGATATATCAGTGCAGGTGTCTTGCTAACAGCGCTTTACACATTAAGTGATTTTGGTGCAGTTTCACTTCTCAATGTCGAGTCCTTGACCGTAACTATTCAAAATCTATATCGGGCTTCATATGATCGGGGAGCGGCCGCGGTAATCGCTCTGGTTTTGATTGCTTTCTCAACCATCGTAGTAATTATCGATGATCGAGTTAAGAATCGAGCCAAAGCAGGCGAAGCAGTTAAGGCACCGACATCAAAAAAGGTCTTTATTGAAAGTAAAGGCACTCGCTTTTTTACCCTGCTTCTATTGGCAGTGCTTTTCATTCTTTCAATCGTGATTCCCTTCATTGTCTTAATCACCAGGTTTCTAGATAACCGTGTTGCTATCAATTGGCCAGATCTATTGTCTGCCTCTCTTTCAACACTTTTAGTTGCAGCTATAGGTGCGATGATTGCGCTAGTTCTCGCAGCGCCACTAGGAATTCTTTTATCTGGCCGGTCAGATAAATTCACGAGATTTGCACAGCGAATAATTACCATTGGACATGGACTTCCCGGAGTCGTTGTTGGATTAGCACTTGTTTCTGTCGGCTCAAAATTAGGAGTGATTTATCAGTCGATATTTTTCTTGGGGTTTGCATACGCACTACTCTTCTTAGCAAAACTAGTAGCAAGCATCAATGCCTCACTTGCAAGAGTGCCAAGTGGTATCAAAGATGTTGCGACCAGTTTGGGTGCAAATCCTTGGGCAATTATCAAAAAAGTTGTGGCACCGATTGCGGCGCCGGGAATAAGCCTTGGAACTATATTGGTATTTCTAACTGCTATGAAAGAACTTCCAGTCACTTTGATGCTGCGTCCAACAGGCTTTGAGACTTTGGCTACAGAGATTTGGAGCTCGGCTGCAATCAACAGATTTAACGAGGCTGCACCTTATGCATTAATCTTGGTCTTGATTGCAGCTCTACCAACTTTTTTAATTAGTCGCCCAGATAAGGCTGATCGAATGTTCGCCAACGAGAGTATGGGGAGTGAAAAATGAGTTCACTTGAAATATCTCACCTAAGCGTCTCATTTGGTGAAAAGGTTATTCTCGACGATTTATCTTTCTCACTTAAAGAGGGGCAGATTGCAGCTCTCTTGGGCCCATCTGGCTGCGGCAAGACAACAATGTTGCGCAGTATTGCGGGACTCATTAAACCTGCTTCGGGAACCATCCGAATCGGCAAGCAACTTGTTTCACTCTCATCACTTGTTATGCCATCTCATAAGCGAAAGATCGGCTATGTCCCCCAAGATGGTGCGCTCTTTCCTCATTTGAATGTTGCCGAGAATATTGCATTTGGTTTAGATAAAACTTTGCTTACCAAAGATCAGATAAGCCAGACCGTTAAAGACATGCTTCAGCTCATCGAGTTGCAAGGCTTTGAAAAACGTATGCCAAGCGAACTTTCAGGTGGTCAACAAACCCGCGTTGCCCTTGCCCGTGCACTCTCTATAAAACCCACGATTGTGCTTCTTGATGAGCCTTTCTCTGCACTCGATGCCGAACTCCGAGGCGATCTTCGTTCACAAGTTATTGAACTTTTACGTTCTCGCAATACCACAGCGATATTGGTAACTCATGATCGTGAAGAGGCGCTTGTGTCAGCGGATGTTGTTGCACTAATGCGCGAGGGAAGAATTATTCAAGAAGGTTCGCCAGAAGATGTTTATTCACTTCCTATTTCACCGACCATTGCTGCAAGCACTGGCGAGGCCTTACTTCTCGAAGCGGCGCGATCAGATGATGGTTCCATTAGCTATCTATTCAACAATTTATTGCCACTTGAAACTTCAGAAACTAATGGTCAAGTAGTTATCAGGCCAGAGGAGATTAAGATTTCTAGAAACTCTTCATCTAGTTCAGCAACCGGAAAAATTGTGAAGATTAACTACTATGGGCATGATGCAATGATTACAGTGAAAGTAAAAAGCCAGAGTGTGATTGTCCGAATTCCAGGACCATTTGATTTTCAGGTTGGTGAAGAAGTTTCATTGGAACACACAGGTCCGATGAGATTTTTCCCCTCAAATTGATTTATTCTTCATTGCGCGGATATGTAAGACCAGGTAAGATTTAGCCATGCGCAGAATTCGACAGTCATTGCGCGAATTCCTGAAAAATGAATCAACAAGTGGCATTCTGATATTAATTTTTGCCGCACTTGGATTGCTTGTTGCAAATTCTCCATTAAGTAAGACTTATTTCGACTTATTGAAGGTGGATTTTTCAATAGGATCTGGTTTTTTACTAATTAATTTAACAATTCAAAAGTTTATTAATTATGTCTTAATGACGCTTTTCTTCTTCGTAGTTGGTCTAGAAATTAAGCGAGAGCTGACGACTGGGCATCTAGCCTCATTTAAAAAAGCTCTGATGCCACTCTTGGCAGCGCTTGGTGGAATAGCAGTTCCCGCCCTGATCTATCTTGCAATTGCCGGCCGTGAGGCTCCTGGCGGTTGGGGAGTGCCGGTCGCAACAGATATAGCTTTAGCCGTTGGTTTGCTTGCGATGCTTGGCTCGGTAGTTCCTGATTCCTTAAGATCCTTCTTACTAGGTATTGCCGTAATTGATGACATAGTTGCAATTCTTATAGTGGCATTTGTTTATTCCAGCGGCATCAAATTCTCCTGGCTTGGGATGGGGCTGCTTGTAGTGCTTGCAGTTCTTTTGGTCCAAAAACTAAATGTTTCATCGGTAGGCGCCTATTTGATTTTGGGGATTTTGCTCTGGTTCGCTCTTTACAAGACTGGCGTTCATCCAACTCTTGCGGGAGTGATTCTTGGATTATTGACACCAGAAATCCCAAAGAAATTGCAGAAAGTTTCTACTGACGAATCAAATTCACCAACTGTGATTGAGTGGCTCGAACACAAGCTGCATCCGTATAGCGCATTTTTCTGTGTGCCAATCTTTGCCTTCGCAAATACCGGAGTTGTCGTAAACTCCGAATCTTTGAGCCAAGCAAGTAAATCTGTAATTGCTTGGGGTATTTTCTTTGGGCTAGTTGCTGGAAAACCAATTGGAATTCTGGTAACAACTGTTGCTGCTTCAAAGTTTAAGGTTGCTGATTTCCCTAAAGGCGCAAACAAATCGCTCCTCGCGGCTACGGGAAGCACGGCAGGCATTGGATTTACCGTCGCTATCTTTATAGCTCAACTAGCATTTAAAGATGCACAGGTGCAAGAGCTGGCGATAATTGCAGTTATTTTTGCATCAGTTGTCAGCGCTGTTATTTCAGTATTACTTTTCCGAATTTTCTCGCGCCAGAAGTAGTTGACTTAAGCTCTAAACCTCTGATTTGTGCGACATCCTGTGAAATTGTTGCTAGCATTCACCTACGTTAAGGGGAGTACCTCGTTCGGCATCTTCGTCAACACGGATAGAAATATCCCGGAGCTGCGACCACTAAGTGGTTGAGGGAGACCTTGGCTCAATGGCCCCTTTAACGAAATAGGTGTAATCAATGAATGTCTCATTAACCACGTGGTTTATTGTTATTGGCGCGATTCTTGCGCTTATCGTCGTCGACTTGCTTACCGTCAGTCGCAAACCACACGAAGTAAAGTTTAAAGAGGCAGCAACCTGGTCGATTTTCTATATCGCTGTTGCGATTGGCTTTGGTGTCTGGGTTTGGCAATCATCAGGCTCACAATTCGGAACCGAGTATTTTGCAGCATACCTAGTTGAGAAATCCCTCTCGGTCGATAATCTCTTCGTCTTCATTATTATCTTGGCGCAGTTTAAAGTTCCCTCGATTTATCACCAGCGGGTTCTGATGTTTGGTGTCTTGTTAGCACTTGTCTTGCGCGGAATCTTTATCGCAGTCGGAGCCGCTGCTCTTGCAGCCTTCAGTTTTACCTTCGTGATCTTTGGTGCAATTCTAATCTGGACCGGAGTCGGACTCTTTAAGCACTGGGATGAAGATCCTTCACCTGAAGACAACGCCCTAGTGAAGGTAATTAGAAAACGAATAGCAATGACCGATGAGTTCCATGGTTCAAAGGCTTTTACGAAGATCAACGGCAAGCGAATTGCTACACCGATGTTCTTGGTAATGATTGCAATTGCATCTACTGATTTGCTCTTTGCCTTGGATTCGATTCCAGCAACCTTTGGTGTTACTCAAGAGCCATTCTTGGTTTTCGCGGCAAATGCTTTTGCATTGCTTGGCCTACGCGCCCTGTATTTCTTGCTTAAGGGCTTGCTAGATAAGTTGATCTACTTATCACTAGGCCTCTCAATAATTCTTATGTTTATTGGGGTTAAATTGATCATGACTTACCTGCACGAAGTTTGGTATGACGTGCCAAAGATTCCGATTGTTGTGAGCCTCTTAGTAATTGCCGCAGTTCTAATCGTTTCAACAGTAGCCAGTTTGATTAAATCAAAGCGTGATCCAAGTGCAGTTGCACATGCTGGCCGAGTAACTGGAGCTCACGAGGATAAGAAGTAATCAACGGCCCGAATAGCCGTTGTTTGCTAAATTTCTCAAGTTTCGGTTTCTGATGGAATACTGTCGCAATGACTACAGTCCTATTGACCGGTGCAAGTGGATATATTGGCAAACATATTGCTCTTCAACTTCTTAACCAGGGATACAACGTGCGAGCTTCGGTTCGCTCGCTATCTAAATCAGAAGAAGTAAGAGCTGCGGTCTCACCACATCTATTAGATTCAAACGCTTTGAATTCTCAATTGTCTTTTGTTGAACTTGATCTTGAGAAAGATTCCGGTTGGGATGCAGCGCTTAAAGGGGTAGATGTGCTGATGCACACCGCTTCTCCGTTTCCAATCGCGTCGCCAAAAGATGAAAATGATTTGATTCGTCCAGCTGTAGATGGAACTTTGCGTGCCTTGAAAGCCGCTAAGAGTTCGGGTGTAAAACGAGTAATCCTTACATCTTCAAATGCCGCTGTATATGGCTGCGAACTTCCTGCAGGAAAGAATGAATATGACGAAACTATGTGGACTGATGTAAACCATCCAATTGGTCGCGTGGCTTACGCGAAATCGAAAACCTTGGCCGAGAAAGCTGCCTGGGACTTCGTTAAGAACCAGGCACCAGAAATCGCACTAACCACCATAAACCCAGTCTTGGTTCTAGGGGCGCCATTGGATAAAAACTTTGGTTCTTCTGTTTCAGTTGTTGAAAGAATTTTAAAGGGCAAGGATCCGATGCTGCCTGACTTGAAATTCTCAGTTGTTGACGTAAGAGATGTAGCGCGAATGCACGTTGAAGCAATTAAGAATGATTCGACTAAGGGTGAACGCATTCTGGCGGCATCAGAGACAATTTCATTTGTAGCGATTGCAAAGTTTCTGAAGTCCATTTACCCCAAGAGCAAAGCTAAAACAGCTCAAGCTCCAACTTTTCTAATCAAGTTTCTCTCCAACTTTGACGGTGATATCAAAGCCATTTTGCCTATACTTGGAAAACTAATGATTACTAGCGGAGAAAAAGCAAGGCGCATATTGGGAATTAACTTCATACCCGTTGAAGTTACATTGCGGGAGTCTGCTGATTATCTAGTCAAGAATGGCTTTGTTGAGGGATAAATGAAATCTAAAAAGGTCACGATAGTTACTGGCGCTGCTTCTGGAATTGGAAGAGCTACTGCCATTTTTCTCGCTAAACGCGGGCATCAAGTTGTTTGCACTGATCTTCCGGCAACGAAACTTGGCGAACTTCAAGAGTTGACTGGTGGAATTTGCATCGAAGCCGATGTAAGAATCGAATTTGAAGTTGATGCACTGATTAAGGGCACAGTAGATAAATACGGTCGAATTGATGGTATGGTGAACTGTGCTGGTATTGAAGAAAACTTTGTCGATGCTCGTGACATGACGCTGGAAGTCTTTGAGAACACAATGCGGACAAATATTACTGGTTCATTTTTAGTTGCAAGAGCGGCTGGTCGTGTAATGGTTCCGCAAGGATCTGGATCGATAGTTTTGATTGGCTCAATACTTTCAACCGTTGGGTATGGCGGAAATGCGGCCTACACAGCATCTAAGGGCGCAGTTCTTCAATTAGGAAAAGCTCTTGCGGTTGATTGGTCTAAATTCGGGGTGCGAGTAAATGTAATTGGACCTGGTCCAGTAGCTACGCCTATGTCAAAAGCTTCACTAGAGGATCCAGTTAAAAGTGTTTGGTTACGCGATCGGACTCCGATGGGAAGACCTGCGCAACCAAATGAGGTTGCAAGTGCATGTGCATTCTTGTTATCAGATGACGCTTCATATATAACCGGAACATATCTTCCAGTCGATGGCGGTTGGTTAGCGCTTTAAGAGTTACAGAACTTCTAAAGAATTTTTGTTACTGCTTCCTTATGAGCCGAAACATTTAACGCCGCAAGATACCCGAATGTAACTGCTAGACCGATTGTTGCGCCGCCAGCCCAATACGCTTGACCAGAAGGAAAGCCGGCACAGTTTCCTGCTGCAAATAATCCAGGTATTGGTTGGCCATCTGTTGCGCGAAGAACTCGACCTTCACTATCAATAGCTGGGCCACCTTTAGTATCTAAAGTTCCTGGTGCAAGAATTAATGCGTAGTAAGGACCAGTTTTATCAAATGGGAATAGCGCAGGATTCTTATCGTTCCCTGGTCTGGCAGGTCCATTTCGGAATAACTCGATAGCAGATTCACCTCTGCGAAAGATTGGATCTGTTCCGGTTGCTGCATGCTTATTGAACTCTTCAATTGTTTGTTTGATCCCAGTTTCAAAATCATCTGCAATATTTAAACCGGCCATTGCAACTGGACCAAGATCTGCAATCCGGCGCCTAATCGCGGCAGCAAGTTCATCCAGGGTTTCACCTTCAACAAGATTTGGATCATGCTCGTTTGGTGGCTTAATTGGGTTTCCACTTGTTCCATCAGAGAAATGAACGCGCGCAGATTTATCGAAAATCATATACATCCGCAAGTCTGGGTGCTCTGCTTTGCTTGCATCCCATCGCAACATTGAACGTCCAAGTTCGTGATACGGAAGCTTTTCATTCACGGTGCGATGGCCGTATTTGTTAACCATAATCATGCTGTCACCACGTAATGCAAAAATATTTGTTGTAACAGATTGTGGGTCGCGAACAAGAGCCTCAAGTGGAATCGGTGCGAGCCAAGCAGCTGCAGTGTTGTGTAACTTTGCACCGAGCGATGCACCAATTTTCATGAAGTCACCGCGTGAACCTTTAGCTGCGCCACCGAGACGCACCGGGGCAGCCATGTGATCACTCATAAGTTCGGGATTGTGTGTGAATCCACCAGTAGCAAAGAGAACGCCACATTTGGAATCAATTGTGAAGCTCTGATTCTTAAATTTACCAACTACACCTGAAACCCGACCACCACTTTGAATTACATCTGAAACTCGATATCCAAATCGAATATCGACACCCAAGCGCAATGCAGCATCGCGCAAATCAAGAACCCATTCGGCGCCAGTTAATTGGTCTGGCCGAGCGCGGCCCCGAGAAACAATTACGCGACCATAAGGTGCTTTATCTTCTGGCAGATCAGCAAAATAATCAGGAGCATTTGATTTAACAACAGGATCCAAAGCGCCAGCTTCAGCAAGTTCTTCTAGAGCAGTTCCTGAAGTTGAGTAAAAAACATTTAGCATTTCATATTCGTGAGCATCGAGTCCGAAACGTTCGGCATGAGATTGATAGCGTTCTGGAAAAGATAGACGCGCCATATAGCGAATTGCATCATCTCGTTCATCGGTAAATCCGGCTTCGCGCATCCAACGATTATTGGGGGACCAGATCCAAGTTCCACTTCGCGCAGTTGTTCCACCAACAACATCTTGCGCTTCAAGAACAATTACTGACAATCCGCGACGTCGTGCGGTAATCGCGCCAGTAAGTCCGGCAGCACCACTTCCGACAACTACGAAGTCAGCTTCTAAAATCTCGTCACTGACAGAGGCGCGCTGATTTTGTTCTGCTTTCAGCATCCGCCTTGCCCCCTAAGGTTTGACTCGCGTCCAGTACTAGCCTGATATATTAATGTAATTACGCAATAAAGTAATTAGTTAATTGATGAAAGTATTCATAGCGAGGTGGAGTAAATGGTCAAGATTGTCTGGCTTCTCAAAAAGGCGGATCACCTAACGGACGAGCAGTTCAAAAATTGGTGGCTCGAATCGCATGTCCCTGTTGCTCGCACCGCACCGGGCCTTCGCAAATACGTTGTTAACTTTGGTCGTCCTGACACTCTTGCCGGTAAGCCAACTTTTGATTGCGAATGGGATGGCGTTGCAGAACAGTGGTTCGATAATGATGAAGCACTAAATCTTGCATACTCAAGACAAGTCTCGACTGAAATTCGCGCAGACACTATGGCGCACGTTGCACGTCTTGAGCGCCTTATTGTTGAAGAGCTAGAAATCCCGATCAATTAAGGATTACAGAACTGGCAATTTGCCGGATCTAATTCCTTTGCAAGAACTTGACCCAAAAGAATGTGATTGCAGTTATCGCAGCTAGTTTTTGCCTGTCGAATAGCATCCGGATTTTCTAACTTACATGTCGAACACTTAAGTCCTTTTTCGTAACCTGATCGACCCCAGCCTGGCATCTGGCAACTTGGGCACAATCGGCTGGCTCTTACGGCAAGTTGCTTTGCAACTATCGCAATGTTTTTCTGGCGAGACGGTGAGAAATGCGCACGTAAATCTGACTCGATAACAGCTAAGCCATTTGCAGAGATTCTCGAACTTGCAGCAATGGCATTGTTTAGGGAATCAAGATCTCTAATTCCCTTTACGCAATCGTTTTTCTTCTCAGCATTGGGGCGAACAATTAAACCGTGATTTGGAAAGTCCGCAGTTTGTAGAAATTCCGAGATGTCTTTGCCAGGGGATGTGGTGATTGTCGCGACTGTTATATCGAAAGAGCGATAGACCTCAGAAATTACTATCTGATTCTCATCATCGACCAAAACCAAGTGCTCGATGTTTGAGTTTACGAAAGGGATAACTGGGTCGGGGCTTACTGAACCTTCAGATGCGACACCTATTTTGAGGCCCGTTGAGTTCATGCCAAGTCTGGCTTTAAGGATTGCAGTTTCGCGCGGCGGGGCAGTTCGTTCAATTTCGCCAGAGAAAGTTCCTAATTGATCTGTATCAAGGTTTTCCTCGAATAAGTCGCATCCAAGGTATTGGTCAAAAGCTGGTTTGATCAACTTAAGTTTCTCGTGTTTGCTGGTTAAAACAATTCTCTTCCCAGCATAAGGATGTGCGGTCAAGGCATTTGCCCTATGTAAAAATCTTCAATAGGGAGCTAATTGGTTTGCTTGCTTCTGAAGGATGGCGAAACTTCAAACCAGTATTTACCTTGTAACTATTTCTGCGTCCAATTCGGGTGATGGTTACATAACCAGATTCTTCGAGATCGGCGAGAATAGCCTGCGCACTGCGTTCGGTGATTCCGACGGTGTCGGCGATGTCGCGAATTCGCGAATCAGGATAGCGACTTAGATGGACTAGAACGTGCCCATGATTTGAGAGAAAGGTCCACTCACGGCTGATTTCAGATACTGGTGCCATGGCTGAAAGTATACCAGAAATTTGATACCTGAAATAGATTTCTGCTATATTCGCAGTGGATATTTAAGGGGATCAAAGTGGACTCTACTTCTGTAGCAATAACAAATCTGACTTCAGTAGCCGTTCTGGTGTTTATCCTGGGCTTTCTGGGAGCCAGAATTAAGAGCGATGTTCGTATTCCCGAACAGGTCTATCAAATGATTTCGATTTTTCTGCTCTTTGGAATCGGACTTAAAGGCGGCCACGCCCTTAAAGGAACCTCACTCTCAAGCTTTGCGGCCCCAGCACTTGCGACGATAGCTCTCGGAATCCTTATCCCCGTTATTGCCTATCTGACTTTAAAGTTTGTGAAGAAGATTAATGACATTGATCGAGGCGCTATAGCTGCGCATTATGGGTCTACATCATTAGTGACATTCTCGGCTGCGTTGCTCTTCTTGGAGAGCAGCGGAATAGAAGTAGAGGGCTTTGCAACAGCACTTCTCACAATCATGGAAGTCCCAGGGATTGTTATCGGTGTTTATCTTGGTTCGCGCCACCGGGATAAGAGTGTGCAATGGGGTAAAACTCTTCACGAAGTCGTGACCGGAAAAACAATTTTGCTCTTGGTAGGCGGGCTAGTTATAGGAGCAGTCACGAGCCAAGCTGGATACTTGAAAGTTGTTCCATTCTTTATCGATCTGCAATCTGGATTCTTGGTTCTCTTCTTGTTGCATCTTGGTTATTTGGCTGGAAGTAATTGGGGCGAGATAAAGAAAGTTGGTGCAATGGTCGGAGTATTCGCATTAGTCTTCCCAATCTTTGCTGGAACTTTAGGAGTATTAACTGGAACTATGGTGGGGCTCTCTGTAGGAGGAGCAACAATCCTCGGTGTCTTAAGTGCTAGCGCTTCTTATATTGCGGCACCTGCTGCAGTATCGATTGGATTACCAGAAGCAAATGCGCCACTGGCTTTGATGTCTAGTATCGGTGTGACATTTCCGTTCAATCTGCTAATTGGAATTCCTTTGTATCTAGAAATTGCTCGCGCATTTTCTAGCCTCTAACCCTTGCGAAATAACCCCGGGATGCAGAATATTTTTGAACCATTAGGATTAAGGCATAACGTTTAACCGCTAGTAACCGAGGAGTTTGAAATGTCTGATTCAGGAAAATGCCCAGTAGCACACGGAGCCCTAACCACTTTTGAAGATTCAAATATGGATTGGTGGCCAAAGTCCCTTAACTTAGACATCCTGCACCAACATGACACAAAGACAAATCCTCTCGGAAAAGATTTCAATTACAACGAAGAGCTAAAGAAGTTAGATGTTGCTGCGCTTAAGAAAGATATGCATGCGCTGATGACAGATAGTCAGAAGTGGTGGCCGGCAGATTGGGGTCATTACGGTGGTTTGATGATTCGTCTCTCATGGCACGCAGCTGGAACATATAGAACTGCAGATGGCCGTGGCGGCGGCGGAACTGGCAATATGCGTTTTGCTCCACTTAATTCTTTTCCGGATAACGTAAACCTTGATAAGGCTCGTCGTCTTCTCTGGCCAATCAAAAAGAAGTATGGCAACAAAGTTAGCTGGGCAGATTTATTGGTATTGGCCGGCACGATTGCTTATGAATCAATGGGTCTAAAAACGTTTGGATTCAGTTTCGGTCGTGCAGATATCTGGCACCCAGAGATTGATATTTACTGGGGATCTGAGAAGGAATGGCTTGCACCCAGTGATTCACGTTATGGCGATTTGAGTGATGCAACGACAATGGAGAATCCACTTGCCGCTGTGCAGATGGGTCTTATTTATGTAAACCCTGAAGGTGTGAATGGAAAGCCAGATCCACTTAGAACAGCAGCGCACGTGCGCGAAACTTTTGCTCGTATGGCCATGAATGATGAAGAGACTGTTGCACTAACTGCTGGCGGGCACACAGTTGGTAAAGCACACGGAAATGGCAGCGCAGCAAGACTTGGACCAGCACCAGAAGGTGCAGATATTTCAGAGCAAGGCCTTGGTTGGATGAATCACGAAACCCGAAGTGTTGGCCGCGATACTGTTTCAAGCGGTATCGAAGGTGCCTGGACTACAAATCCAACTAAATGGGATAACGGATACTTCCATTTGTTATTTAAGTATGACTGGGAGCTAAAGAAGTCTCCTGCCGGCGCCCAACAATGGGAACCAATCAATATTGAAGAAGCAGATAAGCCAGTTGATGTTGAAGATCCATCAATTCGCTACAACCCAATTATGACCGATGCAGATATGGCGATGATTAAAGATCCGATCTATCGTGAAATCTCAGAACGATTCCATAAAGATCCAGCTTATTTCAGCGAAGTATTTGCTCGTGCTTGGTTCAAGTTAACTCATAGAGATCTAGGACCAAAGGCTCGCTACTTCGGACCTGATGTTCCTGCCGAAGATCTGATTTGGCAAGATCCAGTTCCTGCCGGCAAAGCTGATTACAACGTTGAAGATGTTAAAGCAAAGATTGCTGCAACTGATTTAACTGTTACTGAATTAGTTACAACTGCATGGGATAGCGCTCGCACATTCCGAAGCTCGGATTTCCGTGGGGGAGCAAACGGGGCTCGCATCCGTCTTGCACCACAGAAAGATTGGGAGGGTAACGAACCAGCCCGACTTCAAAAAGTTCTTGCCGTTCTAGAACCAATTGCAAAAGCAGCCGGTGCAAGTCTTGCTGATGTAATTGTTCTTGCCGGAAACGTTGGAATTGAAAAAGCTGCCAAGGCGGCTGGACACGATGTTAAGGTTCCATTTAAGGCCGGTCGTGGTGATGCTTCGCAAGAGCAGACAGATATCGAATCATTCGAACCACTAGAGCCAATTCATGATGGATATCGCAACTGGTTAAAGAAGGATTACGTTGTAAGCGCCGAAGAGCTAATGCTTGATCGCACTCAACTTATGGGCCTTACTGCGCACGAGATGACAGTTCTCGTTGGTGGGATGCGCGTAATTGGAACTAACCATGGTGGAACCAAGCACGGTGTATTCACCGATCGAGTTGGCGCTCTGACTCCTGATTTCTTTACGACAATCACGGATATCAACTACGTGTGGGAGCCAGCAGGAAGTGATTCTTACAAGATTCGCAGCCGCGAAACTGGGGAAGTTAAATACACCGCATCCCGTGTTGATTTAATCTTCGGTTCGAACTCAATTCTTCGTGCATATGCCGAGGTCTACGCCCAAGATGACAGCAAGGAGAAGTTCGTAAAGGACTTTATTGCTGCTTGGACAAAGGTGATGAACGCGGATCGTTTCTAAATTTAGATTTTATGGAGTTTGGCTTTAATTCCGAGCCAGACTCCGAGAAAGCTAAATAGGAAGAAGACCCAACCCGAAAGAGCGAAGGCTTGGGTTCCTGAAAGTAGAACCCCGATTGTGCAACCGAGTGCTGTCAT
>CAMCPZ010000014.1 GCA_945876865.1 Bifidobacterium breve | reverse complement strand
CTGTACCAATCCTGTACCAAAAACTATTGGTGGGAGGGTGTAGTAACGGGTAATGACTGGACACCCGAAATAGGGGGTTTGGTGCTAATCTGAGCGTGAAATAGGGGTTGGTCGTAGTTCTTCGTTGTATCTGTTCTTGGCTGGTTAATAGGCCTAACGGATTAAAAGGTCTTTCAAATCAGGTGAGTAACGCCTAGGAGGGGAAACTTCTGGGTAATGAGTTCTGCCAGCAATGTCCTATGACACTTCTCTGGTTCATGTTCGCTGCAGAGCAGAACTGCATTTTCAAAGTCAGTTTGGGATGATTTTTCAAGGGTTCCCCGAACATTGATTAGATCTTGATATTTCTGGGCAAATTCTTCCCAGAGTATTTCCTTATCCCGGTAGGAGGCTAGGAGTTCTTTTGTGGGAGCCAAATCATCCCAAACTTGGTATTGCATACCTACGATTTTCGGTAAGAAAAATTCAAGGTCTTGCTCCTTTGCAAAGCCGGCTAACTGAGATGTTCTGTTAATTCTAATATCGATTAGTTTGTTTGCTTCCGATGATTCAAGTAGCGAAAAGAACTTTTCAGCATTTTTCCCAGTAAACCCAATAGTAAAAAGTTTCATATCGACTCCGTCCATTCTTCAGATTCTCCAAGTTGCACGGTGTCTAGTCGGCCCTTAACTGGATCACCCAAAGTGAATGCCACCTTCTGTTCCTGTCTGAGAAGCGCCTCCGAAATCACTTCCTCATTTGTACGAAAAAGGTCTGGCTCGTCAAGCTTGAATATCTTTAACAGCCTGTGTATCGCATCATCATGGTTTTCAAGAGTTCCATCACCAAGAATGTGAGTCACTGGGATCCCTCGCTCAAAAAGAGTTTGGCCCACAAGTAAAGTTCTATGGCACTCTATCGGCTCTTTTTCGCTACACATCAATGCCAGTTGGTATTTTTCGGAACCGACAATGACACGCTGAAGACCATTCTCAAAATTATCACTGTTTTTTAGTCGACTATAAACGACTCTTCCATTTTCATAATCGTCTTCGTTAGATGATCGACCACCAATTGAATCACCAACAAAGACGTATTCAATGCCAGAATCTTTTAAAGATTTAGTAAGTAGCTCTCGATTGAATTGGGGTTGGAAGCGACTGTAAGGCGCTGATCTAACATCCGCGATTGCTGTAATCCCACGCGATTTCAATAGCTTGGTGAAATTCTCAATCGAATGAGTAGAGTGCCCAATCGTATAGATCATTGGCCGCTCCATTTCTTGCCGTATTCGATTGGAATTATCCCAGCGATGAGCTTGTAGAAGGTGTCGAAGTAATTCTCCCCAAGGCTAATGGTAAGAAGAGTTCTGTCTATTTCATAATCTCCAACAGGTTTATCCAGAAATCTTTGCTCAAAATGGAGATCTGTGATGCTCAACTTGTACTCGTGTCCGGCATAAGAAAAGACTCCACGCATATCTCTTTTCCCAAACAAAAATCTGATCTCCACTTTGAAACTAGACACATCTATTAAGTAGAGGGAGGAAGTGTGCTCTGTTATTTGAGCAATAGGTACGCAATTATTTTTTCCATTTTTAGTTGACGTACCAGTCCCCCACAATGTCTCCGGAGAGTCCACTAACTTTGACAGCTCCTCTAACCCCATGGATCCCTTCTTTTTCAGAGGAACTGATACATCCATTAACCAATTTTCCTGTTGATGCAGGGTTCCTTTAGGTTCAAGAAGTTTGATTTCTAGGAGATCAAGAATTGCCGCATCTTGTCCTGTTTGAAGGCAATGTTCATTAGCTTGGAGTTCTTCAGACGGATGTTCCGTAACTGGTCTGATCCATTTTGAATAAGTCCCATTGTAGAGAGCTTTGCCCGCAAGACAACGGCCACTGTGTTTTCGTGAATTAGCGAGGCAGACGAATGTCGCTGTATGCACGGCCCTACTGCCCGCTCCGACTGACTTTCTTCATGATTTGAGTCTAAGTCAGTCCAACGACAAATAAAATGGCATTGCAGGTCAAGAATTCATGACCGCCAAATTAATTCCAAAAAAGTCGCTGCTTTTCTTGCCCTGAAATGCTAAATTGCCTTTTATGACCCGTTTACCTAAAAAACGGGGAATTACCCAGGTTGAAGAGGATAAATCCCTCATCCTCCGCCAGCTTTAAATCTCTACGCCAATGTATTTGGTTTCAAGGAATTCATAAATTCCGGCGAAGCCGCCTTCACGACCAAGCCCGCTCTGCTTTACACCACCGAATGGCGCAGCTGGATCTGAAATTACACCGCGGTTGATTGCAACCATTCCGGATTCAATTGCTTCAGCGGTTTTAATTGCACGCTTTAAGTCGCTGGAATAAACGTAACTAATCAAGCCGTATTCAGTTGCGTTCGCTAATTCGATTGCTTCAGCATCGCCATCGAAAGTTACGATTGGTGCGACTGGACCAAAGACTTCGTTATTTAGAATTGGGTTCGCTTTATCAACAGTCACAACTGTTGCGGGATAGAAAGCACCAGCGCCTGCAGGAGTTGTGCCACCAAGTATTAATTTTCCGCCAGCTTTTACTGCTGCTGAAACTAGATCTGCAATCTTGTTACGTTCCTTGATTGAAACACTGGCACCAAGTTGGGCGCCATCTTCTAATCCAGGAGCAAGTTTTAGCGCGCCCATAGCTTTTGCAAACTTTGTTGTGAATTCTTCGGCAACACTCTTCGCAACAATGAATCGGTTTGCTGCGGTGCAAGCTGCGCCACCATTGCGCATCTTTGCAAGCATTGCGCCAGCAACTGCATCATCAATATTTGCATCATCTAGAACAACGAAGGGTGCATTTCCGCCAAGCTCCATTGATGTGCGAAGCACGTTATCGGCAGACTCTTTGAGAAGTGTGCGACCGACTTCCGTTGAACCAGTAAAAGATAAATTGCGGACTCGTGGATCGTGCAACATCTTTGAAATCATTGGTCCGGTCTTTGAAGGCAGAATGAAATTAACTACGCCTTTTGGAACTCCGGCACGTTCTAGAATTTCAATAATTGCGAGCGCAGTAAGTGGGGTCTCACTTGCTGGTTTTAAAATTACTGTGCAACCTGCGGCGAGCGCTGGCCCAATTTTTCGAGTTGCCATTGCTGCCGGGAAATTCCAAGGTGTGATTAAAAGTGAAACGCCAATTGGTTGGTGCGTTACGAGAATTCTTTTATCGCCTGAAGGTGCTTGGCGATAATCGCCAGGAGTGCGAACTGCTTCTTCGGCAAACCACCGGAAAAATTCTGCGGCATAAGTAATTTCACCTTTAGCATCTGAGAAAACTTTCCCGTTCTCCATTGAAACTATTTTTGCCAAGTGATCGGCTTCAGCAATCATCAATTCAAAAGCTTTGCGCAGGATTTCACTTCGAACCCGAGGAGCTGTTTTTGACCAAGTTTTGAAGGCGTTGTGCGCTGCGGTGACTGCGGCATCGCAATGAGCCTCGCCTGCGGTCGCAACTTCAGCGATTACATTTCCGGTGCTGGGATCGGTTACTGGCAGGGTGCCATCGCCTTTTACCCATGCGCCATCAATATAAAGGTCAGTTTTTAATTGCATGCGGCAAGCATACGCCTCGATTGCGAAGTAAAATTAATGCCAGTGAACCGCAGAATTCCCCGATAACTAGGAAGAGTGGCTGTGCCAAAGTCTTGGACTGATGACGCCCCAGAACCGATGGTTCTACAGGAGCATGCACATTTAGCGGACCCGATTTCATATCGAATCAAGCGCCGGCTTTTAGGTAACCCATTAAACCGTCACACCCTTAGCCACCAGAGATTAAAGAAACGCTACGCGCTCGGAATTCTTTCTTCAGACTGTATTTCTTCATCCGCTTATGGCACCGAGCAAATACTTATTGCGCTGGTCCCAGCATTTGGTTTAGCAGCATTCGCAATGCTTATGCCGATGACCGGAATTGTTTTACTAATTCTTTTAATAGTAACGCTGTCTTATCGAAATGTTATTTCGGTTTACACCAAAGTTGGTGGTGCCTACATTGTTTCGCGAGATAACTTTGGGCCGGTTGTTGCCCAAGTTGCCGCTGTCGCCCTAATGATGGATTACATCGTAACTCTTGCAATTCAATCAGCTGCAGGTGTTGCTGCAATTGCATCTACATTCCCCGAAGTTGGTCCATACAAAATTCATTTAACACTTGCAATTATTGTTCTGCTTACTTACGGAAATTTGCGCGGTGTAAAAGAAGCCGGAAAAGCATTTGCGCTTCCTACATATTTATTCGTTGGTTCGATGGCAGTTGTATTTGGAATCGGAATTTACCGTCAATTTGCTGGCACTCTGCCAACACTTGATGTAAATCAACCTGGCGCAGTTCCGTTGGGTGAATCTCAAGGGTTGTTAACTTTTGCCGCAATCTTTATCTTGCTTCGCGCTTTTGCAAATGGTGGATCATCGCTAACCGGGCTTGAAGCGATTTCTGATGGTGTTTCATTGTTCAAGTCACCAGAGCAAGTGAATGCGCGCAGAACTTTGGTAATTATGAGCACAATCTTGGGCTCTTTAGTCCTAGGAGTTTCTTGGTTCGCACACAAGATTCAGGCAATGCCATATGAAAGTGAAACTCCTACAGTGATTTCACAAGTTGCCAGAACAATTTTGGGTGATGGCGCAGCTGGAAATATTTTCTTTATTGTTGTTCAAGCCGCAACAATGCTTATTCTCTTTGCGGGCGCAAACACTACATATAGCGCTTTCCCAATGGTGGTTAACTTTGTTGCGACCGATGGATATTTGCCGAACTGGCTGACTAAACGTGGGCACCGATTAAATTTCTCTAATGGAATCTTGCTCCTAGCTGGATCTGCAATGCTTTTGATTTTGGTAACCGGGGCCTCGGTAGAACACCTTGTTGCGTTCTACGCACTTGGTGTTTTTACAGCTTTTACATTGTCTGGTTTGGGAATGGCGAAATACAACTTTAAAAACCGCGATAAGTGGTGGCGTGGAAAGTTTATTGTTAATGGACTTTCAGGCGGAATTTCTCTTGTCGTAGTTATCATCTTTGCCGTCGTAAAATTCAATCAAGGCGCCTGGGTCGTTATTTTAATAACTCCTATTTTGGTTGTTACCTTCCTTCGCCTGCACAAGCAATACACCAAAGAGCAGAATGTTCTAACAGTCACGACTCAGAGTTCCCGTGCAACATCAATTTCAAGACATGACGTTTCAGTTCTTGTAGACAGTTTAGATTTAGCAACAATCGGTGCAATTAGATATGCCCGATCTTTAAACCCCAGACATTTGAATGCGGTTCACTTTGTTATTGATGATAAGCGCGCGGAAATAATTAGTGCGGGCTGGGCAGCGAATGCTGCAGTAAGTGATGTTCCACTAATTTTGATTGATTGCCCGGATCGCAGACTTCCGAATGCCGCAGTTGATTATGCAATCCGTTCGACTGCTAACCATGATGTCGAATTAACTTTGTTATTGCCACGTCGCTCATATTCCCGGTTACTGGGCCGAATCCTGCATGATCAAACTGCCGAAGCTATTGCAGCGCCAATCTCGCAATTAGAGCGCGTTGTAGCAACAATTATTCCGTTCGACGTAGAACGCATCTTGGATGGTGGGCCTCGTCGCAATGCAGCGGTTGCACCAAGCGCACCAGCGAAAGATGTAAAGAAAGTTGCTGTTGCGAAAACAGTTAGCGTTGAGAATGCTCCGGTTGGTCACTACAACGAAAATATTCTGCCGATTTCAAATGCAACCTGGCGTAGACGAGCACATGTTCGGGGCCAAGTAACTGCAATTAGAACTGCACCTTCGGGCGGTGCGCCAAAAGTTGAAGTAGAGATTTGGGATACAACTGGCGGCATTACTCTGCAATTCTTGGGACGTCGTGAAATTGCGGGACTTGAAGTTGGATCAACTCTTTGCGCTGAAGGCATGGTGGGCGAAACTGAAGGAGCACTAACAATCCTTAATCCATCTTACGAAATTGTTATTTAATTACTTTCTAATAAAGAGCAGGCGCGCGACTATTAATCCGATTGGTAATCCAATCAATTGAGCAATCATATAAATCCAAGCGGAATTAAAAGTTAGCCCGGCAAAGGTATCGCTCCAGATTCGGGCAAAGGTAACTGCCGGATTTGCAAAGACAAATGATGAGGTTGCGTAGAACGCGGTTGTGATCCAGGCCGGAATAATAAAGGGTGCAAGATTCGTTCGCTTCTGATCTGTTAGCACATGAATAATCATGATTAATCCAGCAGTTGCAAATATTTCGCTGATAAATAAATTTGTTCCAGTGCGCTCATTTTGAGATTGAAAAATTGCTGGCTTATTGAAAATTACATTTGCAAATACTGTGCCCAAAAATCCACCAGCGAATTGGGCGACGATATAAGCAACAGCGTGCTTTCCATCAATTCGATTCTTGAAAAGTTCTCCAAGCGTGACGACTGGATTAAAATAGGCACCACTAATTGGGCCCAGCAGAGTGATGATTAGGTAGAGCATCGAAACTGTCGAAATCGCATTTATTGTTAATTGAACGCCCACATCTTGACTCAGATTGGTAGCCATAATTCCCGAGCCAACTACCGCTAAAAGTAGAAGCGCTGTGCCTAGGAATTCTGCAAAAACTTTCTGTAGTTTCACAGGCTGCAATTTAGTGGAAAGATATGGCCCATCTAGATTTAGCCACGTGAACAATTAGCGAACAAGTCGGAAGGGAAGCTGCAATGTCTAAATCGTCATTGGCATTTAAAGTTTTTGCGCTCTCCGATCTTGGTCTACAACGTGAGGGTAATGAGGATTCAGGATTAATCTCCTCTAAATTAGTTGCTGTTGCGGATGGCATGGGCGGACATGCTGGCGGCGAAGTTGCTTCAACTATTGCGATATCTGCACTTAATTCAGAGCACATCAATCAAGATTCATTATTGACTGTCACAAAAGAGATTGATTTGACCATTGTTAATCGCTCGAAGTCCGAGCCAAATCTTGTCGGAATGGGAACAACTCTTACTGCGCTGCATATAAATGATGGCTCGGTCCAACTTTTGCATGTCGGAGATTCTCGGTGTTATGCATTTACTGGCGGCAAGTTAAATCAATTAAGTCAAGACCACACAGTTATGCAGGAATTAATTGACCAAGGAAGAATTACCCCGGATGAAGCGATGAACCATCCGCAACGTTCTTTATTAACCCAGGCCCTAATGGGAGGTTCGGAAGTTGAACCTGTTATTCAAATTTATCCAATAAAACTTGGCGACCAATTTCTTCTCTGTAGCGATGGCTTGACTGGGGTTTTATCTGACTTAGAAATTACTAAGATTATTAAGAAGTATTCGGGACAAGAACTCGTTGAGAATTTAGTCTCCGAAACTAGAGCTAAAGGCGCACCAGACAACGTAACTGTAATTTGGGCCGAAGTAGTTTTGGAAGAAGAAGCCAGCTCTACCGCGCTGATCGGGGCGGCGAATGCTTAAGGTCTTCGGAAATCGTTATGCGATTGGCGAAATGATTGGCACTGGTGGAATGGCCGATGTTTATATCGGTGAGGACCAGAGACTCTCGCGCAAAGTTGCGGTGAAAGTATTACGAAGTGATTTAGCCCGAGATCCCTCCTTTGTTGCGAGATTTAGAAAAGAGGCGCTTGCCGCTGCAGGCTTAAATCACCCAGGAATCGTTGCGGTTTATGACTCTGGTGAAGAGGGCGCTAATTCATACATAGTTATGGAGCTTGTGAATGGGCACACGCTTCGAGAAGAGATTCAAAAATCCACCGCAATTTCAGTTGAACGTGCGCTGGAAATAATCGAAGGTGTCTTAACCGCTCTTTCATATTCGCATTCAAATGGAATTATTCATCGCGATATCAAGCCCGGGAACATAATGTTGACCGATGCTGGCGATGTAAAAGTTATGGATTTCGGAATCGCTCGTGCTATGGATGACATTGGCGCAACTATGACGAGCACTTGGAACGTTGTCGGAACCGCGCAGTATTTGTCGCCTGAACAAGCAACTGGTGAAACTGCAGATTTAAGAAGTGATATTTATTCGGTTGGTTGTCTTCTATATGAATTAGTTGCTGGTAAACCACCATTTACTGGTGATACTCCCGTTGCGATTGCCTATCAACATGTCTCGGCTGATTTTCCATTACCGAGTTCAATAAATCCAAGCCTTGATGAGAACATCGACAAGATCATCACTGTAGCACTGGCAAAGAATCCAGAGGATCGCTATCAAAGTGCAGAGATGATGTTGGCTGATATTCGAAGAGCAAGTCGTGGGCAGGATGTAACAACAAAAATTCGCCGAATTATTCCACGTCGTAATTTTTTAATCATGGGTGGCGCCGCTTCGGTATTTATCCTCTTAATTGCCTTTGCGCTAAATTCTTTTAATTCAAGTACGCCAGCGCCTTCGCTTCAAATTCCCAATGTAGTTGGGTTAACTCAGGCTGAGGCAGAAGAATTGTTGGCGGGCTATACCGTAAACATTCAGCGGGCACCGGATTCTAAAATTCCTCAAGATCGAGTTGCTTCTCAACTTCCACTTGCAGAAACTCGGGCACCAAAGGGAAGCAGTGTCACGCTAACTATTTCTGATGGTCCAGGAGACACGACTATTCCCACAACGATTGTTGGAATGAGCCTAGAAGAGGCTCGAAGTGCTCTTTCTGCAGCTGGATTATTGGTAGCACGAATTATTCCGGTTGATTCAAATTCTCGAACTGGAACTGTTTTAAAAATTACACCAGATGCTGGATCGGTTTTAAGAGCAGGTAGTGGCGTTGAATTGGAAATCGCCAGTGGAAGTTTGAAGGTTCCTGCGTTATTAGATTTAACTGGTATCGAAGCTCAAACAATTCTTGCTCAAGCTGGTTTTGAGGTTAAAGAAATTACTGCCTATGACGAGAGTAAGCCAGAGGGTGTTGTTCTGGCTCAGGCACCCGCAGCAGGAACAACTTTAATTATTGGTTCTGATGTTGCAATAACGGTTAATAAAAAAACCTTAAGAATTATTAATTAAGGCGCTTAAACCAACTGTGCGCTTGCGAGCGCCAACATCACCACAAATCTCTAACCAATTTGCTAAAAGTTCGTAGCCGTATTGAGTTAAAACTGCTTCCGGATGGAATTGCACGCCAACAATATTTTTATCACGATGTGAAATTCCCATGATCGTGCCATCAGAACACTGGGCAGTAATTTGAAGTTCTGCTGGCATTGAATCAGCTTCGATGGCCAGTGAGTGATACCTGGTAGCAATAAAATTATTTGGAATATCTTTGAAAAGTTCGGTGCCGTTATGCAAAATCTCTGATGTTCGACCATGCAAAAGTTCTGGTGCGCTTGAAATTTTTGCACCATATGCAGCGCCGATAACTTGAAGCCCTAAACAAATTCCTAGAATCGGAATTCCTTTTTCGTCGCAATACTTAACGACTCCAATACTTGCACCGGCGCCCTGTGGATTTCCTGGGCCAGGAGAGATCACTACGCCATCAAAATTCTGACAATGTTCAGGAGCAAGCTCGTCATTCCTGAATACCTGGGTCACAGCGCCGAGTTCATCTAGGTATTGCACGATATTGAAAACAAAGGAGTCGTGGTTATCGACAACCAAAATCTTCTTCGCCTCTTTGAATCCTGTGCTCCCTGTTCTCCCTGTTCTCATGTGGCAATTGTGGTGTAATCTCTGCCCATGCCTAAGTCACCATTGCGTAAGAAAGAGAAGGCCTACATTCCGGAGGCGGTTGCTCAAGCAAAGCCGGTTCCGACCGAGAGCCCAAAGTGGTTAGTCCCAGCGATGATCTCTGCCTTCATCGGCGGATTAATCTGGATCGTAATTTTCTACATCTCCGCAACCGCCTACCCAATCCCAAATATCGGGGCCTGGAATATGGTCGTTGGATTTGGATTCATAGCTGTAGGTTTCTCGCTCGCTACCCGCTGGCGCTAAATACCCCTTAATTACAAGCTTGTAATTCTCCACACCGTGGATAAAGGCTGTGGATAACTCTAAGCACTGCCTATACACATTCACAGGATACGCTCAGATAAATAGGGGATTCTCGCTCTATGACCCTCCTGAAAGAGAAACCACAAGTGAGCCAAAACGATCAGTCCACCACTCAAAGAATCTTGGTGGTTGATGACGAGAACAGTATTAGTGAATTAATTGCAACCAGTCTTAGATTCGTAGGCTTCGATGTTCGAACTGCCGCTACCGGATCACAAGCTCTTACGATTGCTGAAGAATTTAAACCACATGCACTAATTCTTGATGTCATGTTGCCTGATCAAGATGGTTTCGAAGTCTGCCGCCAACTGCGTCAAGATGGACATAGCGTTGGAGTTCTCTTTCTAACAGCGAAAGATACTGTTGAAGATAAAATTGCTGGCTTAACAATCGGTGGCGATGATTATGTAACCAAGCCATTTAGCCTTGAAGAACTTGTTGCTCGCCTACGTGCGCTTCTACGTCGCATCGGAGCAACAACTATTGAAGGCGACGACGAGAAAGTGAGGTTTGCAGATCTCGAGCTCGATGAAGCAACCCACGAAGTTCGTCGCGCCGGCACTTTGGTTGAACTCTCTCCTACCGAATTTTTACTACTTCGCTACTTGATGATTAACGCTGATCGCGTAGTAAGTAAGTCACAAATCCTTGACCATGTATGGCAATACGATTTCCGTGGCGATGCTGGGATTGTTGAAACTTATATCTCCTATCTTCGCAAGAAGATTGATAGCTTCGAACCCGCTCTGATTCATACCGTTCGTGGTGTGGGATATAGGTTGCGCTTACCAGCACGTAAGTAATAAAGAAGTAAACTTCCCAAATGAGATACGGGCTGTCGAACTGGTCACTTCGTAATCGCCTGATTCTGTCAACTCTGGTGCTGGCTGCAATAGCTATTGCAGCATCAGATTTTGCTGCATCAAATTCACTACGCACCTTTCTGATAAACCAAGCTGATGCTCAGTTAAATGAAGTTGTTAAAACTTCAATGTTGCGCCTTGATCGTGCCGGAATTGACACTGCAAATTTAGATGAAGAGGGCGATGAATATGGCTTTCGTCCACTGCGCCCCTTAGAAGCAGTCCCAACTACTACTGCTGTAACGCTTCTAGATGTTTCTGGAAACATTGTTGGACGAATAGGTGGCGAATTTGCTAATTCCATTGATCTAAATGAGTTTAAGAAACTAACTCCAAAAAAAGTTGATTCGCTCGAAGGTCTGCCCTTCACAATCCCCGGTGCTAAAGGCGAACCAGATATTCGTGCAATTGCTAGACCACTTCCATCCGGTGAGGGCACTGTTGTAATTTCAGTGGCGCTAGATAGCGTAGATAAAACCGTTGCTGGTCTCTCTGGAATCTTTCTTTTGATTAGTTTTATCGTTCTAATTTCTATTGCAATCATTGCCAGATACTTAATTAAGTTGACCCTCAAGCCACTTAACCAGATCGAGAAGACTGCAGCTGCGATTGCAGAGGGAGATTTATCTGCGCGGCTTCCGCAGGTAAATTCAAGAACTGAGGTTGGGCGGCTAACTGGATCTTTAAACACGATGCTTTCGCGAATTGAAGAATCATTTGCTGTGCGCACAGAGTCTGAGAATAAATTGCGACGCTTCGTTGCTGACGCAAGCCATGAACTGCGCACACCTTTAACAGCTATTCGCGGATTTGCAGAACTTCATCGTCAAGGTGCAGTAGTAGGTGAAGATAAAACCAGAGAGTTGATATCTAGAATTGAGAAAGAATCAATTCGAATGGGTGCGCTAGTAGAAGACTTATTACTTCTTGCCAGATTAGATCAATCTAGAGAATTAACTTTTGATCCGGTGGATATTAATCACCTGGTAGCCGAGGCTGTGGCTTCTGCAAAAGCAGCAGGGCCTGACCATGAAATCACTATTTCGAGCGAGAGTGATGAGATTTTTGTATTGGGTGATTCGATGCGCATTCATCAAGCCATCGCAAACTTGCTAGCGAATGCGAGAACCCATACTCCGGCTGGGACAAAGATTGTTGTGAAGATTTCGCAGAGCGATTTAGATACCCGAATAAGTATTTCTGATAATGGTCCTGGGCTTTCAGAAGCTGATCAGAAGCGAGTATTCGAGAGATTCTTTAGAGCAGATCCTTCCCGAGTTCGAGTTGGCGGCGAAGGCAGCGGACTTGGATTAGCAATTGTCGATGCGGTTATGAAGGCCCATGGCGGCAGTGTTGAAGTTCAATCAAAGCTAGGTGAAGGTGCAACTTTCGAAATTATTTTTCCGCAGCGAGAGTTATAAAGATTCCATTGCTTTAAGAGTTGAGATTCGATCTTCGATTGGTGGATGAGTAGCAAAAAGTTTCGAAACGCTCTTCACATCTAACGGAGATTCGATCCAAATATGTGCAACTGCATTCGATCGTTGTTTTACGACAGTAGAGTCCCGGGCCAGAATTTCTAAAGCTTTTCGCAGCCCCGCTGGGTTACGAGTAAAACTCACCGCGGTTGCATCAGCAAGAGCTTCACGTTTGCGAGAAATTGCTGACTTCAACAGCAAAGCGGCAAGTGGGGCAAGAATCAAAATTAGAAGTGAGAAGACAAGTGCGATTGGGTTGTTGTTGCTCTCTCGGTTTCGAGCACCACCAAAGAACATCATCCGAGTCAATATGTCAGAAGCAATTGCGATGGCCCCGGCAGTTGTTGCTGCAACTGCGCTTACAAGTGTGTCTCGATTGGCTACATGAGACATCTCGTGTGCGATAACTCCTTGAAGTTCATCGCGATCCATCACATCTAAAATTCCAGTGGTGAATGCAATCAGTGCATGTTCGGGATTCCTGCCAGTAGCGAAAGCATTTGGGGCGTCGTCATAAACTATTGCTACCTTCGGCATTGGCAGACCAGAGGCAATACAAACTTCCTGCACCAGCCCAAAGAGTTTTGGATTATCTTCTTCTTGAAGCAACTTAGCGCCAGTCATCTTTAAAACTAATTTGTCGGAGCCATAAAAAGCGCCCCAGACTGAGATTAGGGAGATGCCCACAGCGATTGGAACGATTCCGGTTGTTGCACCACCAAAAAAAGTAAGGGTGGCATAAACAAGAATCCACATAAGAATTCCCATGGCAATCAGCAAACCAATTGTTTTACGCCGATTAGCGTTCTGCAGTGTTCTAAAATCCATTATTTAGAATTTTACGTTCGGTACTTCGCGATCCTGTGGATCTTCAACTTCATAGAACTCGCGCTCAGACACCTTTGCAAAGCCAGCAAAGAAATTGGTTGGAACAGTCTTTATCGCAGTATTTAACTGGCGCACTGAGTCATTATAAAACTGGCGAGAGAATGCAACTTTATTTTCAGTAGTGGCTAATTCATCTTGGAGAGCTGCAAAATTTGCTGATGCTTTTAAATCTGGATAAGCCTCGGCGACTGCAAGCAATCCGCGGAGTGCCTGAGTAAGAAGGCCATCTGCTGCTGCGGTGTCAGCTACAGTGCTTGCCGTAGTTGCCTTTGCGCGGGCAGCGACTACTGCATCAAAAGTTGATTGCTCGTGTTGCGCATATCCTTTTACAGTCTCAACTAGGTTGGGAATTAAATCTGCTCGTCGCTGTAGTTGAACTTCAATCTGTGACCAAGCTTCTTCCGCCGTGATGTTTAAGCGAATTAAGCGGTTGTATTGGGCTACGAAAAAAACGACAAGAAGCGCAACTGCTGCTAAAACAATAATTATTTCCATGGCTAATTAAACCGCGAATTCGCTGATTTAATTCCTTAGAATTTACTTAATTTGAGACTGGTGGAAATTTAGCCAAGATTTGCTTGCGGTTGGGCCGCGTTGGCCTTGGTATCTTGAACCGTAAAGCGCAGAACCATATGGGTTCTCGGCTGGTGAAGAGAGCTTGATTAAACAGAGCTGGCCGATTTTCATTCCCGGAAATAATTTGACTGGAAGATTTGCAACATTCGAAAGTTCTAAAGTGATATGACCAGAGAAGCCAGGATCGATAAATCCTGCTGTTGAGTGGGTTAGCAAACCAAGTCGACCGAGTGAAGACTTACCTTCAAGGCGTCCAGCAATGTCATCGGGCAGAGTGATTACTTCGTAGGTGCTCGCAAGAACAAACTCGCCTGGGTGCAGAATAAATTCTTCATTCGCTTCGACTGCTACTTCGCGGGTTAAATCTGATTGTTCAATTGATGGATCAATTACTGAATATTTATGGTTTTCAAAGACTCGGAAGAATCGGTCGAGCCGGACATCCACGCTCGATGGTTGAATCATTGCTCCATCGAAAGGTTCGACCTTTACGCGACCAGCGCTGATTTCGGCCTTAATATCGCGATCACTTAGTAGCACGGAGAGACCCTATATCCTCATTACGGCTTGATTAAGTTACTGGTGGGTAGCATTATTGTGCCATGAGCCACTACACCGCAAACCTGCGCGATATCGAATTCTGCCTCTTCGACCTCCTTAAGCGCGATGAGATTCTAGGCAAATCAATATTTAAAGAGATCGACCGTGACACTTCGATGGGGATGTTAGAAGAGATCAAACGATTAGCTGAAAATGATCTTGCTAATTCATTAGTTGAGAGCGATCGATTGGGTGTGCAATTCGATAAAGCGACTGGCGATATTAAGTTGCCTGAAAGTTTTAAGAAGTCATATCGAACATTTATGGATAACGAATGGTGGCGTATTGATGCACCAGTCGAAATTGGTGGCACCTTAATTCCAGCTTCAGTTCGGTGGGCGATTGCTGAAATGGTTCTGGGATCAAACCCTTCAATTCATATTTATGCATCAGGTACAGCGTTTGCACATGTTGCATACGTCCTTGGAAATGATCAGCAGAAAAAAATGGCAAAGCACATGGTCGATAATGACTGGGGCGCCACGATGCAACTCACTGAACCAGATGCGGGAAGTGATGTTGGTGCTGGAAGAACTAAGGCCGTGCAGCAAGCCGATGGCACTTGGCACATCACCGGAACAAAAAGATATATCACTTCTGGAGATTCAGATTTAAATCCAAATATTGTTCATTATGTTCTTGCCAGGCCGGAAGGTGCGGGACCTGGAACAAAGGGCCTAAGTCTATTTTTGGTTCCAAAATTTATGTTTGACTTTGAAACTGGCGAACTTGGAAAACGTAATGGTGTTTATGTAACCAGTGTTGAACACAAGATGGGACTTAATGTTTCAGCTACTTGTGAAGTCAATCTTGGTGAGAAAGAGCCTGCTGTCGGGTACTTACTTGGGGATGTTCACCAAGGTATTGCTCAGATGTTTAAAGTAATTGAATATGCCCGAATGATGGTTGGAACCAAGGCGATTGCAACGCTTAGCGCTGGGTACCAACAAGCTCTGGCTTATGCCAAGGTGCGCGTGCAAGGACCAGATTTAACAAAGGCTGCAGATAAGGCAAGTCCGCGCGTAACAATCATTAATCATCCTGATGTTCGTCGTTCGCTAATGGTGCAGAAGTCCTATTCCGAAGGAATGCGCGCGCTAGTTCTATACACCGCTTCAATTCAAGATGAAATCTTGTTGGCTAAGGCTGCAAATGACACTGATCGCATGGATGACATGGAAGCCCTAAACGATTTATTGCTTCCGATTGTTAAGGGTTACGGAAGCGAAAAATCATGGGTCCTACTTGGCACTGAATCACTTCAGACATTTGGTGGAGCCGGCTTTACGCAGGATTGGCCACTTGAACAATATGTTCGCGATGCCAAGATTGATACTTTGTATGAAGGAACAACTGCAATTCAAGGTCTCGATTTCTTCTTCCGTAAAATTATCAAAGATGGTGGCCGGGCACTTGGATTGCTTGGAAAAGAAATTGCAGCATTTGCTGCTACTGGTGGCGCACTTGCTGAAGAGAAAGCAGCGCTTGCCAAAACTCTCGAAGATTTAAATGCAATGACCGGAACTCTTGTTGGTTTTGCAATGGAATCTCAAGAGAATGTAGAGAAGATTTACAAGGCTGGTTTGAATACAACTCGCCTCTTGATGTCCGTCGGTGAAGTAATTATTGCTTGGTTGTTATTGCGCCAGGCAGAAATCGCAATCGAAAAATCAGCGAACCCAGGACGCGATGCTGATTTCTATGCCGGAAAAATCGCATCTGCGAAGTTTTTCGTCAGAACCGTTCTGCCACATATAAAAGCAGAGTTAAAGATTGTTCTGAGCGAGACTGGTGAGTTGATGGAGATTCCAGAAGGCGCGTTTTAGCCAGTTTTAACCGCTAAGATTCAACGTGCTCAAGAATCGGCGACATGAGATCTATCTTTTACTTGGCTCACTTTTCTTTGCAATAAGCAGCATCCCGGCAAAACTTGCCATGGAAGCTGGGCTCTCGGCTTGGCGCCTGACCCAGATAAGAACAATTGGGGCCTTCTTAATTCTCTTTTTATATGTTTATGCAAAGAATAAAAAATCTCTGCGCATCAAACGCAAAGAGCTTCCAATTCTTATTTCTTTCGGTGTCTTTGGATTTGCGGCGGTAAATCTCCTTTACTTCTTGGCTATTCAGCGCCTGAATGTAGGTATCGCGCTAATTATTGAATTTACGGCTCCGATCTGGATTGCGCTCTGGCTGCGATTTATTCAGAAGAAGATAGTTTCGAGGTTGATGTGGTGGGGGCTTGTAATCGGTTTAACTGGATTAGCCCTAATTGCCCAAGTTTGGCGGGGATTAACTCTTGATGGTCTTGGGGTTTTTTATGCGCTGATGTGTGCTTTTGCGCTCACCGTATATTTCTTGGTCGGAGAGAAACTAGTTGGTGTTAAGTCCAGCGAAGCAACAATGGCTTTGGGGCTTGGAATATCTTCAGCCTTCTTCGCAATTATCCAACCTTGGTGGAGCTTCCCATTTGAACAATTACAGGAAGTTGTTCAACTGACCGGACGGCTTTCAGAGATTTCGGTTCCGACTTATTTGCTGGTTTTCTGGGTAATTATTTTTGGTACTGCAATCCCTTATTTTCTAGTTTTGACTGGACTTCGTGGGCTAAGCGCAGCTAAAACAAGTGCAATCGGAATGTCAGAGCCGGTATTTGGTGGAATTTTTGCTTGGATTTTCTTATACGAAAAACTAAACTTCACACAATCGGTTGGGGTTATTGTTGTTCTCGTCGGTATCTATCTGGCGAATCGTGCAAGATTTAATGTGAAGGGCGCGGCTTAATGGAAAATTTCGCAGACCTGCTTGCATCAAATAAAGAGTATGCCAGTGCTTTTAAATCCAGTGGTTTGAGTGGCGAGGCCATAAAGGGTTTAGCGATTGTTACCTGTATGGACTCGAGAATTGATCCACTTCATATTGTTGGTATGAAAGCTGGGGACGCAAAGATTTTGCGAAATGCTGGTGCCCGAGTTACTGAAGATGTGCTCCGTACATTAGTTCTTGCTACTCATTTACTCGGAGTAAATCGAATTCTGGTCATGCCCCATACCGATTGCAGAATGGCATCTGGTGAAGAGCATGAGATACATGCCGCGATTCTAGAAAAATCTGGCATCGACACTAGAGGAATCGAAATTCGCACAGTTAAAGATCAGATGAAAGCTCTGGTTATCGATGTCCAGAGAATTGAAAGTTATCCCTTGCTTGCAAAAAATATTAAGGTTATGGGCGCAATCCTTAGCGTTGAGACTGGAAAACTGGCTCCGGTTATTTAATTATCCTTTACAAAGCTTTCAGAACTTTGAGAGTAGCTTGGTGCCATATCGCTAAATCTTGCAAAGTGTAATTGCGCGCTTACCGTGATTGTTCGGGTTGGTCCATTACGGTGCTTGGCAATAATCAAATCAGCTTCACCAGATCGGTTCTGGCCGTCATACATATCATCGCGGTGCAGAAGAATTACGACGTCGGCATCTTGTTCGATAGAACCAGATTCACGCAAGTCCGAGAGCATTGGCTTCTTATCAGCGCGCTGTTCTGGTGACCGGTTTAACTGTGAAATTGCGACAACCGGAACATCGAGTTCTTTAGCCAAAAGCTTTAGATTTCTAGAGAACTCGGATACTTCTTGTTGACGGTTCTCGACACGTTTTCCGGATGTCATCAACTGCAAGTAGTCGATAACAATTAACTTCAAACCATGGCGCTGCTTTAAGCGACGGGCCTTAGCGCGGATCTCCATAAGTGAGAGGTTTGGTGAATCATCAATAAATAGCGGTGCTTGTGAAATTTCGCCCATACGTTTTGCAAGACGGCCCCACTCTTCATCTGTAAGTGCACCGGAGCGAATATTGTTTAAGGCAACTCTGGCTTCGGCCGAGAGCATACGCATTGTGATTTCAGAGCGGCTCATTTCAAGTGAGAAGATAACTGCTGGATCGCCATTGTGAATCGATGCATAGCGTGCGATATCAAGGCCGAGAGTTGATTTACCAACAGCAGGACGCGCAGCTAGAACAATCATGTTTCCTGGGTGTAAGCCATTTGTCAGAGTATCGAGATCTTTAAATCCAGTCTTTACACCTTCGCCTTTAACGCCATTTGAAATCGCTTCAATTTCATCCAGTGCTGCTGGAAGTAGTTCAGATAATTGAATGTAATCCTCGGTTGTGCGATGTTCGGTGACTTGAAAAATTTCTGCTGATGCTTGGTCAACCGCATCATCAACTTCGCCTTCACCGGAATATCCAAGTTGAACAATCTTTGTTCCAGCTTCAACTAGGCGACGCATGATTGCATGGTCGCGAACAATCTTCGCGTAATAACCAGCATTGGCTGCGGTAGGAACCGAATTAATAAGTGTGTGAAGATATGGTGCGCCACCGGCACGAGCGATGTCGCCACGCTTAGTTAATTCAGCTGCAACAGTTACTGGATCAGCGGGTTCGCCGCGACCATACAAATCTAGAATTGCATCGTAAATTAATTCGTGTGCTGGTCGATAGAAATCGCGTTCGCGAATAATTTCGACTACATCTGCGATTGATTCTTTACTAAGCAACATTCCACCAAGAACACCTTGCTCGGCAATTAAATCTTGTGGTGGCGTACGTTCAAATTCAACAGTTGCTGGAATCCGGTTGTTGGAGTTATTTCCGCGGTTGGGGAGTTCTGCGATGCTCATAGATAAAGCCTCCCAAAGACCACTGACAGATAGTTGCTAACGTGCGTAATTTAATGAGGTTGGGGTGAGAGGTGTTAGAAAGTCCGAGATCGATGTGCGCGAGCATGTGGAGAAGCTGGGAATTGAGGTGGATAACTGGTGGACAGGATGTGCATAACCGGTGGAGAAGTGCGAGGGTCAACCCTCCTTTACGCTCAAATTTGTGTTCAAACCTGTGGGTAAAGATTTATTTCTTCATCTCAATATTTAAGAATATCTAAGAATATCTAAGAATATTAAAAAGGCCCGCCTCTTTCGAGACGGGCCTTTAAATTTTGGAGCTATTAAATAGCTTCAACCGAAATGTTGACGTTGGCAGAAACTTGACCTTGAAGTGAAA
Source organism: Bifidobacterium breve (assembly GCA_945876865.1). Classification (GTDB taxonomy): domain Bacteria; phylum Actinomycetota; class Actinomycetes; order Nanopelagicales; family Nanopelagicaceae; genus AAA044-D11. The sequence continues at coordinate 1,678 of CAMCPZ010000014.1, read as the reverse complement.
CCTTCGCGGTGTATTTTCCAAGCTTCTTGATATGTCCGGCAACCTTTACGCGGTGGCGATCGATATCGAGACCAGTAGCGGCTTTGATGCCTGCTGTGATGTCTTTATCTGTCACTGAACCGAATAGAACTCCAGTTGCTCCAGCCTTTGATTTAACAACAATCTCGGCCTTTTCAAGTGTTTCCTTAATCTCCCTTGCGTGATCAAGGTCGCGAATTTCGCGAGCGCTACGAGCACGACGGATTCCTTCAATCTGCTTTTCGCCACCAAGGCTCCAAGCGATTGCATTGCCGCGAGGCAATAGGAAGTTGCGAGCAAAACCATCTTTAACGGTTACGACATCGCCAGCTTGGCCTAGACCTGATACTTCACGAGTAAGAATAAGTTTCATGGTTTATTCCCCTTATCGCGCTGTTGAGGTGTAAGGCAGAAGTGCCATTTCGCGGGAATTCTTTACCGCGGCAGCAATCTGACGTTGGTGTTGGGTGCATGCACCTGTAACTCGACGAGCACGGATCTTGCCGCGATCTGAGATGTACTTACGAAGAAGGTTGATGTCTTTGTAATCGATATAAGTTGCCTTATCGCGACAGAAAGAACATGGCTTCTTCTTAAACTTCTTCATTGCTGCTGCCGACATCTTGCTTACTTTTGGCTTCGGCTTCAGCGTCTTGTTATTTCTTGCGCCCACTGTGGTGCTCCTTTTTAGGATGCCCCGTCAATTCTGACGGGAATGGTTGGTTGGATAAATTATTTAGATCTCGTTTAGAAGGGAGGTTGATCATCGGAACCAGCTGAAGACCAGCCACCTCCGACAGGAGCTGCAGACCATGGATCTTCAGCTGAAGCAGTTTCAGAGACCGGAGTTGAGAATGAACCGCTGCCACCAGATGCACCCGCAGCGCGAGTTGTCTTTGTGACCTTTGCTGTTGCATTTCGAAGTGATGGACCAACTTCGTCAACTTCGACTTCGTACACAGTGCGCTTTTCGCCTTCTTTGGTTTCGTATGAGCGTTGCTTCAAACGACCAGTAACAATTACACGCATTCCGCGAGTAAGTGATTCTGCAACGTTCTCTGCTGCTTGACGCCAAATATTGCAAGCAAGAAAGAGGCTGTCGCCATCTTTCCATTCATTTGTGTTCTTATCGAGGTAACGCGGAGTTGAAGCAACCGTGAATTTAGCAACTGCAGCACCGGATGGTGTGAAGCGTAATTCAGGATCGTTTACAAGATTTCCAACCATTGTGATTGTTGTATCTCCTGCTGCCATTTTTCTCTCTTCTCTCTTATCTACTTTAGATGCTTTTTATTTGTTTTATTCTGGACTATTTCTTTGCGCCAGAGTTTTACTCTGGACGAACAACCTTTGTACGAAGCACTGCTTCGTTCAAATTTAACTGGCGATCAAGTTCTTTAATCGCATCTGGACCACAGTGCATATCAACGACAGCGTAAATTCCTTCTGGCTTTTTATTTATTTCGAAGGACATACGACGACGGCCCCAAATGTCGAGCTTGTCGACAGTGCCGCCACTTTCCTTGATGATCTTGAGATATGTCTCAAGACTTGGTGCGACTGTGCGTTCTTCTAATTCAGGATCGAGAATGACCATGAGTTCATATCTACGCATAAGTTAACCCCACCTCCTCTGGACTAAAGCGGCCACGGAATTTCC
>CAMCPZ010000013.1 GCA_945876865.1 Bifidobacterium breve | reverse complement strand
GCAACTGGTGGCCTAGGTCAGGTTTATGCGCAAACCACAAATCCCTCAGTTTCAACTGGTGACGGAGTAGCTCTTGCACTTCGCGCTGGTGCAGAAATTTCTGATGTTGAATTCATTCAATTCCATCCAACTGTTTTATGGCGCGACGATAGTTTAAGTGGACAGCAACCATTAATTAGTGAAGCAGTTCGTGGTGAAGGAGCTGTTCTGGTAAATGATAAGGGCGTCAGATTTATGATCGATAAGCACCCACAAGGTGATCTCGCACCACGAGATATTGTCGCTATTGAAATTTTTAAGCAGATGAAAGAAACAAATTCACCACACGTCTGGCTAGATACGACCAAGATAAAAGATTTTGCTGAAAGATTTCCAACAATTTTTGCGTCCTGTATTGAAAATGGAATTGATCCCAGAAAACAGATGATTCCAGTTTCACCAGCTTCACATTATTCATCCGGAGGCGTGAAAGTAGATTTAGTAGGACGGACTTCTATTCCGGGGCTATATGCCTGTGGCGAGACTGCCTGCACTGGTGCACATGGTGCAAATAGATTAGCCTCAAACTCACTTCTTGAAGGCTTGGTGTTCGGCACCAGAATTTCAGCCGACATCGCTGCAAATATTGCAGAACAGGGTTCACCTAGCGAGAAAAGCTCGTCGGAATTCTTATTAGATCCAGCAATCAAAATGACTTTGCAATTAGCAATGAGTCAAGGAGCCGGTGTAATGCGTAGCGCGCAATCATTAAGCGAAACACTCACAACACTGCAGCAACTAGCCTCGCATACTAGTAATAAACCATGCATTGAAGCTTGGGAAGTTTCAAATCTTTATTTATTGGCAACCGCAATTGCGCGCGCTGCCCTGGAACGTGAAGAAACTCGTGGATCACATTGGCGGAGTGATTTTCCAGAGAGTAATAACAATTGGGCTAAACGAATAGTCCAGAGCTATGACAGTAATGGAAATTGGCTTTCAAAGTTTGCAGAGGTAAACAAATGACGTTCAGTAAATCTCTGAGTGACCTAATTTCATCTTCAAAGCTGGACTCAAAGAATCTTGAAAACCTAATTCGTATAGCCATCGCTGAAGATTTAGATGGAGCAGTTGATGTTACTTCGGTTGCCACAATTCCTGAAGAGCAGAGCGCAGTAGCTGAATTCTGGAGCCGCAAGCCAGGAGTAATTGCCGGAATTCCGATTGCGTGCGCCGTTCTTGAAATTTGCGGAATCACTGATTATGAAATCAAAAAGGGTGATGGTGAAGTAGTTTCGCCGAATACTATGCTGCTGATAGCAAGAGGCGAAACTCGTTCACTTCTACTTGCTGAAAGAACTGCTTTGAATTTCATGGGTCGTTTAAGTGGCATTGCAACACTTACAAAGAGTTGGGTTGATGAGGTTGCAGATACCGAAGTTGTAATTCGTGATACTCGAAAGACAACTCCAGGATTGCGTAAGCTAGAGAAATATGCGGTGCGAATGGGTGGCGGAGAAAACCATCGCTTCTCACTTTCAGATGTAGCGCTTATCAAAGATAATCATGTTCTTGCTGCAGGTAGTGTCGCTGAAGCCTTTAGATTAGTAAAAGCTAAATTCCCAAATATTTCAGTTGAAGTGGAAGTTGATTCTTTACAACAACTTCGCGAAGTAGTCGAGGCTGGAGCTGATTTAGTTCTACTAGACAACATGTCCATTGAGGAATGTAGAGCTGCAGTAGAAATAGTTTCAGGACGAGCTAAGTTGGAGGCATCCGGTGGCTTAACCCTGAGCAACGCGCATGCTTATGCAAAAACTGGAGTTGATTACCTTGCAGTTGGTGCACTTACACATTCTGCGCCAGTTCTTGATATCGGCCTAGATCTGAGAATGGAGTAAAAATGCTACTGGCAATCGATGTTGGAAATACGAATACAGTTTTAGGTGTATTCGAAGATAAAGCACTGATTCGAAGTTGGCGGGTGAAAACCGATCCCAGAGATACATCAGATGAGTTATGGGTTCGATACTCCGCGCTAGTAGCTGGCTTCGATATCTCTGCTCTATCAATTTGTTCAACAGTTCCCTCAACACTTCGCGAACTCAGAACTATGATTACTAATTTTTATCCAGATCTTAAAACCACGATTGTTGAACCAGGTGTAAAGACTGGTGTCCCACTGCAAGTAGATAATCCAAAAGAGATTGGTGCAGATCGAATTGTAAATACCTTAGCTGCGCATGAGCTTTATGGTGAAAATGGACCCTGCATAGTCGTTGATTTTGGAACTTCTACCAATCTTGATGTTGTTTCGCCAAAAGGAGAATTCCTGGGTGGTGCACTTGCGGCAGGAATCGAAATTTCTGTAGATGCACTTGCTGCTCGCGCTGCACAACTGCGCCGGGTTGAATTAGTTACACCAAAGAATGTGATCGGTAAAAACACCGTAGAGGCGCTTCAGTCTGGAACTATTTATGGTTTTGCCGGACAAGTTGATGGCTTGGTAAATCGCATTACAGATGAGTTAATTAAACTTTACCCAGATGCTGGCGATGTTAGCGTTATTGCAACTGGCGGTCTCGCACCTTTGGTTATAGGAGTAAGTGAAACCATTGATTTCCACGAGCCAGATTTGACCTTAATTGGGCTCCGGTTAGTTCATGAACGCAATTCTTAACCCAGCTAAACGGTAGGCTTACTCACCTTATGAGTGAAAAAACGAACTCTCAAAATCCACCTGTTGTGGATGATGCAGATGATCTACCGGAGCAGCTGCGGATTCGCAGGTCAAAACGGGCCGCGATTATTGAGCGCGGAGTTGAGCCATATCCAGTAGAAGTTCCGCGGACTAAAAGCATAAAAGCGATTCGTGAGACCCATAAAGATTTAGCAATAGATGTTGCAACCGGAATTATTGAAAGTATTGCTGGGCGAATAATCTTTAAACGCGATACTGGAAAGTTATGTTTTGCGACAGTTCGTGAGGGCGATGGAACCGAAATCCAAGCCATGTTCTCACTCGATAAAGTAGGCGAAGAAATTTTAGATCTCTGGAAATCTGAGGTTGATCTAGGCGATATCGTAAGTGTTACCGGTGAGGTAATTACTTCAAAGCGTGGCGAACTTTCAATTCTTGCATCAACTTGGACTATGGCTGCGAAGTCACTTCGCCCGCTTCCAGTCGAGCACAAGCCACTCTCTGAGGAAACTCGAGTTCGCATGCGTTATGTAGATTTGATTGTGCGCCCAGAAGCTAGAACAAATGCCAGACTTCGCCCAAATGTAATGCGCTCCCTACGAGAAACTTTCCACAATCGTGAATTCGTAGAAGTTGAAACTCCAATGCTTCAGGTTATGCATGGTGGCGCAGCCGCTAGACCATTTAAGACTTTGAGTAATGCTTACGACATGGAACTTTTCCTGCGAATTGCACCCGAACTATTTTTAAAGCGTTGTGTTGTTGGTGGCATTGAGCGAGTCTTTGAGATAAATCGAAACTTTAGAAATGAAGGCGCAGATTCAAGTCACTCACCGGAATTTGCGATGATTGAAAGTTATGAAGCTTATGGGGATTGGAATTCAGTTGCTGCACTTACACGTCAACTAGTGCAGGATGCGGCTCTTGCAACATCTGGAAGTCATGTTGTTACACATCATGATGGAAGAGAAGTAAATCTCGGTGGAACCTGGGAGGAAGCCTCGCTCTTTGATCTGCTTTCAAAAGGCGTGGGCCAAGAAGTAACTGCCCTAACACCGCGTGCCGAACTAGTTAAAATCGCTGAAAAGTTAGGCATGAAGGTTGATCCAAAGTGGATTACTGGAAAACTTGCTGAAGAAATTTTTGAACATGTAGCGGCAGATAAATTAGTTGGTCCAATCTTTGTAAAGGGTTTCCCAATTGATACTTCACCACTAGTCCGAGCACATCGTGAAATTCCTGGAATCGCTGAGAAGTGGGATTTATATATCGATGGTTTTGAACTTGCGACAGGTTATTCCGAATTAATCGATCCAGTAATTCAACGTGAACGTTTAGTCGAACAAGCAGCTCTTGGTTCTAAGGGTGACTTGGAAGCGATGCAGATTGATGAAGATTTCTTACGTGCGATGGAATATGCAATGCCACCGATGGGGGGCATGGGAATGGGAGTTGATCGTTTACTGATGGCACTCACGGGACTTGGAATTCGCGAGACTATTCTCTTCCCACTAGTTAAACCGGAAGAGTCTTAAGTAATGTCAACAATAATTCGCCCAGCTCGAACTTCAGACATTAAAGACATCCGTGCAATCATCGACGAATATGCTGCTAGCCGAAGACTTCTGACAAAAGAAACTGTCACGCTTTATGAAAGTGTTCAGGAATTTACCGTTGCAGAATCTGCGGGGAAAATTGTAGGTTGCGGGGCAGTGCATGTTTTATGGGAGGACTTAGCTGAAGTCCGTTCGGTAGCTGTCGACGAAAGTGTTCGTGGCCAAGGCGTGGGTCATGGGATTCTTGAAGCGCTGATTAAGCGAGCATCAGAAATTGGAGTTAAGCGAATTTTTTGTCTGACCTTCGAGACTGAATTTTTTGGAAGACATGGCTTTAAAGAGATTCAGGGGACTCCGGTCTCGCCAGATGTTTATAACGAGCTTCTGCACTCCTATGACAGCGGCGTTGCAGAATTCTTGGATCTCGAGAGCGTCAAGCCAAATACCCTGGGCAATACCCGGATGCTTCTAACCCTATAAATCTCTTTCAAAGCCCCAAATTAACCACCAAATATTGGGTCAATTCTCAGTTTTTCGGGCATAAATAGGGGCAATATTCGGTTAGACCCATTACAGCCCTTCGCATTAGAGTTGGACTATTAAGTAATGCGAAATTAGCAATCCGAAAGGCGGAACCGATGTTCGAGCGCTTTACCGATCGAGCCCGACGCGTTGTCGTGCTGGCCCAAGAAGAGGCACGCATGCTCAACCATAATTACATCGGTACTGAACACATACTTCTGGGATTAATCCATGAAGGTGAAGGCGTTGCTGCCAAAGCACTCGAAGCACTTGGAATTTCACTCGAAGCTGTTCGCTCGCAAGTTGAAGAAATAATTGGGCAAGGACAGCAAGCACCATCTGGACATATTCCATTTACACCACGTGCGAAGAAAGTTCTAGAGCTCTCACTCCGCGAAGCGTTGCAACTTGGCCATAATTACATTGGCACTGAACATATTCTTCTTGGCTTAATTCGCGAAGGCGAAGGTGTAGCCGCACAAGTATTGGTAAAGCTTGGCGCAGATCTAAACCGGGTTCGCACCCAAGTTATTTCACTTCTTTCAGGTTACCAAGGTAAAGAAGCTGCAACATCTGGTGCACCTGCAGAAGGAACACCATCTACATCTTTAGTTCTTGATCAATTTGGCCGCAACCTCACACAGGCAGCACGTGAAGGAAAGCTTGATCCAGTAATTGGTCGCGATAAAGAGATCGAACGCGTCATGCAAGTTCTTTCACGTCGCACCAAGAACAATCCAGTTTTAATTGGCGAACCAGGCGTAGGTAAGACTGCAATTGTTGAAGGATTAGCACAATCAATCATTAAAGGTGATGTTCCTGAAACTCTGAAGGATAAGCAGGTTTATTCACTTGACCTTGGTGCGCTAGTTGCTGGCAGCCGTTATCGTGGAGATTTCGAAGAGCGCTTGAAGAAAGTTCTAAAAGAGATTCGTACACGTGGCGACATCGTTCTTTTCATTGACGAGATTCATACCTTAGTGGGCGCAGGCGCAGCTGAAGGTGCAATTGATGCTGCAAGCATCCTAAAACCAATGCTTGCCCGTGGTGAATTACAGACAGTCGGTGCAACAACTCTTGATGAATATCGTAAGCATTTCGAGAAGGATGCAGCGCTAGAACGTCGCTTCCAACCTATTCAAGTTGCTGAACCAACTGTTGAACACACAATTGAAATTCTTAAAGGACTTCGTGATCGCTACGAATCTCACCATAAAGTTTCAATCACAGATGGCGCACTAGTAGGCGCTGCACAGATGGCGGATCGTTATATTTCAGACCGCTTCTTGCCAGATAAGGCAATTGATCTAATTGATGAGGCTGGTTCTAGATTACGTATTCGTCGTATGACTGCGCCACCAGAGCTTCGCGCATTTGATGAGAAGATTGCTGAAGCCCGCAAAGCCAAAGAATCTGCAATTGATTCTCAAGATTTCGAAGGTGCCGCTAGCTTCCGCGATAAGGAGAAGACCCTAATCGCTGAGAAGAATGAGGCTGAGAAGACTTGGAAAGCTGGAGATCTAGATGTAGTTTTCGAAGTTACTGAAGAGCTAATCGCTGAAGTGCTTTCAAATGCAACTGGAATTCCAGTATTTAAGTTAACCGAAGCTGAAACTGCACGCCTACTTCGCATGGAAGATGAATTACATCGCCGCGTAATTGGCCAGGAGCAAGCAATCAAGGCGCTATCACAAGCTATTCGTCGCACACGTGCCGGCTTGAAAGATCCAAAGCGTCCTGGTGGTTCATTCATTTTTGCTGGTCCTTCCGGAGTTGGAAAGACAGAATTATCAAGAACACTTGCGCAATTCTTATTCGGTGACTCAGATGCACTTATCCAGTTGGATATGTCGGAATATTCTGAGAAGCACACAGCTTCAAGGCTATTTGGTGCGCCTCCAGGTTATGTTGGTTATGACGAGGGCGGCCAATTAACTGAGAAAGTTCGCCGCAAGCCATTCTCAGTAGTTCTATTTGATGAGATTGAAAAGGCGCACCCAGATATCTTCAATTCACTTCTACAAGTGCTTGAAGATGGCCGTTTAACAGACTCTCAAGGCCGAGTTGTCGATTTTAAGAACACAATAATTATCATGACTACAAACCTTGGAACTCGCGATATTTCAAAGACCTTGAACCTAGGTTTCACTAACGCATCAGATGAACAAGGAAACTACGAGCGTATGAAGGGCAAGGTAAATGATGAACTTAAGAATCATTTCCGCCCAGAATTCCTTAACCGCATCGATGATGTAATTGTCTTCCACCAGTTGACCGAGAATGAGATTGTTCAAATTGTCGATCTAATGATTGCTAGTTTGGATGAGCGACTTCGCGCTCGCGATATGGGAATTGAATTAACAACCGAAGCTAAGGCGCTTCTTGCAAAGAAGGGTTACGACCCACTTCTAGGAGCCCGCCCACTTCGTCGTTGTATTCAACGGGAAATTGAAGATGTTCTTTCAGAGAAAATTCTCTTTGGCGATTTAAAGGCTGCAGAGATAATCTTGGTTGGAACCACAATTGAAGATGAGAAAGAAATCTTCACCTTCAAGGGAATGCCTAAGACTGAGATGCCAGATACCCCTGGTCACTTAGCTGAAGCACCTACACCTCAGTAATTAATAATTAATTAATTTTTACGCGAGCGATCGCCTGCTCTAAGCGGGCGACCTCCATAATTTCAATTCCAGGAATTTTGATATCACTGCCTGCTGGAACCATTGCCCTCTTAAAACCCAACCTTGCTGCTTCAGCAATTCTCTGTGTTGCACCTGTTACTTTTCTAATTTCGCCAGCAAGTCCAACCTCGCCGATTGCAATTAAATCTGCGGGGAGTGCAAGACCTTTAGCGGCCGAACCAACTGCAAGCGCTACTGCAAGATCTGCTGCTGGTTCGGAAATCTTCATTCCACCAACTGTTGCGACATAAACATCTCGACCAGATACTCGAATATTTGCCCTTAGCTCTAGGACCGCCAAAGTCATTGCAGTGCGCGGATTATCGAGACCAGATGTGACTCGACGTGAGTTTCCGAAGTCCCGGCCATCGGGAACAGCTGCACCAACAAGGGCTTGGATCTCAGCAAGCAGTGGACGTCTTCCTTCGAGAGTGACCGTTACACAAGTTCCTGGAACAGGTTCGTTATGGCGAGTAGTAAATAACCCAGTTGGATCTGGGAGTGAAGTGATTCCATTTTCAGTCATATCAAAACATCCGACTTCATCAGATGCACCAAAGCGATTTTTAATTGCTCGGATTAACCTCAGCCGTGAATGGCGCTCACCTTCGAAATTTAAGACAACATCAACAATATGTTCAAGAAGTCTTGGCCCGGCAATCGAACCATCTTTTGTGACATGACCAACCAAAATCAAAGTGATTGAACGCTCTTTCGCAATTCTGATCAGCGCAGCTGCAATTTCACGAACCTGGGTGACGCCACCTGGTGCGCCATCTACTGCAGCACTTGCAATAGTTTGGATGGAATCAATTATTAGTAACTGTGGATTAACAGCATCAATATGTGCAATCACTGAACTAAGTTCATTTTCGGAGGCAAGCCATAAGTTTGGATCTATCGCATTTAATCTCGTCGCGCGCAGTCGAACTTGGGAAGCAGATTCTTCACCACTTATATAAAGTGAATTTATCTTTGCTCTTGCACTCTCTGCAGCAACACTTAACAGAAGTGTGGATTTTCCAACTCCAGGTTCACCAGCTAATAAAATTGCCGCACCCGGAACTAAGCCACCACCAAGAACTCGATCAAGTTCGCTGACTCCACTAGATCTTGCCTTCGCATTTTCTAAACTAACTTCACCGATTGGAAGTGCTGGCGAAGTTACCTGTCCAGCAACAAGAGAGAGCTTCTTTGGGGCCGCGACCTCTTCAACAACTCCCCAGGCCTGGCATTCACCGCACCTGCCGACCCATTTAGTGGTGCTCCAGCCACACTCCGAGCAGCGGAATGGGTCTTTGGTCGGAGCTGTTTTTTTAGCCATGCCAGAAGGCTATATGCACTCACCCACACGCTTAAAATCACCCAAAAAACCCAAAAAAACTGTGAATTAGCCGTGTATTTCTAGTCGTACACCTTTACCCTTTTACTACGCAGGACTTGTGCTCTTCATATGGGATCACAATTTATGCGGCTGGCGTCTCGACCGAGGCCCAGAACCAAAACGCCCACGGAGGCTTTAAATGGTAAATCTAACAGACGGCCAATGGAGCACGCTTTACAACGTGTTCTCCTTTGGCTTGATTTCGATGCTTGCTTGCACCGTTTACACATTGGTGTCACAAGCTCGTGTTCTACCTAAATACCGCAATGCACTTGTTCTATCTTCAATGGTTACATTCATCGCTGCGTATCACTACTGGCGCATATTTAACTCATTTGAAGAATCAACAGTTGATGGCGGAGTAACAATTGGAAACGCTAAAGGTGCATTCAATGAGGGATACCGTTATGTTGACTGGATCCTGACAGTACCTCTTCTACTTGTAGAAGTTATTGCCGTTCTTGCACTAGCTAAGGCTGCAGCAAAGTCACTTATTTCTCGCCTAGTTCCTGCATCAGCAGCAATGATCGCACTTGGTTACCCAGGTGAAATCGCAACTGATACAAACTCCAAAGTAATTTGGGGCGTTCTATCAACAATTCCATTCATTTACATCCTTTACGTATTATTCGTAGAGCTAGGTAAGTCACTTGATCGCCAACCAGAAGGTGTAGCAGCAACCGTTGGTCGCCTACGTCTTCTATTGATCGCGACATGGGGCGTTTACCCAATTGCGTACCTACTACCAATTCTTACTGACACTGGTGCAACAGATCCAGGTGCATTCGTTAACCGACAAATTGGTTACACGATCGCCGACGTTCTTGCCAAGTGCGTATTCGGATTAACAATCTACAAGATTGCTCGTCTGAAGTCAGCAGCAGAAGGTATGAAGGAAGATCACTAATCTGATCTAAAGAATCAAGAAATTTGGGGGCGCCAGAGATGGTGCCCCCATTTTTTTGTTGCGAAAGGGATACCCTTAACCATGACAAATTACCGGTGGGGTGGATATTTACTAGTTGCTATTGGTTTATTGAATTTGCGTTATCAAACTGGAGAACCGGACGTTGTAAGGAATAGCGTCATAATTCTTACACCTGGTGCGGTAATTTTGATTCTAAGCTTTATTCCAAAAACTGCCGCAGCGCTTAACACAAAGACGGCACAGAAGATTTCAATAGTTATTGGTCTTGCCGCGATTCTCTTTGCTGCAATTAATTAGTTTTTAGGTTGGACGCCTTTACGACCCCAGTAAACCCAGAGGCTCATAGTAGATAAAACTAAGGCAAAGCCAAAGAGCAGATCTTCGATCGGTGCACCAGCAACTCGTGTTCCAATAATTCCATCTGGGTTATAGGTAACGATTTCCCTTGATGTTAGCCACCAATTAGTTATTAATTGAAACGGAACAATGATTGCATATGAAGTCCAGAACACTCGTCTTGTAAGTAGCACAGTCTTCACTCCATAAAGGTCGAAGAACACCGCGAATATCACACCAACAATTGCAATGTCGCTATAGATCATTTCTGCTCATCCCCAACGGTCCAATGCTTCTTAACGCTGCGCACACCTTCTATCGTCATGATTGCTGCCATTGGAACGATGATAAAGAAGAGATACTCTTCAAGTGGAATTCCAAATGGTCCATAAATTCCAAGAACTTGATCTGGATCAAAATCCCAGTGTCCATTTGCAACCGCGTATGCATCCCAGATAAGAAAGAGAATCGCTATCGGAATAATGCTCATCAGCGCCCGCTTAATCCGTTTTAAAACTCTAATCTTGAGAGCTAATTCGAGCCAGAACGAACCAACTACGGTGAAAGTAAGCATTGCTACATACCCAAATTTCAACACAGTAATTCTCCCAATACTGCTTAAGGTGGTTCATATACTAGTCCCGTGAATGGTGCTAAATCAGTTTTTAATTCAGTTCGTAGCTTCTCTACTCTTGCTGCTATTAGTGCCATTATTATTTCTGGGCTATTTATTCTCTTTAATTTTGGAGAGAGTTTAGGTTGGCAGGTTGGGTTAGCTGTTCTGGCACTAGCAATCGGAATTCCGCACGGAGCGGTCGATCACCTCGTGGCATTACCAGCAACTTCTAAGCCGAAATTAGCGCTCCTAATCTTCATCTATGTCGCGATTGCCGTTCTTGCAGTTCTGGCCATCTTGCACTGGAACAAGCTCGGCTTCCAATTGGTCTTAGTGATGAGTGCCTTTCATTTTGGTTTTGGAGATGCAGCATTTATTGCTGAACAGGATCGACTAACTGGTCGCCGCCGAATGAAATCAAAAACCCAGAACGCGTTTGCGATTACATCTGGAGCAATACCAGTGTTAATCCCGCTACTAAAAGAATCAACTACGAGTGCGCTACGAGAGATTAATCCGCTCCTAATTGATTGGGCATCAAATATCGCCCCCCAACTTAAATTCCTAATTGCATTCTTCTTTGTTACGACTTTAGCTCTACTAATTAATGAAAAAAGGTTTAGGGAAGTTCTTGATTTAATTGTTCTAGCAGCGCTAGCTCTAGTTGCGCCACCTTTAGTAGCTTTCGCAGTTTATTTCGGTTGCTGGCATGCGATGCGACATACTGCAAGATTGACTCTGATATTGCCTAAGGCAAAGAGTGCTGCCGAAAGAAATAATCCGGTTGGCTCATTCATGTCCGCAGTAAAACCTGGTCTACCTGCACTCTTTGGAACCATAGCCGTTGCACTAGTAATTGCAGTCATTGATACCGGCAATATTGATGCAAGCTATTTGTGGTACTTACTCGTCGTTGTTTGGGCGCTCACAGTCCCGCACATGTTGGTGACTTCAAAGATAGATCGAAACGCCTTAAACTAATTACTTACGGGCCTCGACAGTGGCTGGATGAATCACAAATAGCGGTAATTCACGCTTTTTCTGCTCTTTGCGTGCGGCCAAGATTGCTTCCATTCGATTATCGCAGTGGAATTTTAAGACCGAATAAGCTGCTTCGCCCATAAGTGCAATCAGTTCAACTTTGTTTGAGACATAAACTGGCTCTCTACCAACATGAGCCTCGGTATTGCTTGTGCAATACCAATCAAATTCTGCGCCACCATCTCCCCAAGCTAGGCGTTCATATTCACCAATTACATTTACAGTTATTTCTTGATCGCCAAATTCGCGTTGTTCAAAACTTCTTCGAATTGGAAGTTGCCAACAAACATCTGGCTTGGTTTCTACAAAGTGAATATCTTCTTTCTGCGCTAAATGGTGAAGCACACAACCAAAGTCACCAGTAAAGCCAGGTGCGCTATGACCTTTGCGATTTAGAAATATACATGAGTCATCAATTTTCCGAGTTTTGCGATCTTTATCTAGACCAACTTCTGAAATCTGCATCTTGCCTTTTGCTTTCTTCGGCTGAGCTTCATCGAAGTATTGCCACATATCACGGGTTAATCGCTTTGCGACTTCAAGTGTTCTCTTCTCATCATCTTCATCTGAATAGTAAGCACCATCAGAACAACATCCAGCATCTGGCTTATCCGCATCAATTCCACAGCAACCAGAACCATAAATGCATGTCCAATACGAAGTTAGCCAAGTAAGGTCACATTTATAGAGCTCTTCGGGCTTTGCAGGATCCTTGAATTCGACCCAGTCACGTGCGAAATTTGGTTTTACCTCAGGCATAATGACAGAGCCTAAGGCTTATTCGTTAAATAAGCACATCTGGTTAAGCAAGGAGAAGGCGGCTTTAGGTAGGCTTCTCTTATGTCAGAACAAGCTTCACTCTCTAAATCAAAATTTCAAGTTGGTTTAATCGGTGTTGGTGTTATGGGAGAAGCGCTCATCTCCGGGCTTGTATCTTCAAGATTTCCCAGAGCTCAAATAGTCTTCACCGAGAAGCGTGCTGATAGAGCTCGAGAAATTTCTAGCAAATATGGCGCTAGAGAAGTTGGTCTCACCGAATTGGCCAAAAGTAGTGATGTAATTTTGTTAGTAGTTAAGCCACAGGATTTGGAACAATTGCTAGTTTCAATCGGAGCAGACCTCAATAAGAGCGCCACACTCGTCTCATTTGCCGCCGGGAAAACCACCGATTTCGTGAGCAATATAGTCGGATCGAATATTTCGATTATTCGAGTAATGCCAAACACCCCAACTTTGCTCGGTCTCGGTATGGCTGCAATTTCACTAGGTAAAAGTGTGAACACTGAGCAGGCTGAATTTGTATCAGAATTTCTAGCTACCTGCGGGAAAGTTATTTCTATCCAGGAAAATTTACAAGATGCAGTTACCGCTCTCAGCGGATCAGGCCCTGCCTACTTTTTTGCATTTGTCGAAGAGATGATTAAGTCTGGTATTTCACTTGGTTTATCTGAGGATCAGGCAACAACGCTTGCAATTCAAACTATGGTTGGTTCAGCAGCGATGTTAGAACAATCAGGGAAAAGTGCTACGACCTTGCGCGAGAATGTAACAAGCCCAAATGGAACGACTGCAGCTGCCTTAAAGGTTTTTAGTGAAGCTAACCTCGGTGAAATTGTTACAAGAGCAATGACCGCCGCACGAGATCGGTCACAGGAACTTGCCTAAAAGAGCAGTTAAGTTCTGGGTTCTAACCTTAGTTATTCCCTTATCCATAATTTCACCAAACGCTTCGGCTGCAATCAAAGTTCTGCCTTCAAAGCCGGCAATAACTGCAGTTTCACCAGCCGGTTCTGGTGATCAAATTTCAGATCTTTCTCTTAATTCAAATTTATTAGCAATAGTGGGGACTGTAGAAACCGGATTAGCAGATTTTGTGACATCACCAACTCTGGGCGGAAGTGATGGCTTTATCTCCACTTTCGACCGAAGTAAAAAACTAATTTGGAATCTACGATTAGGCAGTGCGAGCGATGACATTGCTACCGCAATAACAAGGGATCGCGAAGGATTTTTCTGGGTTGTAGGTGCAACTTCTAAGCCAACGGATACCGAAACTGTGGCTACCGATGCTTCGGCCGTAAATTTAGATTTAATCTCTGTTGAAAAACCGATTACACCTAAAAATACTCTGAACCGGTTAGTTCTTTGGAAAATTGGATCCAACGGTGAGATTGCTCAAACTTTTTTCAGTGATGTAAACGGACTCATTGCACCTACAGCAATCACATCAAGTGGGGCTAGTTTAAAAGTTGTCGGCAAAATTACGGAACAGGAACGAACAGAACAATTTTCAATTTCCGCAAGCTTGGCTGGAGTATTTTCCGAAATAATAATTGGGAAAATCCTGACGCCAAAACCTCCAGCAATCGAGCGAATAAAGGCTGGTCCAAACAGAATTACGAGTTTTATCTCAAAAACAACGATTGTTGATATCCCAAGTTGGCGAGCAAAGAAACCGACACCAGTGATTGTGAAATATACAAATAAAGGTAAGGCGCTCGCCGCAAATTCTCTACCTGGAAAGGCGAAGAAAGTATTGTGGCAATCTGGCATCGGAGCCGCAGTTTTAGTCGAGGTTAATTCAGATAACCAAGTTCACTTACTTTCGAATATGGGTTGATTTAAGGTTTTCTAAAGAGAGTTAATTTTCCGTCACTTGATGCGAGTGCAAACTTAACCTTATTTATGGTGATCCAAGTTGCAGATTTCGTGTCCTTTACACTTGCATTTGAAATTAAATTAATTGTCTTATCATTTTTGTTATAGGCACAGAGGCGATCTTGGCACCCAAAGATTATTGCCGCATTGTCTACCGCAATTGGAGCACTGGGAGTTCCAAAGTAATCCGTCTTGGTAGTACTTGGTAGTGCAACAGAATCCATTCTGCTCCACTGGATTTGATCTGGATTTGGTAGTGAAATTCCGGATGCGCCTAACCAGCCGGTGTAAATAACTTTAGAAATTAAAGTTGCAGCTAAGTCATACCCTGCAACAACTGTGTTCCCACCACTTGGCAGCACAGTTTGATATCGCCAATCTTCAGCAAATGCACTATCGCGAGATGCGATCCGGATTTCTCCGCGCTGGACACTTTTATCAACGTTGCTGACTGAAAGAACTGAATCGTAGAAAACATTCACGCTATTTCCAATAGTTATTGCTTTCAAATGGAAGGCGACATCTCCCATGGTTCTATCATTTAATTCTGAATCACCATCAACAATTTCATATCGCCAATTTTTTCCATCACGAACAGCCCCAAGTAAAATTCCTTGGCTCTCGTCTCGATAGAAAACCTGCTCCCCGGCAGAAGTGATAGCGCAGGCATTTGAAACACTTACATCACTGGCGGTGCGCACGCGGTCAGCTTCTTTATAGTTTTGGATAACTGGCCCGTTGCCATCAATAATTTCAAAACTCCATTTTTTGCCGTTGTAAGAGGCTCTTCGTAAATCCTTCTCTGTTAAATCTCCATAGTAAAGATTTAAATATTCAGTCTTTCCAATTTTATTTGTGCAGACCGAGATACTCCCAGCCACGCTGTTGTTAGTCCGACCACCAGTTGACCCATTTCCGTCAACAGTCTTTATCAACCACTTCTTGCCGCTCCAAGTCGCAAGTTTCAGGGTTCCGCGCTGAGTGTCCGAATAAGCAACTACAGTTTTTCCGGCATACGTAGCAGTGGCAAAATATTTTCCATCGGAGCTTGAGTCAAGGAAGGTTTTCTTCCAGGGCGCTTGGGGTATAACGGCATTTGTTGTCGCTTCAACTGAAATGCCCACAGCATTCTTCGCTCTTACAGTAAACGAGTATGTAGATCCGTTGGTAAGACCAGTGATAATTGCTGGACTTGTTGTCACAGACTTTTCTATGCCAGTCTGATTTACCTTAATGACATAAGAAGTTATTTGAGCAGTTCGTTGATTAGTAGGTGGATCAAAGCTGATGATTGCAGATTTATCAGCCACCAGGGCCTTAACATTTCTTGGCACACTTGGAATTCCAAAGGGAATTCCGACCGGCGGCTTTGCCATCAAATCTTGAAACATTGCGATAAGAAGTGGTCCGGGTGAGTGAAAAACTTCTCCCATTTTAAGATTAGGTGACATAACTGCATCACGCGCACTATTTGCAAAAGTATCTTCATCTAAATGGCTAACTGAAGAACCACCTTCGTACTCTGAGGGTGTGTAGAGCAGAGGCTTAACTCCGTTATTTGCCCGAATTCCGTTTGCGCCCGACCAAACAAGTGGCTGGGTCATAGCTTCACCTAATTCAAGAGAAGGAGAATCCAAATCCATTAAACGACGACCATCTGGAAGTTGGGCATATGCATCAAATGGTGTTGGCTGTTGAATGCTTCCGTATCCATATAGATCGTCGTAATCAGCATTGGATAAAAATCCAAGGCCATGTCCCATTTCATGCAGAATCATTGATACTAAATCATATTTATTGCTTGGACAGTTTCCGTCAGTGCCGAGAAACAACATCGGACCATTGGTCGAATTAATTCGAATCGTTACTTCCTGAATTGTTGGTTCAATATCTTCGCCAGCAATGGCATCTGCCAGAGCTGATGCATACCAAAGGTCGCCATCAGGAATATTCTTAAAATTAGTATGAAATTTTCCCGGAGATGCCGAAGCTAGAATTCCTGTGTTGGCTTGGCGCTCCCAGAACACTTTTACTTTTACCGGGACTTGCGAGGTAAAATTCTGAGACCAAACATCAACCGCAGCGTTAATTGCTGGTTGATAAATAGCTGGAGTCGTAGTGAAATCAACTTTGAACGAACTCTTTACTAAGGATTTGTCCACCGCATAAGTTCGGGGAATCGGATCTTTAACTATTTGTTTATTGCTAGACCTATCAGCATAGACATGAACCCAAGGTGCATCAATCGACTTAACCGAGCTTGGTAGCGCAGATGCCGGAGCAACTAAAACACCAGCAAATATTGCTGCAGTTAGTAAAAGGAACCTGGCACGCATGGGCAAAACGCTAGCAGTAGCGCCCCTCCGATACCACCGTAATTCGAATTCAGGCTTGGTGATTAGTTGGAAAGTTTAGAAAAGACTGATTTTCGACCTAGAATTAATCAATGATTGAAGTAAGTGTCTATTCGAGAAGCAACTGTCACTTATGTGAAGTCGCTCTAGAAGTTATCAGCGAAATTCGGAAAGATTTTGAATTTACGGTAACTAAAATCCTGATTGATGGTGACGCTGAACTTGAAGGAAAATATGGCGAGCAAGTGCCAGTCATATTAATAAATAATCAACCACATGATTTTTTTAGAGTCGACCCAGAAAGATTTAGATTAGCAATCTCTAAGCTTTAATCTGGGTTAGCACTCAGAACGTCATCTGCATCAATAATTCCGTAGGCATATCCCTGTTCGGCCAAGAATCTCTGACGGTTCTGAGCAAAATCTTGATCAACAGTATCTCTGGCGACAATCGAATAAAACCTAGCAGTTCTGCCATCTGACTTCGGCCTTAAAATTCGGCCAAGTCGCTGCGCCTCTTCCTGGCGTGATCCAAATGTTCCTGATACCTGAATTGCAATCGTCGCATCTGGTAAATCGATTGAGAAGTTAGCAACTTTAGAAACTACTAGGCATTTGATTTCTCCAGCCCGGTATAAATTAAAGAGACGCTCACGCTCTTTTATCGGTGTATCACCTTTAATAAGTGGAACCCCAAGTTCAGCGCTTAGCGCATCAAGTTGGTCAATATATTGGCCAATGATTAAAACTTGCTCTTCACTGTGCTGCTTTGCAAGTGCAATTGCAACTTTACGCTTTGTCGCAGTTGTTGAACAGAAACGATAACGATCCTCTGGTTCGGCAGTTGCATAATTTAGGCGTTCATCTTCAGTTAAGTTAACTCGCACTTCAATACAATCGGCAGGCGCAATATAACCTTGGGCTTCAATCTCTTTCCAGGGAACATCAAATCGCTTAGGTCCGATTAATGAAAATACTTCGCCCTCCATCCCATCTTCTCTAACCAGTGTTGCAGTCAAACCAAGCCTTCTCCGAGATTGGATATCCGCGGTGAATCTAAAGATAGGTGCTGGAAGCAGATGAACTTCATCATAAATTATTAGGCCCCAGTCAATTGCATCAAAGAGATCTAAGTGGGCATAAACACCTTGTTTGCGGGTTGTCATAACTTGATAGGTAGCAATTGTTACGGGACGAATCTCTTTCTTAGACCCAGAATATTCACCGATTTCATCTTCATGCAGCGTGGTTCGCTTTAATAGTTCGTCGCGCCATTGTCTTGCCGCAATTGTGTTTGTAACAAGAATCAATGTAGTAGCTTTCGCATGGGCCATCGCGGCTGCTCCAACAATAGTTTTTCCGGCGCCACACGGCAGAACAACTACTCCAGAGCCACCATGCCAGAAACCTTCAGCTGCAAGCTCTTGATACTTTCTAATGCTCCAACCATCTTGGACCAAATCAATTTCATGATGTTCACCATCTACATACCCCGCAAAGTCTTCTGCCGGCCAGCCAAGTTTTAATAGCGCTTGCTTAAGAAAACCACGCTGTCCAGGATGAACAACAATTGTTTCGGCATCTAACTGCAGTCCCAGCATTGGTGCGACTTTTTTGCCCCTAGTAACTTCTTTAAGAACCGCTGGATCATGTGAAACTAAAACCAAGCCGTGGACTGGATGAGCCTCGAGTCTTAGTCGACCATAACGAGACATGGTTTCAGCAACGTCGACAAGCAGTGCATGTGGAACCGCAAACCTAGAGTATTTAAGAAGTATGTCTACAACTTGCTCTGCATCGTGTCCGGCTGCGCGCGCGTTCCATAGGCCAAGTGGGGTTAAACGGTAGGTATGAATATGTTCTGGAGATTTTTCGAGTTCTGCAAAAGAGGCAATCGCACGGCGGCAGTCATCACTTAGTGGATGATCAATATCTAGAAGAAGGGTTTTATCACTTTGAACAATTAACGGGCCATCAGTCACGAATTAATTCCTTAATAAAAGCAGTTAGGAGTTTTACTCGCGACGGAATTGAAGAGAGCAATATTTGTTCGTGCGGGGCATGTGCGCCATCTCCGACGGCACCAAGACCATCTAATACGCGAGCTCCTGCAGCCGCCGCAAAATTTCCATCACTAGCCCCGCCCACAGATGCTTGGCCTATTGGTTCCATACCGATTTCACTCGCTACTTTCTCTAAAATCTCATAGAGCTCGGCTGTTGAAGAAGTCTCTAGTGGTGGCCGATTTATTCCACCGATCACTTCTAACCTTGCCTCTGGGTGTGAAGCTGAAAGTTTTTTCATAGCAGAATCAATTCGAATTAATTCTTCGCTAGCGAATGATCGAATGTCAACATCAAGAGTTGCAAGTGCTGGAACGGTATTTGTTGTTGTGCCAGAATGCATAACGGTTGGAACAACAGTTGTTCCAAACTCTGGGTTTGCTAACTTTGCTACCTCAATAACTATTGCAGCTATCTCAGTTGTTGCGTTTATTCCCTTTTCAGGTTCCAAGCCAGCATGTGATGCTCGGCCATGGAGCGCAATTCGATACATCGATGTGCCTTTTCGACCAGTTTTAACCTTGCCATTTAGCGATGCTTCCAAAACCAGAACTGCACGTGCAGATTTTGATACCCGCTCGATTAGGGCTTTAGAACTCTGGCTTCCGAGCTCTTCATCTGTAGTTGCAATTATCGCTACCTTCGAAGCTGCGTTAGGGATTTCCTTTAATGCATAAATAGCTTGCAGAAAGCCAGCTTTCATATCGAAGATTCCCGGACCCTTTGCAATGTCACCAGAAACACTCCACGTTGGAAGATATGAACCTTTAGGCCAGACCGTATCTAAGTGACCCAATAGAACAATTTCAGGGCTCTTACTTCCCCACCAAAAAACTGGACGATTATTCTCTTCAACTAATTGAGCAGCGGGTTCTAAATTTTCATCTGCAATTTTAATGGCTAGTTCTACAATTCCACGACAGGCAGCAAGATCTTCACTTGGAGATTCAAATTCAACAAGCTTCTTCAAATCTTCGATGATTGCCATGGGATAAGTCTGCCTTACTTCGCTGGACTGACGCCGGTGATTCTCGGTATCCGAAAGCTCTGCATCTCGCCAGTTGCATGATCTCTGGCGATTAAAGTGCCCAAGGAGATAGAGATTGGATCGATAAGCCTATTGGAAACCCCGCCATTTGTATCTGCGTAGCCGATTGTCAGGCTTGCTTGCTCTTCAATATATTGATGCAACAAATCCAGAGTTTCATTTGCGGTTGTTCTAGGAACTTCACGCGGCTTATGCGAGCTTGCCTTCTCTCCAGTTCGAAGAGTACGAACTGCCGCTTTAATAACAATTTCACTAGGAGCTGAAGATTCGCTGATAATTCTTGGCGGCTTCGGACGTGATTTAGCCCGGCGAATTGCAGGTGCTGAAATCAAAATTCCACCAGCGTTCTCTGCAGCTGGAAGATAACTAGCTTCGCGAAGCGTCGCGATAACATCGCCAGCTTCAAAGTCACAGACCAACACTTGCGGCGCTAACTTACGGAAGCGAAGTGATTCCAATTTCTTGTCATGCAAAATTTGTGTCAACAGACCTTCATCTTCGCAACGAATATAGGTCTGTGCCATACCGACTCGCAGTCGGCCATGACGTTTAGCAACATCATTGATTAAGTATTCAAGTGGTTGGGGGACTGGTGTTTTAGAAGTTTTCTTTAGAAAATCTTTTATCTGTTCTCCGGTTTGACCATGATCTAAACCTCTTCGAATTGATCCTTCGCTGAAGCGGTAAACCGAAGCACCACCGCGACTTTCGATATCTGCGATTGTTCCAATCATGTTTGCAAGTTCAACTGTCAATGGCCCAGGTGCTATTGCACTGTTATCAGCCTGAATCAAAATGTGATCAACTGGTTTTGGTAATGCGCGCTCTACACCAAGCTCATCGGATCCATTTAGAAAAGCGATACCAAATTCGGAGAGTGCGCCCTGGCCAGTAAGTCCCAACCATTCGGCTTCGCGAAGTGTCCATTCAATATATTCTGCATTAAATCGCTGTGGCATCTGCCAAGCAATAATTTCCTGCAAGTTCTTTATTACTGGATCTGACTCTAAATTTTTCGCCAAAATGTTTAAGGTAACTTTGCGCATCGATGAAATACCAGCGCGATCAAGTTCTGGACCGAGAGGTGCAATGTTTTTCTCGCCAACCTTGCCAGATAAACCACTCACTCGAGAAGTTTCAAGCCACAGACTTACAAGTGAGCTCCATCGTTCTTCAAGAGATCTAGACATCCAAATATCAAAGGAATTTGTGGGCAAGATTTGGTCATCAGGATCAATAACGATAAGTCCGCCTAAGTAAAGAACTTCAGCAACAAAGGCAACGCAATTTTCAGCAATCCCTAAGTGATCTGCACTGCGCTTTAGATCTCTAATTCCAAGTCCACCAGAACGTAGCGCAATTGGTGGCTCGTCAGACCAGTGATGTGCGAGTTCTTCACACCACCGCAGAAAGTTTGAAATATTTGCAATCGCAGCACGATCTATATCTTTCTGCTTACGTGCAGTCCCAACGAAGCTAACCGCTTTTGGTGAATATTCCTTGAAGACTTTTCCACCACGTAAATGCATACCAACTTCCCGAGGCAAGACAACTGTCTTTGAATCCATTACTGCTAAATAATCGTGCTCTAGTAACCATGCAATAGATTTACCTGGCGCTTTTATATTTCCAACCTGCCCGCGAGGTGGCCCCCAAGTTAAGCGATCGAGAACCGCGGCTGAATCATCTGGAAGATCCGCTAGCGCCTTAAAATCAAATTTCTTCATTGAACGCGGCCCAAGGCCAGCTGGTTCATCGCCTATTAGTTGGCCTAAATTTCCAGGCAATCTAAATTTGGTCCCATCCTTATAAACAAAAGCAGCAGCCCAAAGCCGCAGTAATTCTTCACCAGCTTCTGGAACGGAAACTGAAAGTAACTCTGATTTAGAAAAAGGTTGCGTCAAGGTGCTAGCAGATGTCAAAACTTCTAGCTGAAATTTATTTAGTGACTCAAGTGCGCGCATCAAACTTGGAGTTGAATTTGCACGAGCCGATAGCGCTGATAAATCTGTTGGCACCGGAGAGAGCAAATCTGGGCGCACCGCAAATAACTGTGCGATTGCATCATCGCTGCGGGCACGCAATTCATCAGCAAAAGAGTTAACAGACATAAGTGTCCTACTTTACCGATTTTTGGAAGCTACCTCGACCGAAATCTTCTAGGGGATAAGAAAGTTAAAGCGGCGGCAAACCTTGCTAGAAGCGGTCCGAATAACGCTTTGACCGCCCGCGCTCGCCTGA
The DNA here is from genome assembly GCA_945876865.1 of Bifidobacterium breve. Lineage (GTDB taxonomy): Bacteria > Actinomycetota > Actinomycetes > Nanopelagicales > Nanopelagicaceae > AAA044-D11. Next base: position 39 of record CAMCPZ010000013.1, on the reverse strand, counting down.
AGTCATGGATTGGCCAGTTGTCACGAATTGCACGAATCT